>JBAMMJ010000078.1:0-5040 GCA_039793825.1 Verrucomicrobiota bacterium | reverse complement strand
GCGAACGCAGCAAGTTCGCGGAATTGCGCCAGATCAAGTTTGATCCTGCCCGCCACCTGTTTCATTGCCTTTATCTGGGCGGCTGAACCGACACGGGAAACGGAAATACCCACTGAAATGGCAGGTCTTACGCCTTGATAAAACAGGTCTGTTTCAAGAAAGATTTGCCCGTCGGTGATTGAAATAACGTTTGTCGGTATGTATGCCGATACGTCGCCAAGTTGAGTTTCAATTATTGGCAAAGCTGTTAACGAGCCGTTGCCGTTTTTCTCATTGAGTTTTGCCGCTCGTTCAAGGAGTCTGCTGTGGAGGTAAAATACATCGCCCGGATAGGCTTCGCGTCCGGAGGGACGTTTCAGCACCAGAGAGACCTGACGATAAGCTACAGCGTGTTTTGATAGGTCATCATAAACAATGAGCGCGTCCATTCCATTATCCATAAACCACTCACCCATAGCGCAGCCGGCAAATGGCGCAAGATACTGGTTCGTAGCCGAATCAGAAGCGGGGGCGGCAACAACAATTGTGTAAGGCATTGCGCCTTCGCGTTCAAGAACGCTAAGCGTTTGGGCTATACTTGATTGCTTTTGACCAATCGCGACGTAGATGCAATAGAGTTTTCGGTAAGATACGTCGCCACGTTCATCCGCCTCGCGGTTTAAACGGGCATTATTAATGATAGTGTCTATGCAGAGAGCGGTTTTGCCGGTTGAACGGTCGCCGATAATTAATTCACGCTGACCTCTGCCGATAGGGATCATCGCGTCTATTGCCATAATACCCGTTTGCACAGGTTGGTTAACGCTACGTCGTTTAATAATTCCCGGGGCAATTTTTTCAACCGGGTAGGTTGTATCGTATTTGATCGGACCTTTTCCGTCCAGCGGTTCGCCGAGCGTGTTCACAACGCGCCCTAAAAGTCCCATACCGACAGGTACCTGAAGCAACTTGCCGGTTGTTCTTACCTCCTGACCTTCTTTGATATGTGTATATTCACCAAGAATAATGGCGCCAACTTCAGTCTCTTCAAGATTTAGCGCTATTCCGGTGATCCCGTTGCCAAAGTCAAGCATCTCGTTAAGCATCGCGTCGTCAAGCCCTTCAATCTTTGCCACGCCGTCGCTAACCTCGCGGACGACTCCAACATTTCTGCGCGACGCCGTCGTTTTGATACCGGCTATCTTTTCTTCAATTTCTTTCAGGATATCGCTCATAACTGTGTTTCAACGTTAGTTAAAAGGTTTCAGCCAATTCTCTCAATTTTGTTATTATTGAACTGTCGTAAACTTTGCTTCCAACTTTAATTCTCAATCCGCCGATAAGCGACGGATTAACCACGAATTTCATTCGCAAGTTTTTGCCATAGAGTCGGATTAAATTCTCTTTGATCAGATTTTTAGTTTGCTCATCAATCTCTACGGCGCTTTCAATAATTGCCGTATTCCTATCTATTTCAAGTTTAACAAGTCGTTTAAAAACTTTTAATATTTGCAGGTAACCCCGCGGTTTTTTTTGCAAGACTTCTTCTACGATTGATCTGACGCGATTCTCATCAAGCACGCCATCTACCCTACAGCATTTAAATAGCTCGCGGGCTTCGCGGCGGATTTGTTTTGACGTAATCATAATAACTTACAGTTATAAATGCGGTTTATTTGTGGCGCAGGTCTCATAAATTTTATTGAGATATCAAGGCGCGGTTTGCCTCTTCAATAAGTCGTTTATGTTCTTCAGGTGTTAAGACTTTTCCTGTGACCTTGATTGTTGTTTCAACAACGAGTCTGCCGATTTCTTTTCTCAGTTCGTTCATCATCTTCATCCTATCTGCTGCTGCGGCTTCGTGGGCTTTTTGAATTATATGTTCAGCCATTGCTATTGCCTTTTTGGCTTCTGCCTCCTGCAATCTTGCCGCGGCTGCTTTTGCTTCTTCTATTAATTTGTTGGCGTCCGAGTTAGCTCGTGAAAGGATTTCCTGACGGGCGGCTTCGGTTTTAGCGAGCTCGGACTTAATTTTTTCTGCGTTTTCAAGGCTTTCGGCAATTCTCCGTTTTCGTTCTTCAAGCATCTGGAGGATCGGTTTATAAACAAAACGGTGAAGAAGCGCCGCAACAATGGCAAAGCTTATCACCTGGGCGATAAATTGTGGCAGATTAAGTCCGAACTTTTCTGCAGTTTCTCTTGCTGTGTCGGCAAGAGAACCGGCAGCAAATATTATCTCAATGTTCATAGCCGCAGCACCGTGAATTTTGCAGGGCGCAGTTAACAACTGCGCCCGTGATTATTTTGACTTTTTAATAACATTATTCTGTTATTTCGCCAGGAATATGGCGAAGAACACTATACCTTCGGCAAATGCCGTGCTCAGGATTGCCTGTACGAGGATCTTTGTGGCAGCGCCGGGATTGCGTCCCACCGCTTCCGATGCCTTCATACCGATGAATCCCACACCCAGAGCCGCGCCCAAACACGCAAGCCCAACATGGACATTGCCGGCTATTTCCGCTAACATTGGTATTTGCGTCAACATAGTTTTTTCCCTTTCGTTTTTATCAGCGGTCCCCACAATTTATTTATGGTCAGACCGCCGAAATCCGTTTTTAATGAGCGGCTTTATGTTTATGTTCGCCGCCATCTTCATGCATACAAATTAATAATGTAAACACAGCCGTTAACAACATAAAAACAAGGGCTTGAACAAGACCTACAAGCACTTCAAGCAGATAAAACGGAATCGGTACAAGCCAGCTTAACAGCCACCTGAGATTTGGCGGTCCAATCTGGGACATAGCCTCAAGCATATTTTCCCCTGCGAATATATTTCCGTATAAACGAAAACTCAAAGAGACCGGTCTAAACAAAATTGATATTACCTCAAGAAAGCCAACCATAACAAAAACGGCAATCATCAGGATTTTTAACAAGCCAGCCGTATCGCCTTTTGGACCAAACAGGTGCAGGATAAAGCCTTTGACGCCGTTTGCCTGAATCGCCCAGATAGTCCACATTACAAAGAAAACGACCGCCATCCCAAAGGTCATATTCAAATCGGCATTGACTCCGCGCAATAGCGGGATGGTGATATGCCGCAGGTTGCCATCGGCATCCGGAACCCCCCAACCAATCGTTCCAACACCCGGGATTAAGCCGAACCAGTTTGAAAATAAGATGAATATAAAGATTGTGGCAAAGAACCAGAAGGTTTTTTTGGCTAACTCTGGTCCGATAATACTTTCAAGAAAATCGTGCAACGTTTCCACAAGCCATTCCGCGAAGTTCTGAATCCCATCCGGTACATCCTTCATATCCCGAGTTGCGATTCTTGCGAATAAAATTAATGATAACGCCACAATCCAGGTCAAGACCATTGAATTGCTGATGTACGGCGCAATCTGTTGAGCGCTTTCCGGCAAACCGTGATGTTCGGTCGGATGCGAGACACCGCCAGTTTCTGCGATTTTTTGAGAAAATATGTTATCTCCTGCGGCTTCGCCTGTTCTCAATGACCCGGCTCCATAAACGATAGCAAATATTATTAGTAAAATTAATATTTTCAACCTGTCGCCATTCATTTGATAATCTTTAATAATTCTTAAACGGCAAAAAGTAAATCCAAGTTTACTTAAAAATGCAACACAATAGTTTTTAAAATAAGCGAAGGATTTTCAAGAAATAATTTTAGTTTATATGACATATATCAATTTCGGGCATTGAATGCGAGGGTAAAAAGTGGCGCCCGTGCCGGGCTATTTTTAAATCACCCTATCTCCAAGATAAATCTTTTTTTCACTCTTTTCATTCTCATATAAAACGACCCTTCCGTTTGACCAGATTAAATACCCGCCGAAAATATTCTCTTGCTTGCCAGAGACAGGGGTTAAGTGGAAATGGATTTGACGGCAATCTTGATTAACGAGGTTGCAATCAAGACGGCGCCAAGAAGGGTAACGTCAAGCGCTCCGACCGGCAGGTCATATTTGTAAGCGATGATAAAACCAATCAAAGCGGCTAGACCGCTTGTCAGGGAAGAGAGAATCATAAAGTTCCGCATACTTTTAACATACAGACGCGTTATAAGAGGTGGAATTACGGTAAATCCAAATGCAACAAGCGGACCGACGGTAAGCACCGCGATGGCAATTGTTGTGCCAATTAGCAAAAACAGGAATAAATCCCATAGCAATATATTCTTTTTTAGAGTAATTGCCATTTCAGGATCAAATGAGATAAGTGTGAATTCGCGGTTGAACCGCCAGAAGCAGAAAATCACGACTCCAAGACCGATTACAGTTAGCCATAAATCCGCATTGGATACTGATACTATTTCGCCCTTGAGCAAATTCAACCAACCTCTTTCAGCCACCGGGCATTTTGCCAGAATTAATATACTTGCAGCCAGCGCAATAGCGTAAACCGCGCCTAAACGGCATTCGGAATAGATTTGTTTTTTTGATTCTGAAAAGGCAAGCCATATTATAGAGATCAAAGACAATCCAATCGCCCCTGCGTAGATAAGTGTTTTCTGTTCTTCGCCGTGAAAAGCGTCGCTATGACCAAGCCAGATATGAACCGATAACGCTATGGCGATGCCTAAAGATGAAATCTGCGGCAAAGCCACGCCAAGAAAAACCATTCGCCTTAAAACAAGATATATGCCTGCCAGTGGACAAACCAGCCCTACAATAACGCTAACATAAAGCGAGTTTCTTAATAAAAAATCGGGCGAAAAAATTTCAATCATAGTGTTCATAAGCCTCCGATTTCAACCTAATGAGACATCAAGTAATGCCGCAATTTTTTCGGGCGTCGTTATGTCTTTAATTGTTGTTGAATAAAGTCTATTGTTTTGAATTATAAAGAGTTGTTTTACATACTGTTTGACAACATTGATGTCGTGCGTAACGAGCAAAATTGACAGTCCTTGTTCGGCGTTTAACGTCTTTAAGGTCTGCATAATGCTCTGGACGGTCGGGGCATCAATTCCGGAGGTCGGCTCGTCAAGTAGCAACAATTTAGGACGAACCGCAAGCGCGCGCGCTATCA
>JBAMMJ010000077.1:0-9405 GCA_039793825.1 Verrucomicrobiota bacterium | reverse complement strand
GCTGGAGAGCGCCTCGCCCATAACATCCTCGCTGCCGCCGTTGTGGTAGTCCCAACAGTTGTCAAAAAAATTAACTCCCTCGTCAATCGCCTCGTGCATAATTGCGATTGCCTCTTTTCGGTCTTTCACATTTCCGATGTCCCAGCCGCCGATGCCAATTATTGATACCTGCTCGCCGGTTTTTCCGAGCGCTCTCCTTGGTATGCCAGATGGATGCTGCTACTGCGAGTTGAGAATAAACTCGCCAAACGTCAGAGTTCCTAACGATGCAAGGATGAACTCGCGACGGGATAATGAATTTGAAGCGCGCATAAGAGGTCTTTCTATTTTTGTTTTCATTTTCTTATAAAAGATTCATCTATAATTTCAGGATGTCAAATAAGAACGTTTTGCTGTTTCAAGAATTCGCGTGAGGGTGTTCAAGCAGGGTTGTCTATTATGTTAGAAAGTAGATTTATGAGGACGCAATGTTTATAATAAAGGCGGTCTATATGGAAAATCAGAATCATAAAAGTGTGTGGAAGAAGGAGATAAAAATTGGATTTAGCATTCCGTTTAAGAAAATCGCGGGTGGGATTTTAATTTTCTTCGGCATCCTCCTCATACTGGTAATGGTGTTTCAGATTGTTGAGAATGTCAGGGGCAAACGCGCGCTTGAAAAATGGAAGGCTCAGCATAAGGATATAACGCTTGAGATCAAGCGCTATGTACCGCTGCCGGTTCCTGATGATAAAAACCTCGCAATGAGTGGAATTTTTAAAACGGTAGTTGAGGTTTATGGAGAGGGGACTACAAAAGAGACAAATGCGATTAACGATTTGACGCGATTTAATAATGAATATGAAGCGTTTTTTAAAATCTTGCAGGAAAGCAGAGGAAAGAGAATTAAATCGTCGTTTTCGGTTAAAATGCCGATTTCAATTTTAGAGACTAATTATGTTGATTTGAAAAAGGTAGCGGAGGATTTCAGGAAAAAGAATTATAAGGATTGTGGATCAATTTCTAACGACGCCGAATGCGTGTTAAAGGCAATGAGCGGATTAACTCCGTATTTAGACGCACTTATCTCTGAATCAAAACAGCGGGAATTATTCAGGTTCCCAATAGATTATGAACCAGAGAACCCGGCAGAAATATTATTGCCTCATTATTCATATTTAAAAAGAATGTTGCAGCTAATTCAGATTCGCTCGGTATGTTACATAGAATTGAACAAAGCGGATGCGGCGTTTGAAGATGTCAGGTTTGGGCTCAAGCTCGCTAATTCAATCAAGGATGAGCCGTTTTTGATCTCGTTATTGGTTCGCGTAAGTATGTTAAATATAGTCCTGGAAAATATCCGCGAAGGGATCGCACGGGGGATGTGGACGGACGGGCAACTTGCCGAATTTCAGAAATATTTGTCCGGGATTGATCTGTTAAAAGATTTGCGCGGCAGTTTGGCTACAGAAGAGGCGTTCGGGGCAAAGATGCTGATGCTTTTTCAGAACAGAGATTATTTTATCAAATACTTTGAACCTGGCTGCACTACCTGTTGCGATAATTCCTTTAATAATTTTACCGCACTGACTTTCTGGCTTATACCCAATGGCTGGTTTTATCAAAACGCGGTAACCTTTTGCAATGTAATAGAAGAAAGAAAGCAGATTCTTGACAACATTATCAGGGACAGGCGGAACTCGCCAATGTCAGCGCATTTTGAAAAACTGGCTAAAAAACCGGGTCAAAATCCTTATACTATTTTTGCCAATTTTCTGCTGGCAACTGAGAAGGTTTTTTACAGGACTGGCATTTCACAGACCGCGGTTGAATTGTGCAATGTTGCCTGCGCGATTGAACGCTACAGGCTTGCGAACGGCAAATTGCCGGATAGGCTCACAAAATTAATTCCATCTTATCTTTCATCCGCGCCTGTTTGTCTTTTTGATGGAAAAGAATTTAGATATAATAGAATCAACCAGACCGATTACGGTTTGATTGCCGCGGTGCCAGATTTGAATGTTCTTGACTACTGCGAAAAATGCATTGGTATTCCACTGTTGAGCGATGGCGAAATTGTATTTAGGCGGATTAAGTAAATGACAAGGTAAATAATTCTGTTGCATTTTTGGCAAAGCGAGACGGGCTAAATTAATAAATTGCGATTCTTCTGTATTCTCTTTAGTTTTTATTCTCCCCACAAAGGGCGCACGCAAAAGGCACTATGTATGATTCCTCCGAGGTCATAGCGGTTGTGTTTCATTTTTTAATCCACCTATTTAATAGGGGGTCATTAATTTTGAATTCTCTCAGGGCTGCCGAATGGTCGTATTGCGTTACTCATTCCACCCATTTCATAGGTGATTACTAATGCTCGGTCTCTTCGTGGTCTTTTTTGAATTAAATTGTTTGTGCAAGGAATCCGCCATCAACACGAATATCGGCGCCCGTGACGAAACTGCTTGCCTTTGGACTTGCGAGGAAGATAGCAGCTCCGACAAGTTCGTGAGCCTCGCCGAACCTGCCCATCGGTGTGTGACCCCAGATCTGTTTTGTCCGCTCGGTGGGTGTTCCGTCCGGGTTAAATAGCAGTTGCCGATTCTGTTCGGCGGGGAAGAATCCCGGCGTTATAGAATTAACGCGGACATTATACGGCGCCCATTCACGAGCAAGAAATCGGGTCAGACTCAAAACCGCCGCCTTTGCCGCAGAATACGCCACAACGCACGAAAGCGGTATGTGAGCCGAAACACTGGCGATGTTGATTATGCTGCCCTTTTTCCGTTTAACCATCCCGGGTCCGAACTCCTGACACGGCAACAGCGCGCCCGCGACAAGGTTTAGTTCAAAATTCTTTCTCCAGTTTTCAAGGGTGATATTTTCAAACGGGTTATCCGGGGTAACGGTGGTTCGCGGGTCGTTTCCGCCGGCGGCATTCAAAAGAATTGTTGGTTCGCCAAGACTTTCCACAACCTGTTTGTGGGCTGTGGCAAGGCTTTCTTTATCCATAGCGTTTGCAAAAAAATACTTCGCAACGCCGCCTTTAGAAACGATCTGTTTAGCCCGAGCCTCGCCGGCTTCGGGTCTGACACCAAACACGGCGACTTTTGCGCCGAATTCGGCAAAACCTTCGGCAATCGCGCCGGCGAGCACACCGCCCGCGCCGATGACGACCGCAACTTCGTCTTTTAAACTGAATAAATCATTCATACAGATTTTAGATTAATGCAAATTATAGCTAAATGTGAAGCGGATTTTAAACCGATATCAGCGCATCCTTTTTGCCAAATTCCACCGGGAATCTTACACTTCCAGCCGTCATTCCGAAGGTGATTCTATATCCTGCCTGCCTTGTTACGGCGTCAGCAGGAAACCATAAAGTTAAGTTTTTATTATTTGAGCATATATTCGTGATTTTCAATTCCAGTCATAATTTAACTTTCGCTTGTTATGAAATTTAGACGGAATTGGGGGATAGTGGTAAATCTTTTAGAGATCAAGTTGAGATGAACTTGGTATAAAACTTTGCATTTGGTTTATGAATCGTTTTTTGCCTTATGAATCGGGATGAGTGATGGTATAGTAGAAATTGAGTATAACAGAATTTTAGCCGATGGCTGATATAGTTCTGACAACTATTAACGCAAAGTATATCCACACTGCGTTTGGGTTGCGGTATTTATACGCGAACCTTGGAGAGATGAAAAAACGCGCGCAAATACTTGAGTTTAACCTGCAGATGCGCCCGGTGGATATAGCGGAGGCAATATTGAATAGCAGCCCAAAGATTGTCGGCATCGGCGTTTACATCTGGAATGCGCGCGAGGTTGAAGAGCTGGTTGGAATAATTAAAAAGGTTAGTCCGGACACGGTTGTGGCGGTTGGAGGACCGGAGGTTAGTTATGAATGGGAAACCAATCCGACAGTTCAGCAATGCGACTATGTTATATGCGGCGAAGCAGACATTGCGTTTGGAGAGTTTTGCCGGCGCGTTTTAAGTGGAGAAAAACCTGAATCCAAAATTATTTCTCCGCCGTTGCCAGAGCTGAACAAAATTTTGCTGCCGTATGAATATTATACCGATGAGGATATCAGGCACCGGATAATATATGTTGAGTCTTCGCGCGGCTGCCCATTTAAGTGTGAGTTCTGTCTGTCGTCGCTTGACATACCGGTAAGGTATTTTCCAGTTGAGCTTTTTCTTGAAGAATTGAAAAAACTTATTGCGCGGGGAGCAAGGCAATTCAAGTTTGTGGATAGGACTTTTAATTTGAGCGTTGAGCACGGGACGCGGATTCTGGAGTTCTGTTTGAGCAATTATCAACCAGGTATGTTTTTTCATTTTGAACTTGTTCCTGATCGTCTGCCCAGAGAATGGAGGGATTTGATTAGCAGGTTTCCGCAGGGTTCATTGCAATTTGAGGCTGGCATTCAAACGTTTAATCCGGAAGTTTCTAAAAGAATTGAACGAAGGCAAAATTATGCCAGATTAGAGGAGAACCTGCGCTTTTTGAGGTGGCAGACCGGCGCGCACCTGCACACGGATTTGATTGCCGGGCTGCCGGGCGAGGACCTGAAAAGTTTTGGCGAAGGTTTTGACCGATTGGTAAGGTTGCGTCCGCAGGAAATTCAGGTTGGCATTTTAAAACGGCTTCGTGGCGCACCGATCGCCAAACACACCGAGTCCTGGGGAATGGTTTACAATTCTAAACCGCCGTATGAAGTTTTGAAAACAAACCTGATTAGCTTTGCCCAGATGCAGTCCATTAAGCGGTTTGCGCGCTACTGGGATATTATTGCAAACAGCGGAAATTTTGTGAAAACAACGGAATTGATCCTCGGTTTAGTAGATGGCGGTGACAGCAATATTGAGCGCTCGCCGTTCAACGAGTTTATGGCTTTGAGCGAGTGGCTATTTAGCAAGGTTGGAAGCACAACTGCGATTTCTCGCGCGCGGCTGCTTGAATTGCTATATGAATACTTGACTTCAGTTAAAAAACATACGCCCGAAACTGTTGCGTCTGTCTTGGTTGAAGACTGCAAGAAAGTCGGATTTAAAGAATTGCCAGAATGCCTCAAACGATTCGCAGAGTCCAATGATATAAAAATAAGGCGAGTTCCCAATAAAAATTTGTTAAAACGTCAGACCAGACATATTTAAATCCATAGTATGGGTTGGGTCTGAATTATTCAGGAGAGCTGGCATTAATGTTTTATAAACTAAAAACCGTTTAACCGGTAGTGTCGCTTTTGGAATTCATAATTGAGTATAAGTTATAGGAATTGCAAAACGGTTTATAACTGCATTTATCACTGCACTGCAGGATTTGACGTTATCGGTTGTCGTATTTTTTCAAGGCAGAGCCGGAAATTATCAAATCAGGGATAGCGATCGGAGATGAAATTTTCTCTGCTTATTGAGGATTGAAATGGGTTTGTGTTTTATAGATATTGACATTCATTTAAAAATCGTTGTGAATAATTATAAATTTTTGCAAAATCGCAATTTTATGGAATAGTAAGAAATTTGATTAACAGGAACAAAACGATATGGCTAAGAAGAAAAAACACGTTAGGTATCGGGAAGATTTGTCGGAATTGCCTGATTGGCTAAAGAAAAAGAAATGTCCGCACCGCGACAAATATCTGTCTGGCAAACGGATTTTGCCCAAAAACCTTACTGGCAAAGAGACCGTTGAGGAGCTATTGGACAACGTATTTCTGGCTTATAACGGGGCGCGGCTTCGGGAAGGGTGCCAGCTATTTGTTGAGAAGATGCTTGAGCCGGATGTGACGATTGGAATGAGCTTATCCGGCGCCTTAACGCCGGCGGGGCTGGGTTGTTCCTGTATTGTGCCATTGATAAAAGCCGGTTTTGTGGACTGGATAGTGGCTACCGGGGCAAATCTTTATCACGACCTGCATTTTGCGTTCAATTTTCCCATACACGTTGGAAGTTTCAAATACGACGATACCGATTTGCGCGAAAACGATATTGTAAGGATTTACGATGTTGTGCTTGGATATAGCGACTGTCTGATGGCGACAGATGAAATCCTGCGCAATATTCTTATCCAGCCTGAATTCCAGAAAGAAATGGGCACTGCTGAACTCCATTACCTGCTCGGCAAATACGCTGCCGAATGGGAAGATAAAAACGGTTTAAAGGATGTATCTGTCCTTGCCGCCGCGTATCGCGCCGGCGTTCCCTGCTATACAAGTTCTCCCGGCGATTCAACAATCGGAATGAACATCGCAGGCGTTGAGTTGCGCGGAAATAAACTCCGAATTAATCCATCTATAGATGTTAACGAAACCACAAGTTTTGTGCTCGCCGCAAAACGATCGGGCGGAAAGAGCGGTGTCGTCCTTTGGGGCGGTGGAAGCCCGAAAAATTTTATGCTCCAAACCGAACCGCAAATTCAGGAAGTTCTTCGGATTAAAGAATATGGTCAGGATTACTTTTTCCAGATAACTGACGCGCGCCCGGACACCGGCGGTCTTTCCGGGGCAACCCCAAGCGAAGCGGTTAGCTGGGGAAAGGTTGACCCTAATCGTTTGCCGGATGCAGTCGTATGTTATACAGACACTACGATCGCAATGCCGATCTTTACTCATTACGCGCTCGCCAAACACAAACCAAGAAAACTACGCAGACTCTACGACCAGCGCCCAACATTGATGAAGGCTCTGGTAAAAGAGTATTTCGCGCATAACAAGGTTAAAATGATTGACGGCAGCGAACCGAAATTAGATTAACAAAAGATTATATTCATCCACGATGGCGTCGGGGATTCCCCGACGCCTTTTTTTACCGCTAACTTAACCTCTTCCTTAATCCAGAAAATCGGGTTTCCAGACAAGCGGATTTCAATTCAGCAGATAATTTTTTTATATATTTGACTATGATAATCAGGTTCAATTTAACAGGCGCGGCATATAGATTGGCTTTTAGAGAGTCTCCATTTTCGCAGGCAACATTTTCTTTTATCCAATCGGTGAATAAGAAAAGTTTTTATCCGCTGAACAAAATTTAATTTGCCACTTCAACCGAAGCGTAAAGGCGCCGGGCTATTATGTGGTTTTGATACTAAAGCTAAAAAGGTTTGATCGGGCGCTGAGCGAATCGCATTTTACGGGAATATTCGTCAAAAAAGAAATTTTCTACGGTTTATTGCTGGTTAAGATGTTCAAATCTGGTAAACTTAACTTTTGGGATCGGCAATTCATAATTTGTATTTTTTTCTGCAGCAATGATTACGGAATAAAAAACACCCCTTTCGGGGTGTTTATACCGTTAAGGTTGCAATGAAAATTACAAGGAAATTGGGTTCGGGTTAACTTACGGCTATGAGCGAGACCCTTTCGCCTTTTTCGTTTCGGGCTATGCCATGGGCTTTTGGATCAAGTTGTAAAACGCCATCAACTCTGAACATATAGCGGTGATGCCCGTGTGGGAGTTCAACCTGCAAGAACCAACAACCATCTGGACGCCTTTGCATCGGATGCACCGTAGGGTCCCAATTGTTAAAATCGCCGACAAGCTCAACCGATTTTGCCTGTGGCGCGTTGCACATAAAATTCACCGCACGGAGCGTTTTTTTCGGTTCAATCCGTTTTATTCTGTTCAATGAGTTCAATTCACCCAGATACATTTTTATGCCTATCTATTTCAATATCAAATAGTTATATAAATTTAAAGACTATGATGAGACTAAATATTCATCACAGTCAAACCAAAATAATAGCATTTTTCATTCCAAATTCAAATCAGGTTTAGGTTTTGAAGGATCAGGTTTTAAATTGGTCTTCTTTTCTTTTGAAAAGGAGATTGAAAGTGGTCATAGAGCCGTAGCATCGGGTTATATATTGTTGTATATCAAACTTTTCGGCTTCGGTTAGTTTATCGGAAGAGTTAACTTTTTGTTCCAGGCATCTAAGGTTATTGCGCATCATAACGATTTTATGAAAGAACACTTCAAGGGGCACTTCTTTGGATTGGAGCGTTTGGTCGGCTGGTTTGATTACGATAGTGCCATTTTGCCACTTAGGCGCGAGTTGTTCTACGACATCGTCCGGTCTCTGGACTCCGAGTTCGTCGGCAAGGGCAGATACGGTTTGTTTAATTAATTGTTCAAGCGGAATTTCAAGTCCGCTTATGGTTGCGAGTGGTTCTGCTGGTTCAATGCCGGATAATTCAGGTTCCAAATTTTTGGGTCCAATATCAAAGGCGATTTCGGCGGTTTTTGGATAAATTGTCCTGACAACTCCCACACCATATTGCGGGTGTTTGACCTTCATTCCGATTCGCAGCGATTCTATTTTCATATACCAGAATTATTTCAGGTTTTGAAGGATTTTACACGATTGCTTTATTTGTTTATTAAGATTAATTTGAAGAAAAATATTTTTTCACTATCCAGTCCGGTTGCCATTGGTCGGGTATTCTCTGGAGTTTTTCTTTTGAAAAATCGGGTTTCTGCGGTTTTTTGATTTCATCTGGTATATTCAGGCTGTCGCCGCACTTTTCCTGCCACTGTTTCATAAGGGAGAGCAGCCGTTTTTTTTGGGTTTCATATTTTGGATTAAAAATCAGGTTTCGTTTTTCGTATGGGTCGTTTTTAAGATCAAAAAGTTCCATATAACTAAATTTTGGATAACAGATTAATTTCCATTGTTCATCTCTAACTGCTCTCTGGATTTGTAGGAACGGGAGGAAAACCGAATCGCGGACTTTATCTTTTTTACCGTCCCAGATTTGCTTCAAACTTTGTCCATCCAGATCATTCGGCGCTTGAATTGCGGCTAAATCGCATATTGTGGGAAAGATATCAAATAAGTAGGTGAATGCCGTTGAGGATTTACCTGACGGGATGCCGGGACCGGCAAAGATTAGGGGCACCTTCATACTATGCTCATAGACATTTTGTTTGCCCAGCAAGCCATGGCTTCCAAGAGCCAGTCCGTTATCGGCGGCGTAAATGATAATGGTGTTTTTGTCAAGACCGAGCTCTTTTAATGTTTGAAGGATTCTACCAATCTGTTCATCAAGGTGAGTAATCAATCCGTAGTATTCGGCAAGTTGATTTCTGATTACATTTTTTGGTCTGGGCCAGGGGGCTAAATTTTCGTCTCTTCCGCCAATGAATCCGTTATCAAATGGTAGTTGAGGCAGAAAATTTTTTGGAAGAGGAGGCAGATTTTTATAGTAAGGTTCTCTATATGGAAGCGGGGGATTGCGCGGGTCGTGCGGAGCTGTAAAGGCTATGTAGGCAAAAAACGGTTTAGATTTATCGTGATTTTTCAAAAACTCAATCGCGGCGTCGGCGAAGAGTTCGCTTGAAAATTTTTCTCCGATTCGTTGTGGTGTCAATGTCCTATCGGAACGAAGGTCTCTGATAGGGACTTTTGTATGGTCAGCCATAC
>JBAMMJ010000076.1:3653-9410 GCA_039793825.1 Verrucomicrobiota bacterium | reverse complement strand
ATTGAATGCAACAAGTAATATTATTGGCATCGTTGTTAATTCCATCCCTATATATAAAAGCACAAGCTCCTTTGCGGATACTATGAAACACATTCCCAGAATGGACATTATTAATAATCCGAGATGCTCTCCAATGCGATTTTTCGGAAGTTGTGAAACGAATGATTTTGGGTTGTAACTAATCAATGCTGTGAGTGCTCCTGAAATCAAAAAGACAGATTTAAACACCCTTTCAACCATTCCTGAATAATAGGTCCCACCAAATGCCTCTCCATCGCCCCAAACCCCTGTGATAACTGCAATAAAAAGCATTGTTAAACCGCCCGCTGTGAGTAGGGTTTCAGGTTGACCTTCAGTTTGTTTGCCTTTGATTAAGCCGATTGAAACGACGGCAATCCCCAATGCCACCAGCAATATTTCATTTCCTATAATAGTTATTTGTTCAATCATATCAAATCATTCTCCGTGTTTTGTTAAAAGGCTACTCTTTGCAACTGGTTCACTACTGGCGCAAGTGAATATTCCACAAGTCTTATCATCCAACCAGGAAATATGCCGGAAAAAGCCAATAAAAACACGAGCAGTGAAAGCGGAACGCGTTCAATAAAAGTAGCGTCTTTAATATGTTCGTGATGCGGGTCTACCATAGGTCCGTAAAGCATCCTTGTCAGCGCTCTTAAAATATAAACCGCTGATGTAACCACACTTGCAGCAGCCAATATCGTCATTATCCTGTGTCCAACAGAATCAAGTGTAAATGCGCCTACGAACACCTGAATTTCGGCAATGAATCCCGCAAGACCGGGTAATCCAAGACCCGAAAGTCCACCAATCATATATGCAACACCGAGAAATGGTATAACCTTTAACAAACCGCCCATTTCAGTGACAAACCGCGTATGAGTTCTTCCATATATCATTCCTACAAGAGCAAAGAACAAGGCTGTCATCAATCCGTGAGCATACATCTGAACTGTGGCGCCCTGGAATGCAGTTGGATTGAGCGTGGCAAGTCCAAACAAGACCAGTCCGCAATGGCTTACTGAACTATACGCGGTAATATATTTCAAGTCTGTCTTCTGAATTGCCACCAGAGCGCCATAGAATATATTCACCGTTGTTAATACCATAAAGAATGTCCCCCACATCTTTGCGCCTTCAGGCATCATATAGATTGTCTTCAAACATCCATACGCTCCGAGTTTCATCAATACACCTGCATGAAGCATAGAGACAGCAGTTGGCGCTGAAGCATGACCGTCGGGCGACCAGGTATGGAATGGCCATAAACCGCCAAGAGTGCCAAATCCAAAAAACATTACAGGAAAAAGCCACGTTTGGGTTGTTAGCGGTATTTTTGATTTTGCGATTTCCGAAAAAGCAAAACTATGTCCGCCAGATTCAAAATAAAGAACAAGTATCCCGACAACTATTAATGCCGAACCACCCATAAGCATCAATGTAAGTTTCATTGCGGAATACTCGCGCGGACCCGTTCCCCATATGCCAATTAACAAATACATCGGCAGCACTGCCAGTTCGTAAAAGAGAAAAAACAGAAACATATCATTTGCAACAAATACCCCGAATACGCCGGTTACAAGAAGCATTAAGAATATAAAAAATTCTTTAGTTCTATAATTGTGATACCAGGAAGCGCATACACCGCTGAAGATAACAACTGCGGTTAGAAAAACCATCAGGATTGATATGCCGTCGGCGCCCATAAAATACTCAATCCCAAGATTGCTCAACCACGGCATCTTCTCCACGTATTCAAGGGGTAAATCTATCCCGGAGGGCAACTTTGAAGAATGAATACCCCCAATTCTGGCTAAATAATCAAATACCAGCCAGGTGGATAATCCGAGTGTCAAGCCTGTGGAAATCAGGCAGATGCGTTTTATCCATTGTTCCTGCTTGCGCGGCAGAAACATCAGTATAATAACAGTTGCAAACGGTATTAATACAATTGTTGTAAGTGGTCCCATCTTAGTCTCTGTCTATCCTTTTAAGTGGTTCGGTTTTCTTTAATAAAGTGCAAACAAATTGATATATGTACGCTATTAAGACGCCAGAAAGCGCTATGATGGCGAGCCCCCAAATTATCACATCGTTGAGGTTCCAGATTATCAGGCTCAATAAAATTATCCCTGCTATGACCCACACCAGGTAGGTTTGAAGATGTCCTGTAACAGTTCTTCTTACCCATCTACCTGCCTGAAGCGTTGCCTGCGCCGTCAGATCCATAAATCCATCAACGCAATGGCGATCAAACCAATTAAATGGCGCAGAGATATATTTGAAAATGATGTTATGCGTTACATAGAGGTATATTTCATCAATATAGAATTTATGATAAACGATCTTGTGGAAAACACCGAAGGCATACGCAAAACGCGAGGGTAAATCATTTGGTCTGAAGTAAAGAATAAATGCAAGACTTATTCCGCAAAGACCGGCAACTATTGATGCTCCTGCTATTAACCAATTAATGCCGTGGTGCTCTAATTCTCCGCGATATACATAATGTCCAAACGGTATAAAACCGGCGGCTATAGACGGTATAGCCAGAGCAACCAGCGCAAACACCATACTTAAAGGCGATTCATGAGCATGATTATGACGTTCTAAATCTTTTGGTTCGTTCCAGAAAGTCATAAAATAAAGTCTGAACATATAAAATGCTGTTAAACCTGCAACAAAGAGCGCTACCAGAAAAGGCAAATGATGTCCACTATACCATGCTGCTGCCAGAATTTCGTCTTTTGAAAAGAATCCTGATAAAGGCGGGACACCTGCGATTGCGAGACAGGCAATAAGAAAAGTAATATGAGTTATTGGAAGTCGTTTATGCAGACCGCCCATCTCGCGCATATCATTTGTGTGAACCGCGTGAATCACACTGCCTGCGCCAAGAAACAACAGCGCTTTAAAGCAGGCATGCGTCGTTAAGTGGAACATTGAGGCGGTGAAACCAAGCGGATGTTCCCAGGAAGAAACGCCAAGGGCAAGCATCATATAACCTAATTGGGATAAAGTGGAATATGCCAGAACTCGTTTAATATCAAATTGAGTCATTGCAATTATCGCCGCAAACAGAGAAGTAAAGGTGCCTACTGCCAAAACCACAGCCACTGCCTCCCTGGCTATAGCAAAGACAGGAAACAGCCGGGCTACAAGATAAACGCCAGCCACAACCATTGTCGCTGCGTGAATCAAAGCGCTAACAGGGGTTGGACCTTCCATCGCGTCAGGCAACCAGATATGAAGAGGAAACATTGCGCTTTTCCCGGCGGCGCCCATAAATACGAGTATCGCGGCAACAGGTAAAAGACTTAGTCCCAGAAAAGGCACTTTGATGCTGTTCAAATGTTCAATTGTTGATTGGTCATTGATATGGACAAAATCAAGCCCTTTTGCATAATATGCAAGAAGTAGCAAACCAATTAAAAACCCAAGGTCCGCGAACCTTGTCACGATGAATGCTTTTTTGCACGCGGCAACTGCAGACGGTTTCTCCCAGTAAAATCCAATTAACAAGAATGAACTCAAACCTACCAATTCCCAGAACACAAACATTTGAATAAGCGATGGCGCCAGAACAAGACCAAGCATTGAAAATGTAAATAAGTTTAAAAACGCAAAGAATCTTCGGTAACCTTTATCGCCATGCATATAACCCTGCGAATAGATATGAATGAAGAAACTTATTGTCGTTACCACTATAGTCAAAAGCATTGAAATATCATCCACATAAACCCCCACATTACCCTGAAGAGTTGGAGAAAATTTCAACCAGCAGTACTGCCAGGGGATTAAAGTTTTACCGCCGAATTTTCCGTAATAATCAATGGCAGCCCCCCAGGCTACTAAAGCGCTTAAGCCAACAGCAACGATCGCCACAGCCGACGACACGGCGTGTTTAAACCCTCTTAATCCAAGTCCCGTTATTAAAAATCCTATAAACGGAAACAATGGAACAAGCCATAAATGATCTATAAACCAACTACCGCTCATAATGTTTAATCCATCAATGCTTCAATGTATTCACCTGTTCAACATCAAGTTCTTTCTTGTGTCTGAATAATGCAATTATTATAGCCAGCACAATTGCTGCTTCGGCAGCCGCAACTGCAATTATAAAGACCGGAAACACGGCGCCTCCAACTTCCCCGCCGAACTTGTAATGATGAAAAGCAACAAAATTCAAAGCTGCAGCGTTAAGGATTAATTCAACTGACATCAGCATCGCGATTAAGTTGCGACGCGTCAGAAGCCCGTAAACACCGACGCAAAACAACGCCGCCGAAAAAACTAAAAATTGGTTCAAACTCGGTTCGTTCATTTTTTAACTTCCTCAATTTCTTTCTCTTCTTTTTCTTTGTCTGTAAAGTCTCCCGGAAACGCAATTGTTAAAGCGCCTATTACAGCTGCAATTAACAAAATTGAAATCAATTCAAACGCAAGAACAAATCCACCTTTTTCAGGAGAAATTAAAGCCCTGCCAATCTCGGTAACTGTCGCGGAACGAGCGGCAAGCTCTTTGATTAAAGCAAGAGGTGCCGAAGCGATGAGCAACAACACAAACAGCATAGCGGCGAGAATTCCACCAACCGCTTTTCGCCAGGGAGGGGTATCGGCGAAACCTTTCTGAGTAACGTCCGATACAAGCATTACCACATAAACAACAAGAACAACAATTCCGCCAATGTAAACCGTAATCTGAACAGCAGATAAAAATTGAGCGTCTATTAAAAGGTACATACCAGCAATCCCCGTCAACACACCAATGAGCGCCAGTGCTGCGCGGAAAAGATGACGCGTCGTGACTACAAATATCGCGCAAAGCAGTGAAAATATGCTTATTATGTAAAAAAGAACCGTTTTCATTTTTGAACTTTTATGGAGGA
The DNA here is from genome assembly GCA_039793825.1 of Verrucomicrobiota bacterium. Taxonomy (GTDB): domain Bacteria; phylum Verrucomicrobiota; class Verrucomicrobiia; order Limisphaerales; family JAKPVM01; genus JAKPVM01. The sequence continues at coordinate 4,497 of JBAMMJ010000076.1, read as the reverse complement.
ATTAACTTGTTGTGTATTTAATTCTGAATTATTAATCTGTTGCGATTTAGGTTCGGCGGCTATTTTTGTTTCATCTGCCGACTGAGAAACAACGACCTGCGGTTTTGTCTCAGACTTTTTCTTTAAAGAATCCGGAATTTGATTTAAAATAATTGTTAATTGAGATGAATCATAAACAGCGTTTTCAAATTTATTTCCCATCGTCAGGGCATCGCTCTTGCAAGCCTCAACACATAAACCGCAAACAACACATCGTTCAAAATGATAAACAAACTTCTCAAGTTTTGGTTTTTGGGTTTGTGGGTCCTTACCGCGAATTACTTCAATTGAATTGTTGGGACAAGCCCGAACACAAAGTCCACAAGCAATGCATTTGAAGTTTCCCGATTGTTCATCATAAATAAGTTCAATTCGCGAACGGGAGCGAGGTGGCAGCTTGAGTTTGTCGCGGTTTTCGGGATATTGCTGGGTAATTACTTTATCAAACCGAATAAAGTAACTAAACGTTAGAGCCATACCCGAAAGTAAGCCCTTTAAACCATCGTATGTCTTTTTAATAATATTCATAACCTAACCGGAAAAAAAATACCATCCAGCCAACACAATTACAGCCGCAATTGCGAGGTTAACAAATGACAATGGCATTAAAAACTTCCATTCAAAACGCATTAATTGATCAACTCGCAAACGCGGAAAAGTCCATCTGAACCACATTACAATAAAAATCAATACGGAAACCTTTCCGAAAAACCATATCCACGGGGGTATTAAATCAAATATCCTATTTAACGCGTCCAGTCCACCAATATGAAATGGCATCCATCCACCTAAAAACACCGTTGCC
>JBAMMJ010000076.1:0-3643 GCA_039793825.1 Verrucomicrobiota bacterium | reverse complement strand
TAAAAATGTTTACAAACTCGGCTAAAAAGAACATTGCAAATTTCATTCCTGAATATTCGGTGTGGAAGCCGGCGGTTAACTCACTTTCTCCTTCAACGATATCAAACGGCGTTCTATTACATTCGGCTGTGGACGCTATGGTGTAGACAACAAACGCTACAAGTCCAACAATCGGGGCGCGCCAGACCCACCAACCGTCCTGTTGAGATTTTACTATTTCTTGAAAATCCAGAGACCCCACAAACAAAACCGCGGTAAGCAAAGCCAGAGCAGCTGAAAGTTCATAAGAAATTATCTGAGCACCAGCCCGCATAGCGCCCAGAAAACACCATTTATTATTGCTTGACCATCCAGCGGCAAGGATTCCAAGAACGCCGACCGACGATATGCCAAGCACAAACAATAACCCTACATTAAACTTCAACGCCTCTATAGCAGGCGCAAAAGGTACAAAACCAAGACAAATAAACGAAGCCACAAAGGTAATCAATGGAGCTATATTGTAAATCAACAGGTCGGCGTCTTTAGGCGTAATATCTTCTTTTCCAAGTAGTTTCAAAGTGTCGGCAATTGTCTGGAAAATACCGTGCGGTCCGACCCGCATCGGACCAAGCCTCTGCTGCATATGTCCCGCCACTTTCCGCTCTATGTAAATCAGCACCATTCCAAGAACAGAGGCAAGCCCAACAAGAGCCACCGCGGCTAATACCATTTTGACAAACTCAACAAGCCACGGCTCGTATAAAAACCGCTCTAACCACAGATTGAGTTCCTCTACAAACTTTTCTGTATTGTAAATTAAACTACTCATCGTAACTTTTGTTTCCCTCAAATCCTTATCTATTTATCTATCAATATCAGGTATCACCAGATCAAAAGTTGACATTGCCGCAACTAAATCAGCCACGCGCCAACCCTTTATTACTTTTGGAAAAGCCGCCAGGTTAGAAAAATTTGGCGACCTTATTTTTACCCTATAAGGTAGCGGTTTGCCATCACCGACAAGGAAAAATGCTATTTCGCCTCTTGCCGCTTCCGCCCTTGCAAGGTAACGCCCCGGAGGCACGCGCAAAACAGCAGGTACTTTTCCCCTAACCGGACCGGATTTTGGCATCTGGTCAAGTGCCTGCTCAATAATTTTTATGCTCTGACGCATCTCTTCCAGCCTCACAAGATACCGAGCCCAACTATCGCCTTCGGTGGCAACAGCGGTTTTAAAATCAATTCTTGGATAAAAACCATAAGGATGGTTTTTCCGAACATCGTAATCAACGCCGCTTGCGCGTAGAGTCGGACCGGTTACTCCATAAGCCTTTGCAACCTCCGGCGTTAGAACACCAACCCCCTTAGTTCTCTCTTGAATAATAATATTCCCAGTCAAAAGTTTGTCGTACTCCTCAATAACTGGTTTAAAATATTCGCAGAAAGTGCGGACATCCTGTTCAAAATCCGGCTCAACGTCCTCCATAACGCCGCCCGGACAAATATAATTCATTGTTAAACGCGCCCCGCAGTTCTTTTCAAAAATATCATTAATCTTTTCCCTATCCCTAAAAGCATAGAGGAACGGGGTAAATGCCCCGAGGTCCATACCAAAAACCCCCCACCAGAGTTGGTGAGAAGCGATACGGGTCAATTCCGCCATTATTATTCTTATATATTCCGCGCGCTCCGGTACTTCTAATCCAAGCGCTTTTTCTACCGTCATCGCCCAGCACCAGTTATTTATATGGGCAGAAAGATAATCTAAACGGGAAGTTAAATGCGTGAATTGAATAACCGTCTGGGCTTCAGCCATTTTTTCTATACCACGATGAACATATCCAATATGAGGCGTTACCCCAAGAACAGTCTCTCCGGCGAGCTTTACGATCAATCTCAAGACACCGTGAGTGGATGGGTGCTGCGGACCCATATTTACAAAATAGTCTTGATATGTCAGAGCCGCCGGCGATGTTGATTTTGCAATTGTCTCCATTCTCTCCCCCCTCTATCAATATGGCCTTTTCACAACGTTATGAACTTTATCCACATAATCTTTCCGCAATGGATGTCCTTCCCAGCTGTCGTCAAGCAAAATCCTGCGAAGAAAAGGATGATTTTTAAAATTAACGCCAAAAAGGTCGTATACTTCCCGTTCGTGCCAATTTGCGCCCTGCCAGATGTCGCAGACAGTTTCAACCTCTGGATTTGTCCGGTCCACATCGGCAACAAGCGCTATTTCTCGCTGATTGCAATAACTGCCAATCATATAAACTAACTCAATTTTATTTTGCTGTGGATAGTCAACCGCAGTAACAAACAAAAGATAATCAAAACCGTTATCCTTCAATTTCTTGCAAGCAGCATGAACAGACGACGCTGGAACCCTGAAGGCTGGCAATTTACCGTTCAGTTCAAAAACCGCTTCGTCGCCGAGCAAAGATTGAATTTCTTCTCGCAACTTCGCTAACTCTTCATTTGTTGCGGGTGGCACAGTGGTATTTTGAGTTTCCTGATTCATCATTCTTCAAAATAGTCTTTCTGCGGGTCCAATGGTTCGTAATCAAACGGAAAATCCGGCAAAGGACGTGGTTGACGCCTAAAAGCAGGCTCTTTTTTGATTTTTTCCTGTAACATCATTAACGCATGCAATAAAGCTTCAGGGCGTGGTGGACAACCCGGTAAATAAACATCAACAGGTATAATTTTATCCACTCCTTTTACCACCGAATAACTCTCGTAATAAAACGGTCCGCCACTTACCGCGCAAGCCCCCATAGCAAGGACCCATTTTGGTTCGGGCATCTGGCGGTATAATGTTCGCAAGCGTGTTGCCATCTTGAAACAGATCGTCCCGGCAACAACAATCATATCAGCCTGACGTGGCGTTGCGCGCGCAACTTCAAATCCAAACCGAGACCAGTCGTGACGCGATGCCCCGGTTTGCATCATCTCAATGGCGCAGCAACTTGTTCCAAACGTCAGGGGCCAAAGAGAATTGGAGCGCGCCCAATTAAGCAGCGCTTCAAGCTTCGTAAGCAAAAAACCGCCATCAGGCATCGGCAAACGATGCTGTGGCAATTCTAAATTTTGTTTATGTTCACTCATTGCCAGACCAGATAACCTTTTCGCCAGGCGAAAACTAATCCAAAAATTAATATTAAGAGAAATATGCCGCCCTCAATAAGCGCAAATAAACCAAATTCCCTGTATATCACAGCCCACGGAAATAGAAATATTACTTCAACATCAAAAATAAGAAACAAAAGGGCAAAAATGTAATACCCGACGTTAAATTGTTTCCACGCAGAGCCGTAAGGAAGCTCACCGCATTCATAAGGAATTACCTTGACCGGATCATTATAGCGCGGCGCAATCAACCTTGAAAAGAAAAACGCCCCCAGCACGTACACCACGCCGGTCAACATCAGTACCAGTAAATAATATATTTCGTAATTCTCAGTCATAAATTACTGATAATTCATTAATGTTCTATTCTAAAAAACAAACGTTAAAATATAAAATTCAACTTTAAATAACAATTTAAAGTTTATCAATATAAAAATCAAAATATTTTAATTCATTCATTAAATATTCTAAATTGAATAATAATAAATAAAATTATTAATTATTATTTGAATACATTAATACAGAAAATTTT
>JBAMMJ010000075.1:0-1176 GCA_039793825.1 Verrucomicrobiota bacterium | reverse complement strand
TGGCATCTATTCTGGTTCTGATGGGGGTTTTCATAATGCAGATGCTACGGCAGGGGTTGATAGGATTTATATCAATTCAAGCGGCAACGTCGGCATCGGGACGACGAGTCCTGCTCAAAAATTACATGTTGAAGGAAATTGTGTAACAGGTGATACAGAGTTGGCAATTTTTGATGCTCAAAGTTCAAAGTTCAAAGTTCAAAAAGAAAAGATTAAAGATATCAAACCAGGAACATTGGTTTATTCTCTAAACGAAGATACAGGTCAGTTTGAAGCACGCCGGGTTAAAGCCCTTCTTGATATGGGAGTAAAACCAATCTTTAAACTGACCACAGAAAATGGTAAAGTAATAAAGACAACAGGAAATCATCCGTATCTTACGATCAAACGCTCTCCTTATGGTATAAACCAAGAGGCCTACAAATCAGCCGCCTTAAAGAGCGCAAAAATCTCAGCCCAACGTGATTTGAACGAAGCAAAGCCAATATGGATAGACTCTGAATCTGAAGGCGAATCAACGAGTGGAAGCCTTAGGGCGCTTGGAATTAGAGGGAGTTCTCTCGGAGAGTTTGAAAGCAATATAAATCACTCCTCCGGCAATCAAGGCCAAGGCAAAGGCAATCACCGCTCTGGCATTAGCATCCCAAACATCAATCATAATTTTCTTTTTGATCGCTTTTTAAACTTAAAAGCAATTAATAAACTCAATATACCAAAGAAAATATCAGCTGTCAATACTAAAAGATTAAACGGTGATTTGAATCCAAAAAAGTTAGGAACAATAAATGCCGCTCCAAACCAACCCGCAGATAAATTAACAAACAGTTCAGAGGAAAGCAAAAACCAATCAGGATCTAGTCTTACCATTAAAAATAATCCTAACAAAAATGGCCGATTATTATCAACGGCAAAATGGACAAAAGTAATTTACCTCAAAGAAGGCGACCTTATTGCTGTTGCCAATATTGAACCTACAACCCCCGCCCCGAAGACTCCCTCCTCCGACGCGAGGACGAAGACCTCGGGAGGAGGTAAGAGTTCTTTGGGGTCCAACCTCCAACCATACGTGTTGTGGGAAAAAATTAAATCCATTGAGTTCGCTGGCTATGAACAAGTTTATGATATTTCTGTTGAAGGCACCCAAAACTTCATTGGTAACGGGATCGTGGCCCACAA
>JBAMMJ010000074.1:53888-54126 GCA_039793825.1 Verrucomicrobiota bacterium | reverse complement strand
TGGACTTTTATATGGAGACGGCGTGTTTGAAGGGATACGTGCTTACAACAAGCGTATCTTTAAATTAAAGGAGCATATTGAAAGGCTTTTTTATTCGGCAAAGGCTATATTGTTGACGATCCCAATGTCGCCCTCTGAAATGTCAAGAGCGGTAATTGAGACCTGCCGTGAGAATAAGATTGTAGACGGATATATTAGATTGGTTGTAACAAGAGGGGTTGGAACATTAGGATTGGAC
>JBAMMJ010000074.1:41479-53878 GCA_039793825.1 Verrucomicrobiota bacterium | reverse complement strand
GACCCAAATAAATGCAAGAAGCCCTCTGTGATTATAATAGCGGATAAAATTCAATTATATCCGCAGGAAGTCTACGAAAAGGGAATGAAGATTATAACTGTTCCGACCACGCGGAATTTGCATAACGCCTTGAATCCGGCGATTAAATCTCTCAATTACCTTAATAACATACTTGCCAAGATAGAAGCAATTAACGCCGGAGTGGAAGAGGCGATAATGCTTAATAGCGAAGGCTTTGTGGCTGAGTGCACCGGTGACAACATTTTTATAATTAAAGAAAACAGTATTTATACGCCGCCTCTTTATGCTGGCGCCCTTCGGGGTATCACGCGGGCAGTGGTTCTGGATATTGCAACAGATATTGGATTAAGAGTTGTAGAAACAAATTTAACACGGTATGATTTATTTAACGCCGATGAGTGTTTTTTGACCGGCACCGCCGCTGAACTTGTTCCGGTGACTAAAATTGACGGTAGGGTAATAGGAGATGGCATCCCGGGTCCATTAACAAAGAAGTTATTGGATAAATTCCATTCCTTGACTAAAGAATCAGGTGAGCCGATATATTAATATTGGGGTGGTTTATGCTATGTAGTATATGCAAACAAAAACAGGCTACAGTGCATTTGACCAAGATAATTGGTGATAAGATGCATAAGATAGACCTGTGTGAAGACTGCGCAAAAAAGCAGGGTTTGACCGAGGGAACAATAGATGTAACCGACTTTTTATTTGGGTTTGAAGAGACCTCCTCATCCACCGAAACCGAAGAAACGAGCGAGTTGAAGTGTCCGGCTTGTGGCTACACGCAATCGCACCTGAAAAAGACCGGGCGGCTTGGATGCCCGGAATGTTATAGCACATTTGCAGATGGATTGGAGAGCATATTAAAATCAATGCACAAGGGGTCACGGCACGTTGGCAAGGTGCCACGCGCTCAGCAATCCGGAAAGACGATTGCCGAAAAGATTAAAAAACTACAGGAAGAACTTGAACGGGCAGTTGCTATTGAAGATTTTGAACGAGCCGCGGTGTTGCGGGATGAGATAAAACGAATTCGGACAAAATTAAACCAGATGGAAAAAGAACGTTCAGGGGAAACTTAATTTATGAATTTGCTGGAATTTCTATCGTCTCCATCGGACTTTGCCAAGCGCTCAGGACCTCAGAGCGCTATTGTAATTTCAAGCAGGGTTAGGCTTGCGCGGAATTTAAAAGGCTTTTCATTTCCGGGCTGGGCGACCAAGCAGGATAGGATAAGGGCAATGGATTTAATGCGTCCGGCGGTTGAGAATATACAGCAAATGGAAGGCGGATTCTCTGCTTCAATGGAGGAATTGGATTCCCTTGATAAACAACTTCTTGTTGAACGCCATCTCATTAGCAGGGAACACGCCGCAAAAACAGTCGGGAGCGCGGTTGTTATCAGCAAAGGCGAAATTTACAGTGTGATGATCAACGAAGAAGACCACCTTCGTATGCAGGCAATTTTGCCGGGATTTCAGCTTGCAGAGGCATATAGTAAGATAGACGAAGTTGATAATTTATTAGAAAAACAACTTGATTACGCTTTTAGCCCGAAACTTGGATATTTGACCGCCTGCCCAACTAATGTGGGAACAGGAATACGGGTTAGCGCGATGTTGCATATTCCCGGACTTGTTCTGGCTGAGCAGATCAGTCAAATTATTCAGGCGGTTAACAAACTTGGGCTCGCCGTTAGAGGACTTTATGGAGAGGGCACAGACGCACTGGGAAACATATTTCAAGTTTCCAATCAGCAAACGCTTGGCGAAGAAGAGGCGAGAATAGTGGAAAGGCTTGAAAAAGTTGTTTCCCAGATTATTGAACACGAGGAGAACGCAAGATCGTTATTGCTGGAAAAACAGAAAAAAGTCATTTTAAATCATATAGGGCGGGCGTACGGAATCCTCGCCAACGCTTACAGTATCTCATCAAAAGAAGCGATGAATCTGCTTTCATTATTTAGACTTGGAGTGGAATATGGATTTTTCCCGGGTGTAAACGCAGACCTGCCGAGCGAATTGTTTTTGATCTGTCAACCCGCTCATCTACAACAGTTATATCCGAACACAGCCGACCCCGAAGAACGCGATGTCGTCCGCGCCGAAATTTTGCGCAGCAGATTAAAAGATGTAAAAGGACCGATATTAAAATAAAAGTTATCATTGAATTTCTTCTGCCTTGTCATTATATAGATTTACGTGTCTCAAACTCAGTTGAAAATAAATGCTCAAACACGTTGCTGCGCGGTTTATGGGCATCCGGTAGCGCATTCTGCGTCGCCGTCAATGCACAATGCCGCGTTTAGAGCACTTGGTTTGAATTGTGTTTATCTCGCTTTTGATGTATTGCCTGAAAAGTTAAAAGAAGCCATTCGCGGCGCCCAGGAAATGAAATTTATAGGGTTAAACTTAACTGTCCCACATAAAATAATCGCCCTGGACATTGTAGATGTTCTTGACGATTCGGCAAGGGAATGGGGAGCCGTAAATACCATAAGATTTGATGGAAAGGATAAAGATGGACACTGGAAGCCGTTGATAGAGTTTGAATCTGAGTTGCCCGAAGAAATTCGCAGTTATGGATTTAATACCGATGCCGAGGCAATTACGATGGCGCTCTATGAAGATTTTGGATTCACCCCGCAAGGGGCAACGATATTGTTGCTTGGCACCGGCGGAGCAGGGCGGGTAGCGGCTTTAAAATTGGCTTCCTGCGGCGCGAAAAGACTTTATCTTGTAAACCGCACTCCTCAAAAGGCTCTTGTTGTAGCAGAAGAAATAAAAAAGAAATATCCGAATGTCGCGGTTGAATTGGATTATCCTCATCACAAAGTTGATCTGGTTATAAACGCAACCTCTCTTGGATTGAAGCCATCCGATTTACTTCCGATAGATTTATCCAGGTTCAGTTTGACAAACGCCGCGCTTGCTTACGATATGATTTATAGACCGGCAGAGACGCCGCTTTTAAAAATAGCAAAGGAGTCAGGTTGTAAAATTGCGAACGGTATAAGTATGCTCTTATGGCAGGGGATTAGAGCCTTTGAAATCTGGATTAAAAAGCCAGCGCCAAAAAAGATAATGCAGGAAGCCCTGATAAAAAATATTTACTATGGAGATTATTAAAGAAGGGATTATAGAACCAATACGAAGCGTCTCATTTTTCTACTGGGCAACAGTGTTTTTCGCTTTTGGGTGCATAGTTGGGAGTTTTCTGAACGTTTGTATTTATAGACTTCCGCGTGGCGAAAGCATAGTAAACCCGCCGTCGCACTGTCCTGTCTGCAACTGGCAAATTCCCTGGTATTACAATATACCGCTTGTTTCGTATATCTGGCTGGGCGGCAAATGCTACAATTGCGGCAGTAAAATATCTCCGCGATATATAATTGTTGAATTCATTACAGGCGTTTTTTTCTTGTTAAGCTGGTTAAAATATGGAGAACGGAATTTTTATATCGCAATAGTTAGTTCTTTATTAATCGCTGCGCTAATAGTGGCTTCATTTATTGATATTGAACATTATATTATACCTGATGAAATTACCTACGGTGGGATTATATGTGGTGTTTTAATTTCATTTTTTTTGCCTCCTCTCCATAATGTTTCTACCCATTTAGATTCACTTAAAAGAAGCATTACGGGTGTCGTTGTTGGCGCCGGATTAATCTTTATGATTGTGAATCTTGGAAAACTGATTTTTGGGCGTTACAGAATTAAAATTAATCCCAACTCAAAAGTTATTTTTACTGAAGAATCGCTCGTTTTGCCACATCAGGAAATTCCGTACGGCGAGATTTTCAGCAGAAAGTCCGACACTATAAGGTTTGTAGCCAAACGACTTGAATTGCCGGACAGGTGTTACTGGCAGGTAGAAGTTAAGTTGTCGCCAGAGAAATTAATAATAGGCAAAGAAGAATATGAACCTGAATCGGTTGTCTTTATGGAGGCTACAATTGACGAACTCATATTGCCCAGAGAGGCGATGGGATTCGGCGATGTGAAATTTATGGCTGCAATCGGCGCCTTTACCGGATGGAAGGGTGTATTATTTTCATTGTGCTTAAGTTCAATAATTGGTGCGGTCTTTGGAGCTGCGTTAATGCTTGCGGGTTTAAAAGAACGTTCAAGCAGGATTCCATACGGTCCATTTATCTCTCTGGCGACGATTATATGGCTTCTTTATGGTGAAGAGGTCTTAAAGATTTGGTTTTATTAGAATCTACTTTTTCCAGAAGAATATAGCTAACAAATAAATCTAATCTCAAAGGTATCATTCATTTCTCGCACTGTGCTTTATGTCTCAATGCGTGGTCAATTAGAACTAATGCGGTCATAGCTTCAACGATCGGAACAGCCCTTGGCAACACACAGGGATCGTGTCTGCCGCGCCCTTTAAGCGTGGTGTTTTTGAAATGGATATCAACGGTGTTTTGTTCCTTCATTATGGTGGCTACTGGTTTGAACGCGACCCTGAAATAAATAAGTTGACCGTTGCTAATTCCACCCTGAATTCCACCGGAATAATTTGATGTAGTTATGACTCTACCATTTTTAATTCTGAACGGGTCGTTGTGCTGGCTGCCTTTGAAATTCACACAATCAAAACCCGATCCGATATCAAATCCTTTTGCGGCTGGCAGGCTTAACATTGCCTTTGCGAGGTCTGCGTCAAGTTTATCAAAAACGGGATCACCCCATCCGGGTGGCACATTTCTGGCGATGCATTCCACTATGCCTCCTACGGTGTCGCCCTGGCTTCTAACGCGTTCAATCAACTTTATCATTTTTCCTGCCGCTTCGGTGTCAGGGCAACGAACGATATTTGACTCAACATCTTTTAATGTGACCCTGTCAATGTCTATCTTTGCTTTGATCTTATGCACCTGTTTAACATAGGCAAGGATTTCAACATTGTAAGTTTCTTTTAAGACCTTTTTTGCAATTGCCCCTGCCGCCACTCTGCCGATTGTTTCGCGGGCGCTGCTTCGTCCTCCACCTTGCCAGTTCCATAATCCATACTTTGCAAAATAGGTGTAATCGGCGTGCGATGGACGAAATTTTTCTGCTACTTCACAATACGCTTCAGGGCGCGCGTCTTCATTTTTTACAACCATACATATAGGAGTGCCGAGGGTTTTTCCCTTAAATGTGCCGGATAATATTTGAACCGTATCAGATTCTTTGCGTGGAGTTACGATACTTGATTGTCCGGGACGGCGTCTATCAAGTTCGGGTTGTATATCCGTTTCGCTGAGAGGTATTCCCGGCGGGCAGCCGTCAACAACAACTCCAACAGCGCCGCCGTGGGATTCCCCCCAGGTAGTAACGCGGAACAGGTGTCCAAATGTATTTCCCATAATAGCAGTTTAATAAAAATTATTCCGCGGGTCAAATTGTAGCCATCAATTTTCCTCAATATAAGGTATTGTTAGTGGACCTTGCGGCATTACCGCAATTTTAACATTGTCACCGCGAGCAGAGATTATTTCTTTGACTGTTTTTTCAATGTCTTTGCAAGGGATCAGGTGTGCGGCTTTTACCGCCTCCTCAGGAAGAGAGCTGTAAAGATAAACAGTTGCCTGTTTTTGAATTTGTGCCTGAATTTGGACCTGCCATTGCTCTGGGATAACCTGTTTTGAGCTGTTAATTATCTGGAGTAATTCCTCAGGTGTTTTGCCCCTGTGTAACAACTTTTCATAATCGCTATTAAATGGGACGCCGTCACGGCATTCGCAGGCGAGAATAATAGCCCCGCCCTGTTTGACTATTCTTGCGGCGGCGCTCATTCCTTTTACTCCTTGATAAAGATTCAAATCCAGCGGGTATCCGCTGTTTGTGGTTATAACAAGGTCAAATCGTTCTTTGACTTTTTGCATAGCATTTTGTTTTACGAATTCAGTCCCTTTTTTATGAGCCGCAATAATATCGCCCGCAAATATGCCGGTTATTCTTTTGTCGTCATTTAGAGTGACATTTATCAAAAAGGAAGGTCCTGCTTTTAAAGCAATCTCGCGCATCTCTTCCCAGATTGGATTTCCTTCGGTGATTCCAAACGTGGCTTTTGGATGTGAGATGTTCTCGGCTCTATGGTTTGCCATTATCGTGTCCATATGCGCGACTCCTGGCAAAATTCCTTTTGGTCCTCCACTGAAACCCGCAAAAAAGTGTGGTTCAATGAATCCTGTTATAATCCGAACATCTGATTCAATCAGGTATCGTGAAATAAGAGCCGGAGTCCCATCTTTTAATGTTCCGATTTTGATATGCGATTCCTTATTTTCTGGATCGTTGTGGACGATTTTGTATCTTTTGACAACCTCTGGCGTCAACATTTTTTCTAATTCATCCTTTGTGTTTGGTCTATGTGAACCGAGAGAATTTAGCAGCGTAATGTTTTTTTCGGGAACAAAAGATAGATATTTTAGAATCCAGGGTATAAGGCGGTGATTTGGCGTGGCGCGCGTTATATCTGTAAATGTGATACAGACCCTGGACTTACTGTTAAACCAGTTTCTTAATGGGGGCGCTTCAATTGGTTTGTTTAACGCGTACCACAACGCGGCTTGTTCGTCTTCCAATCCGGGAATATAATTCGGGGTTATTACCGTGGTCAAGTTATCCGGCAATTCAATAGACAAACCTTTTTCGCCGTAAGCCAGATTGATTTTCATAAAAATTATTCTTTGATTAAAAATAACATATCATATAAAATCATTTGAAAGAAAATATAAATTCCTTTTAAATATTTGACATTGAGGAAATAAAATTTTAAGTTTTAGAAAATAATTATGGCTGATAATATTCCTAATTTGCCACCAGGCGCGGTTCCACCAACCCCTGACCAGAGTAAGGTGCAACCGAAGAAGGAAACTGTTCGGATTCAGCTTCCCCCTAAACCGACATCCGCGCCGACAATAAAGTTGCCAACATTGCCACAGGGTGGTGGAGCAACGGCGGCGCCCACAGTTCCTCCGCCCAAACCTGCTGTGCCGCCTGCGGCAACACCTCAGCCACCCACGCAAACACCGTCTGCCGCAGTTGGATCAAAGGCACAGCCTGTTCCACCGCCACCAGCAGGAGTTGGGTCCGCAAAATTGGCTACCCAGCCCGGTCCAAAAGGTGAACAACCAGCCGCGGCTAAAAAAGAAGCCCCAAAAGCTTCTCAAAAACCATCCGCGCCAGTCGGAGCGGTTTCAGCGGTTTCGGTTCTTGATAAAGCGCTTGCCATCGCGGCAATGGTGACCAGTCTCGCCGCTGTGTTTACCGTAATTTACCTTTTAACCTTGCTACAGGACGCGTTAAAGGGCGGTGGACAATAATCTACCGTAACTTATTTGATCTCCAAACATTTATTGGGAATTTATAGAAGTTATTTTTACACAAATTTACAAAGGTTATACGTATGGCATCTAATAAAATAGTGGAATTAACGGCTGATAACTTTGAGAGCGAAGTTATCAGGTCCCAAATACCGGTTGTTGTTGATTTTTGGGCTGAGTGGTGCGGTCCTTGCAAAATGCTCGCGCCAACTCTGGACGAACTTGCCGATGAGTACGCCGGGAAGGTCAAGATTGGCAAACTTAACGTGGATAACCATCCTGAGATAGCGAATAATTACGGTATTAGTTCTATTCCTACATTGTTATTTTTTAAAAATGGAAATGTTGCTGGTCAGAGCGTCGGCGTTAAACCTAAATCTGCGCTTAAATCGGCAATAGATAAACTTATTTGACAGATGCGGCAGGATTGTCAGATTTATATGCCGAATTGAATAAATGCCCTTGATAAACACACCCGGCTTTTACAAAAGCGTTGCCGATTTTTATTATCAATTGGGGGCGTTACTTGGAGCAGGTGTTACTGCATCCGGTGCATTGCAACACCTTTTCAGAACCGTAAGAAATACGCGAATAAAAAGGATTGTTGAGAGCCTTCAGGAAAGTCTTTTACACGGTGATACGTTATCTGACGCCTTTAAAAAATGCAACGATTCAGTCCCCGATTTTGACCTTGCTTTAATTGATGCCTCTGAGAAAAGCGGAAAACTTGAAAGTTGTTTTAAGATGCTATCGGCTCATTACCAGGAGCGTGCTCAAAGTCTTAGCCAATTCATCTCCAATCTTGCGTATCCAGCTTTTTTGTTACATTTTGCCGTGTTCATTTTTCCGTTTGCCGAATTTTTTACGACAGGGAATGCGTTAACCTATTTAGGCAAAACATTTGGTTTATTGGTGCCGTTATATTTTTGTGTTTTTCTGATTTTTTACGCTATACAACCAAATAGAAGCGAACAGTGGCGCGAACGGATAGAATGGATAATAGAAAAACTCCCACTATATGGAAGCGCGAAACGTAGTTTAGTTCTGTCAAGATTTTCTTTTGCATTAGCGGCTCTTTTAAATGCCGGAGTGACCATAATTCAGGCACTTGAATTAGCAGCGTCTGCGAGTGGTTCAGTCATCTTAAAAAAGGCTGTAAAATCTTGGTATGAACGTCTCCTTTCAGGAACCACTACACCATCGGAGGAGATTAGCAATTGTGTTTTTTTTCCTGATATCTTTGTCTCACAGTTTGCAACAGGCGAGGTGAGCGGAAGCCTTGACGATGCTTTAGCGCGGTTACATTCATACTATCGTGAGGAGGCATCAAGAAAGTTGCGTTCGGCGTTGCAATGGACGGGGACTATGATTTTTGTTTTAATAGCGCTTGCCATCGGCATAAAAATAATTATGTTTTATTTAAATTATTTTCAGCAAGTAAATATGGAATTAAATAGTATGTAAAAGCTTTGTCTTATAATTATTTTAGGTTAAAATTGTTTGTATAAATATAGATTTATCTGCAAAAGTTGAATTAAAAATAGATAAAATGATAGTTCTTATTCAATTTCCGTGGAGCGGATATTGCATCGTTCAGAGAAGAATTCTCCAGTATTCAGGGAAGCCGTTTAAAATAAAAAACATTCCCTCAACAGATAGGTCTTACGTCTGGAAGATAACAAGGAACCGATATTACCAGGTGCCAGTGATAAAAGATGGGAAAAATGTTATTTTTGAAACAGACGATGAATCTCAGATCATTGCTAAATATATTGACGCTAAATATAATCTCGGATTGTTTCCAAAAAAATTTTCTGGTATTCAAAATCTAATATGGCGGCATATTGAAAACGAGGTGGAAGAGGTCTGCGCTAAACTTAACGACATTTACTACGAAGAATTTGTACCTAAAAAGGAAAAACTTCTTTATTTAAGGCATAAGGAAAGAAAGTTTGGTCGTGGTTGCATTGAGCAATGGCGTTTGCAACAAGAGGCTTTGCTTACAGAGCTGGAAAAACGGCTCTGGTTCTATGAGCAGATGGTTTCTGAACGCAAATTCTTGCTTGATGAAAAACCGGTGTTTGTGGATTTTGACTTGTATGGAATGTTAGGTATGTTTTTATTTGCGGGTCATTATAATTTGCCAGCTGTGCATAACAAACTCATAGAGTGGCATAAGAGAATGGAAGCTATTGAAATTGCCAATATTAAAGAAAATTCTTAATTACTTTGGATTTAAAAGCGCAAACAGTAATTAAATCTTCAAATGATGAGTCCGTCTCAAAAAGATAAAGTTGTGAAAAATTATATCCTTGATACTAACGTATTATTGCACGACCCGAACTCGTTAATGAGTTTTAGGGAAAATAATGTTCTGATACCGATTGAAGTAATAGAAGAGATTGACAAGTTTAAGCGTGAGTCAACAGACCTTGGGCAAAATGCTCGCACTGTTTCGCGGACGCTTGACGAGCTGCGTTCAAAAGGCAGATTGAGTGAGGGGGTTAAATTGCCAAATAACGGTTGTTTGAAGGTTGTATTCGTCAACAATGGTTCGCCCACACTTGTAAAAGAAAACGCAGATAACAGGATTCTCGCCCTCGCATTGCAACTAAAGAAAGAAAAACCAGAAATACCCACCATAATCGTTTCAAAAGATATTAATTTGAGAATAAAAGCAGATGCAATGGGAATTCAAGCCGAAGATTATGAGACGGATAGGGTGCGGATTCAAGACCTTTATACCGGCACGTTTGAGTTAGAAGTTACCGCTAATGAGCTGACCGCTTTCAGAAATTATGGAGAACTTGAACTGCCAAAAGATTCAAATTATTTTCCCAACGAGTATTGCACATTAATTGATAAAACAAATCACAAACGAACTTCTCTGGCGCGCGTTGACCAGACTGCTAAAAAATTAATTTCAATCTACGATTGCAAAGATGGAGTGTGGGGAATTAAGCCTAAAAATAGAGAACAACAATTTGCCCTTGACGCGCTGCTTGATGATAGAATTAAGCTTGTTACATTGATGGGGAAGGCTGGCACCGGAAAAACTCTCCTTGCAATGGCGGCTGGATTAAAGTGCACGGCTCAGGATAGACAATACCGCCGACTCGTTGTTGCGAGACCAACGGTTTCTGTTGGACGCGAGCTTGGATTTTTGCCCGGAACTCTTGAAGAAAAACTTGACCCCTGGATGCAACCTATACACGACGCCCTTGAACTTCTGGCTGACCTGAATATGGGAAGTGATTTACGGCGTCCAGCGGAACTGATGCGCTCGGGCACAATTGTGGTGGAAGCCCTAAGTTATATCAGAGGCAGAAGTATCGCTAATCAATATATGATTATTGATGAAGCCCAAAATCTTACTCCCCTTGAGGTTAAAACAATAATTACACGCGTGGGACACGGCACTAAAATCGTTTTCACAGGAGACCCTTACCAGATAGACAATCCGTATGTGGACTCATCTTCAAATGGTTTTAATTATCTTGTAATAAAGTTTAGAAAAGAAGCAATTTCGGCTCATGTGGAATTACAACGGGGCGAAAGGTCCGAGTTAGCAGAATTAGCGGCAAACATTCTTTGATTGATTGTTTCAATAAATTGTCTTTAATACTTGTTCAATAATAGAAAACCAGTTTTATAACCTTTTGCATTGCTTTTTGGATTAACTGTCGGATATTTAACTACTTATTATGGGATTGCCGCCAGATTACCATATGCATACACCGCTATGCAAACATGCGGTTGGCGATGTTTTTCAATACGCTCGTCGCGCGGTTGAGATTGGTTTAGATGAAATCGGGTTTTCAGACCATGCTCCAATGCCGCGGGACGATTTTGATGATTGGAGGATGAAATTTTCTGAGCTTGAGGGATATGTGGAATCTGTCCTGAATGCGCAAAAGGAATTCCCAAATATAAAAATCAGACTTGCACTGGAAGTGGATTTTATCCCAGGTTATGAGGATTGGATAGAAAAACTCTCATCCTTGAACCATTGGGATTATCTTATAGGTTCAGTCCATTATGTTGATAATAAATGGGATATTGACAATCCAGGAAAGATTGAGGAGTGGAAAAGACACAATGTAACAGAGGTCTGGGAACGTTACATTATGAGGCTGACGGAGGCTGCCAATTCCGGCTTTTTTGACATAATCGGCCATATTGATCTTGCAAAAAAATTTGGCCATTTTCCGCAAAAGGATTGCTCTGAATTATTCAGAAATTTTTTTAGAACTGCGCGAAAAAATAATGTATTGATAGAAATAAATACCGCGGGACTTAGAAAAGATTGCAAGGAAATTTATCCGGGAGAAACAATTTTAAAAATAGCGCATAGCGAGGGGGTTGGTATAACCTTTGGTTCCGATGCGCACTCTCCGCAGGAGGTTGGAATGAATTTTAAAGAGGCGTTAGAATTGGCTAAAAGGTGCGGTTACACCTCCTATTTTACTTTTGAGTCCCGCAACCGCAAAGAAGTATCATTCTAATAAGCCGTGTAGGCTTCCCGGTTTTCTGTAAAACAGAGTTAAGAAAAAGTGCTTTATTGACTAACCTGAAATTATGGTTGATTATTATGGTAATGAATGGGTTAAAGGAATCTTTGGTGGAATTGATACGAAAGACATCTGCGGAGATACCTGATGATGTCTATAAAACTATAATATATGCGCTTGAGCGCGAAAGGAAGGGGACAATAGCAGAGTCTGCTCTGAAAATAATTGATAGAAATATTGCCATTGCAAAGCAAAAATCCCAACCAATCTGTCAGGACACCGGAAGTATCCTGTTTTATGTGGACTGTCCGATTGGCACAGACCAGATAGAATTTGAAGAAATTGCCAAAGAGGCTGTAAAAGAGGCTACTGCCAGAGGTTATTTACGGCAAAACTCCGTTGATTCTCTTACCGGTAAAAATAGTGGCACAAATGTTGGACCTGGTTCGCCTGTGTTGCATTTTCATCAACACCGCTCGCCTGAAGTCGTTGTCAGGCTGATTCTCAAAGGTGGAGGTTGTGAAAATGTAGGAGCTCAAT
>JBAMMJ010000074.1:14737-41469 GCA_039793825.1 Verrucomicrobiota bacterium | reverse complement strand
GAAAAACTTAAAGCAGACAGAGACTTGACGGGATGCAGAAAGGTAATTCTGGACGCAGTTTTGCAAGCGCAGGGTAAAGGATGCGGTCCGGGGGTGCTTGGTGTTTGCATCGGCGGCGACAGGGCAACAAGTTATGAAGCCTCAAAAAGACAGTTTTTGCGAAAACTTGATGATACAAACCCCGTGCTAGAACTGGATGCGCTTGAGAAAGATATTCTTAACACAGCAAATGAATTGGGAATTGGTCCAATGGGATTTGGCGGAAAAACCACTTTGTTGGGCGTGAAAATAGGCGTGTTGAATAGACTGCCAGCATCTTATTTTGTCAGCGTAAGTTATATGTGCTGGGCATTTAGAAGACAGGGTGTTGTTCTTGACAACAACTATAAAATCAAACAGTGGTTATATTAATATGATTAAATTAATCGCTCCATTTACCGAAGAAAAAATCCGCTCGCTAAAAGTCGGCGATGAGGTGTTAATTACGGGAAAAATCTTCACCGGACGCGATGCCGTTCACAAATATCTTCACGAGGGCGGCACGCTTCCACCTGAAGTTAATTTAAAAGATGGAATTCTTTACCATTGCGGACCGGTCGTGATTAAAGATGAAAAGGGGGAGTGGAAGGTTGTGGCAGCCGGACCAACCACTTCAATCCGCGAAGAACCTTACGAAGCAAAAATTATTCAGCAATTCGGATTGCGCGGAATCATTGGAAAAGGTGGAATGGGGGAGAGGACATTGCAAGCCTGTCACGAATTTGGTTGTGTTTACCTGCACGCGGTTGGAGGCGCGGCGCAGGTTCTTGCCGAATGCATAAAAAAGGTGAATGGCGTTTATTTAATGGATAAGTTTGGTTCTCCAGAAGCGATATGGGAATTTGAAGTGGAAGATTTTCCTGCTGTGGTGACGATGGATTCAAATGGAAAATCTTTGCACAAAGAAATCTATGAACTAAGTTCTCAGGAACTTGCTAAAAGACTGTGATCTGATTCTCCGCTTGATTACCGAACAAAAACTAACAATTCAAAATTTATATTCCGAAGAACAATTGCGAACGCGGGAATTTCCTGTTGTTAATTCAAAAATATTTCTCGCTCACGCTGCGGTTTCGCCGTTGCCTAAAAGAGTGGCTGATTCAATTGTTGACTATGCAACAAAGTCTCAATATGCCGATCAGGAGCTTGAATTTGGCAGCGATAGAATCAGAACAATTCGTGAACTTGCTGCAACATTGATCGGGGCGCAAAAAGAAGAGATCGCGTTGATTGGACCTACCTCATTGGGGTTGAGTATAGTGGCAGGCGGAATTAAGTTTGAGCCTTACGATAATGTTTTAATTTATTTTGATGATTATCCCTCAAATGTTTATCCGTGGATTGCTCTTGAAAGCAAAGGCGTCAAAGTCAGAAAAATAGCTACAAGGTTTATCGGCAAAATTGAGACGGATGAAGTATTGTCGCAAATTGATAACCAGACAAGACTCGTAGCCCTTTCTTCCTGTCATTTTTTATCCGGATGGAGGATTGACATTGACCAGATAGGTGCAGAATTACGAAAACGGGGAATACTGTTCTGTCTTGACGCCATCCAGACGCTCGGCGCTTTTCCGATTAGCGTTGAGAATGTGGACTTTTTGGCTGCGGACGCCCACAAATGGTTGCTCGGACCCTGTGGGGCAGGCATTTTTTACGTCAGGCGCGATTTGCAAGAACGGCTCTCCCCGTTGCTTTTTGGATGGCACAACGTGAGATGCCCCAATTTTATACCACAAGATAAAATTTCATTTCCTCCTGATGCCCGTAAATATGAACCCGGCACTATGAGTCTTGGCTTGCTTGCGGGACTACAAGCGGCTCTTGAATTAATTACTGAAGTCGGCGTAGAAAATATTACCAGAGAACTTTTGAAAAAGCGAAAATTCATCATTGAACAATTAAAACAAAGAGATTTCAAAATTCTGTGCTCGGATTCATCCGAAAAGAACAGTTCGGCAATTATAAGTTTTTATAAGGAGAATCTGGATATACCCGTTTTGCATAGGTTTCTAATAGACAATAGGATTATCACTTCATTAAGAACCGACAGGCAGGGGAATAAATATATTCGTTTATCTCCACACTTTTATAATACTCAAACCGAGATTGAACATTTTTTTGATGTGCTTGATAAATTAAAATGTTAATTCAATTATTTATTTACCGATGATTGTAAAAGTTATAATATGCGGGATAACTAACTTACAGGACGCCAAAGCCGCTGTTGAATATGGCGCTGATGCGATAGGTTTTATTTTTTATAAAAAAAGCCCGCGCTATATTTCATCTGTTGAGGCTGCGCGTATTAGAGTAAATCTTAATCCATTTATACTTTCCGTAGGCGTTTTTGTAGATGCCCCATACGAGGAGATAAGGCAGACTATTGAAGAGGTTGGATTGGACGCTGTCCAATTTCACGGGAATGAGTCGCCGGAGTTTTGCAGAATATTTGAGACAAAGGTAATCAAGGCTTTCCGAATTAAGGATGAGTCTTCAATTGAAATCTGTAAGAATTATCCGGGTTTCGCCTGGCTGTTGGATACCTATAATCCTGACATTCAGGGTGGAACAGGCAAGGCTTTTGATTGGGATATCGCCTTAAAGGCGAAAGCATTAAACCAGAATATAATCTTGTCAGGCGGATTAACCCCGGAAAACGTAGCCGAAGCAATAAAAAGAGTAAAACCTATTGCAGTTGACGTTTCAAGCGGCGTTGAATTATTCCCCGGTAAAAAAGATAAAGAGAAAATTAAATCATTTATCCACGCCGCAAAGACAGCATTATTAGAATAACCTTAATCGGTGTAGACCTTTTATTCAAAATCGTAAACAACCACTCGCTGGCAATTAGGCTTAAATACTTTTTCAACAAATTCTATATGCGATGGATGTTCCTGATATTCGTCTTGCGACTTCTTATCTTTGAAAACGATGTTAAGTCCCACCTGGTATGTCTGGTCCACCACGGCGCGATGGCTTGGGACCATTTTGCCCACGTGAAAGTGTAAAATACCCGGTATGTTTTTTAGATATTTATTTGCGCCTTCAATCAACGCCTCAGCGGCATTATTTATACCCGGTTTGGTCCATAAAAATATTATTGGCAGATTTATAAATAATGCAAGCCTGATGGTTTAAAAATGTGTGGTTTAATATTGATTTTTCCAGAAATATATATTAAAAAGTCTACTAATGAAATCTAATAGATTGTTTTTTATATATTTGTTAGTTTTTTACGCTTTTGGAGGATATTGTTCGTCAAATATAACCCACGTCGTCCATATTCTTGTAGATGGATTGTCGGCAATCTATTTAAAGCAGGGGATGGTGAATAATCCCGAAATGTTTCCTAACTTTTATAAATTCGTTAATGAAGGAGCAACAACATTTAACGCGCGTTGTGACTATAATTATTCAGACACGTTACCCAATATAACTACTGTGATTACAGCAAGACCAGTTTTAAGAGATGCTTTTATGCCACCGACAGCTGCTCACGGAATTGATTTCAATACATATATCCCGAACATTACTATACATAGTTACGGCGATACTAACAAAGGTTATATTTCAAGTGTCTTTGATGTTATTCACGACGCGGGAATGGTTACTGGATTTTTCGGAGTAAAAGATAAATTGCGCGTTATTACAGATAGTTATAATGAGTTGAATGGAGCCGAAGACCTGACCGGCGCAGACAATGGCAGGAACAAAATTGATTATGTGGAAATAGTCCCTTATGGATATCTTAACGGGAGCGCGCTCGTGCAATCGTTTTTACAAAAAATGACTGACTACCATTTCAATTACGTGTTCCTGCACGTGGCTGAACTTGATTACTACGGACACGGTTATGGATGGGGGTCTGAAACCTGGTTTTATTATCTGACGGTTATTGATATGTATCTTGGTTGGATTTTTAATCTGGTTGAAAATGATGCTGAACTTGTCGGAAAAACAGCGATTATATTGACCGCCGACCACGGTGGCGGTGCTCCTTACAATACCCATATTTATCCAGAATTTGAGCTTAATTATACAATACCTCTGTTTGTCTGGGGACCGGGTTTTGCGTCCGGAACCGACCTTTATGATTATTTTTCAAATAGAGTTGACCCTGACCGTTTGCGTATAAGCTACGACTACCCATACCAACCTTTGCGAAACGGCGATTCGTCTAATATTGCAGCATTGTTATTGGGTTTAGACCCAATCCCAAACTCCTGGTTGATTCCGATCTTTGGCAACCCACCTATATTACTTAAATATGAGAAACGAAATAATGTCGTTATCTTTTCCTGGAAGACAAACGCCTCAAACTTTGTGCTTGAAACGACAGACTCCATATCCAATACCCCCACCTGGACACCTGTCAATCCAGACAATATTTTGAGTGCAGGCACTTTATATTATTTTAACTACATTCCGGCAAAAGACGAGCCCAGCCGATTTTTCAGATTAAGACGGCTCCAATAGCGAAAGTTTATTCAGCAATGGTTGTATTTTCGCCTTTTCTCCTTAATGCCCGTAAAGCTGCCCTGAAATCGTTTGGTAAATCTGCCTCAAAAGATTCAAGTTCCATAGTTCTTGGATGAATGAAATCAATTCGTTTTGCGTGCAATAAAACTCTTGGGGGGGTGTAACCTGTGAGCTGATAAATTTTTTTGTTTGTTTTTACCCCATAAATCGGATCACCGAAGACAGGATGTCCTATGTGTTGAAAGTGCACCCGAATCTGATGTGTTCTGCCTGTGAGTATAACAACTTCAACCAAAGAGGTATGATTCATTTCTTCAATTACTTCATACACCGTATGCGCCAGCCGCCCATCGGGATGAGCAATCGTTGCCACAGTCATACGATGACGGTGAGTAGGATCGCGCGCAATATAGGTTTTTATTTCGCCACTTTTTTCTTCTAACCAGCCGCAGATTATAGCGTTATAAACTTTATGAACTTTTCTTTTTGCAAACTGTTCAGACAATGCCAGGTGTGTAAAATCGTTTTTTGCCACAACCATAACGCCGCTTGTATCCCTGTCTAATCTATGAACAATGCCGGGTCTTGCCACCCCACCGATACCGCTAAGGCTACCGCCACAATGATAGAGCAAGGCGTTAACAATCGTATTGTCCAAAACCCCGGAGCCGGGATGAACAACTATGCCGGGTTGCTTGTTTATTACAAGAATATCTTCGTCTTCATAAATTACTTTTAGCGGAATTTCTTGAGGCAGAATATCTGGCGAGCGCACAGCAGGGAACATTATCTCTATGATGTCACCTTTTCTTGGGTGATAGGTTGGTTTGGTTATTGTGCCGTTTACTTTTATATGGCCTTCTTCAATTAATCGTTGAATTGTAACACGTGACACTTCTGGCAACTGTGTGGCAATGTATTTATCAAGTCTTTCAAGCGGTAAGGACTCTTGAACTATTATCTTTTCGGTCTTTGTGCCTCTCATTTGTCAGAAGTTGATTCCCGAGAAACATCCTGTGATTTTAACGCCAACGTCTCTTTGTCAAATGATTTTGAATTTTCGTTGTTATGGCTCAATATTTGGTCGTCTTTTTTTATAAAAATTAAAACCAGCATAATGCCCACTCCTGTGCATATTGAAAGGTCAGCAAAGTTAAAAGCCGGGAATCCAAGTTCATTGCCGCTTCGTTGAACAACGTAAAAGTAGAGAAAGTCTACAACATGTCCTCGCAGTAATCTATCGGTAATATTTCCAATAATTCCGCCAAAAATCATTCCCATAGCAACCTGTCCAGTTCTGGTTTTAATCTCAAATTTATTGCGGTTAATAAATAGAAATAGCAACGCAATAAGGGAAATTATGGTTAACAATTCGTTGTTATCTCTAAATAGACTCCAGGCGGCACCTGTGTTTCCCCAATATACAAGTCTGAAAAAACCGTCTATTATATTTTTATCTTCGTGGAGGGATAGAATTTCAATAACGGCAAGCTTAGAAATCTGGTCTAACATAGCGACTATCGCGCAAGAAATGGCTATAGTCTTGCCGGGTGATAATTTATTTTTTACAGGTTCACTCACAGTAATTTATTTTTTCTCTTTTCCTTTTTGAAAAATCACCAGATTTGCAATTTCGTCTTCTAATTTATTGTTTTTGTTTTCAGAATTTTCAAGACTACGGAGGGCGGCGATAGCGGCATTAACTTCCGCTGCTTTTTTGCTTCCGCCTGCGCCGTATCCTAACTGTTTTCCCTGATGAAAGACGGCGCACTCAAATTGTTTCGCATGGTCAGGTCCTGATGTTTTTACCACCTTGTATTGCGGAGGTTCTCGGGAGGTTGCCTGCAAAATCTCCTGCAATTGTCCTTTTGGATTGTCCATATAATTTTTTCTTAACTCCACTTCGGCTTTTGCAAAACAATTTAAAACAACTTTGCGTGCAGCTTCAAATCCGCCATCAAGGAATACTGCTCCAATCATAGCCTCAAAGGCGTCAGCGAGTGTGGATTCGCGTTCCCTGCCGCCGTTTTGCTCGTCAGAAGGTGATAAAATCAGGTATTTCCCGAGATTGATTTTGCGCGCGCAACACGCCAGAATTTGACCGTTTACAAATCTTGCTCTTGCTTTTGTTAAAGCCCCTTCGTCCATTCGTGGAAAATTTTTATAAAGTTCAAACGCCATTATAAGCCCCAGAACAGCGTCCCCAAGAAACTCCAGGCGCTGATTGTTTTCCACGCTGTTAGGCGATTGACAGGAAGATGGGTGGGTCAACGCAAGTTGTAATATATCTATAGATTTAAACTTATATCCAATAGTTTGTTGCAAGTTTTCTAAATTTGTCTTCACAGCTTGTTTGTATCTTTTGTTAAAATAGCTGTTTGAGAATCTGATACCGATGTTTCCGATGCATTATTCAGGGCTTCAGGATTTGCCAAATTTTCGGAATGATTTGATTTCTGTTCTTCTGGAATGCCATGTTCAAGCAATTCAGATACAGTGTGTTGGACCTCCACAATCCTATTTGAATCTATTTGCGGGTCTATCACACTAAAAACCTCGCCTGTTTTAGAATGTTCGTAAACGAATATTCTTTTGCCATCATTATTTAATTCCTGCTTTACTTTCAAAATGCGCTTTCTTTCAAGCATTACTGCCAGAATAAAAGCCGGCGCGCTATATTTAGAATCGTTTAATTCTATCAATTTTCGCAGCAACGTTTCTGCCGTTTCTTTTTTGATTGGTTCTGGAGGGGCAGGTGGTGGAGTTTCGTATGTTCCCTGCCAGTAAGAAACGAACCCCTTTTTATCAACAGCGCCCTGACTGTACTGTGAGCGCCAGCAGTTTTCGCATACATCAAGCCTTAACAGTTCGTTCTTTTGTTCATACAAAAAAGTATGATAGACTTGCTTGTCCTCAAACGGTTTACCGCAAGCCTGACAGACATTAGAACGCGATTG
Organism: Verrucomicrobiota bacterium; assembly: GCA_039793825.1. Classification (GTDB taxonomy): domain Bacteria; phylum Verrucomicrobiota; class Verrucomicrobiia; order Limisphaerales; family JAKPVM01; genus JAKPVM01. The sequence goes on along the minus strand of JBAMMJ010000074.1, from coordinate 33,994 downwards.
AATTTTCCACTCGTTCATTTAAAACTTTTAAACTCAAATTATGATAATAATTTACTAATACCGAATTTTCAAGAACTTAACCTACCCCCTTTTCAATTTATTTGTTATCGTTTTCTAACAGAGAGGTTTTGGTATCTTCCTTATCTTTTTTTCTCCGAACAATGATTTCATTCAGGTCAAAAATAGTTTTTGAAACCAGTTCTTTATATTCCTTTCTTGATTGTTCGCCAATAGAACGCAATTGCAAAATTGCCAGAAGGATTGAAAGCACCGCAAAGAATAAACAAAAAAGCCAGTAGACAATATAATACTTTCCAACAAGATAACTTTTGAAAACGGTTTGTCCCCCGACAAGTAGAAAGATAGTGGTTATTAAAGAAATTACGGCATACAATTGCCGCGAATTACGGCTAAAATCTTGCATAATTTAAGATATCACGAGTTCTGATATTAATGAAGGAGGAAATAGCGAATTTTATTGTCTTATTGAACCTTAGTAAAATTTTTGAAACGGCTTGAAGTTTTAATCACTTTATTGGTTCCATCGGCAACAATGAAAAGGGCAGCGAGACTCTTCTCAGATTCAATTAATTTCATTCCTTTATCCAGACCAAGCACGCATAAGGCGGTTGCAATTGGGTCGCTCTTTGTCGCGCAATCGGCAATCACTGTGACCTGGATTCTGTTGGTCAAACCAAGCCCGGTTTTTGGATTTAATATATGGGAATATTTAACGCCGTTAATTTCAATATATTGCTCAACATCGCCTGATGTTGAGACCCCTTTATTTTTCAAAACCAGTCTAATACCGAGTGTATTGGTTTTGTCTTCGCCCGATCCAATGTCAATTACCCATCCGCTTTTTCCAGGGGGTGGGTCTCCTGCGGCTATGTCGCCGCTTGCAGCAACAAGGGCTCTCTTTATACCGTGTTTTTTCAATATTGCCAGCGCCTTATCCGCGCCATATCCTTTTGCAATGCCTCCTAAATCAAGGCGCATTCCTTCAACGGTAAGGTTTATGGTTTTATTATTTGGGTTAAGTTTTATTTTTTTATATCCAACAAGATTCAACGCGGCGTTTAATTTTTCTTCTGGTGGCAAACGATTGTGTCTTCCTGACCAGCGCCACAATTGAACACAGGTCCCGGCTGTTATGTCAAAGGCTCCTTCGGTTTTTTCCGATATCTTAATCGCCCTTGAAATAACGTCATACAATTCTTCATCTACTTTGACATTGCCTTTGCCTGATTTATAGCACAGTTGCATTAGTTGGCTTTCTGCATAATAATCGGTAAATTTCTCATCAAGCGCGGCGATTTTTTTAAAAGCCTCATCAGCGGCTTTTTCAGCGGATTCTTTATCAGGCGCGTAAAGAACAATTCTCCACCAGGTACCCATTCGCGGCGCACCGAATTCAAATCTTTTTAGATTCTTATCTTCAAATGTCGTTTTACATCCGATAGCGGACAAGACTATCAGTAGAATGGTTGCAAGCCGCAGGAGTCGTTTTTTTCTGTTGTCAAACACTATGTTCATAAAATAAAAAAGCGGACGCTTCAGGAGTTTCAAAGCGCCCGCATTTTGACAAGGAGAATTAATCTAAATTAATCTTTCTCAACGCCACTAATCCAGTATTTTGCAAGTTCTTCCGGCGGCGGGACTTTAAGCGGACGCACGATTCTGAATCCACACCACTGTACATCTGAGAAGTACCAGATACTCTTCGGTAATTGGGGATCGGTGGCTTTCCAGGCGCGCTCTGAATAGCGTCTTGCTGCGCTCCTGAATAGCGCAGGATCATCGTCGTCCCACGAACCGCCTCTGACAGAATGCGGATAAGGTTTAGTCGCCTTATTCCAGGGGTCAACCACGAATTCGCCACAGGTCTTGTAATAATCCGGGTCATACTGATCCAGACAGAATTCAAGCACATTTCCTAAAATATCGTGTAGCCCCCAGGGATTTGGTTTTTTCTCGCCAACTTTATGATATTTAAAGTCGCTATTCTGACCTGTCCAGGCATACTCGCCTAATGGAGCGGCGTCGTCCCCAAAGAAGTAAGCCGTTTTAGTTCCAGCCCGACAGGCATATTCCCATTCTGCTTCAGTTGGCAATCGGTAGAAATGACCTGTTTTTGCGCTTAACCATTGGCAATATTTATTCGCCGCATGTTGTGTCATTGCAATTGCCGGATATCCTTCTTTTCCCATACCGAAACTCATTTCAACATAAGGTTTTGACGGTCTTGTTATTGCGTCTGAAAGTTTATCAACCTCCGGGTCGCTCGGATATTGAGCGCGCAATTTCTTTTCATCGTCAGGATACATAAATAACTCGTATTCGTTCCAGGTTACTTCAAATTTACCCATCCAGAATGGAGAGATTTTTACCCGATGTTGCGGTCCTTCGTCGGGCTTGCGGCCTCTTTCTGTCTCGGGGCTTCCCATTAAAAATTCTCCCCCCGGGATTGGCACCATAACGTAAGTTACCGCGGTGCCGGGAATTGTATTTGTATAAGGCTTCATATCAGCCTCGCTCTTAACATCAAGATTTGCCATTATCCTCTTGTAAATTAGTGGAATCGTAAATTCATCTGTATCGTCCATACTCGGGAGTTGACCAGCCTTAAACTCCGAAACTTTGCTCCCTTCAATACGATAATCTTTGTATTCAAGGGAAAATTTTCCGACCCCGGAGGAAAGTAGAATTTGGAATCCACCATTGAAAGGAATCGCACCCATATAGAACATTTTTTCTGGAGGCGTTAAAGTGTTAATCTGAGTTGGCGCTTGTTTGCCGTCAAAGTTGTAAACAGCCGCTTTTTCTCCTTTCCCAAAAATCACAAGCAATTTTGACGAATTTTCGGCCGGGATTGTATAGACTTTTAATATCGGAGAATCCAGTTGATACACAATCGGATTTGAGAATTGTAATTTTTCAGCCTGGAGATCGGCAATCTGGAAATATTTCAATGAGGCAGAACCCGGGGTGTAAAATATAAATTCGCACAGATTCCCGCCGCTGAAATACCCAATTGTATAATCGCCGCCGGTATTCAGTCCGGCAATTTGCCCTATCACGATTGGTTTGCCAGATTCAAGGTCTTCTATTCTAAATGTATCGTTTTTATCGTCGCTAAGCAAAATAGCCACATATTCTTTGTCTCCTTTTTTAAGCTGAATTCTATTTGGTTTTGTTGGAGCGCCGGGTATTTTTGTTTCAAATATCTTCTCAAATTTGGCGCTGCTTTTGTTGCGGAAAAGGGTTATTTTGTATGGATCGGGATCATTGTAAATGCTTCCGAGGTAAATGTCGTATAAGGCTGTTTTTCCGGCTCCACCGATGCTTACCGGGAGAATAATGTTTGGACCAAGCACAGGTGGAGGAATTGGCGTCGGTGTTGAGGCGGAGGTTGCGCTTTCAGCCGATACAACTGCGATCTGGTTTGCATCCGCAGCGGCAAGGGCAATGCCATCTTTGTCCGGGGAAAATAATTTTCCAATGCCGGCGCCGGATACATCTTTGACTCCGCTTACCCTGTGGTTAACCCAGCTAAACTCGCCGGGTTTAAGCTGATAAGCAATCCTGTATTTGCCGCTTCCTTTATCTACAATCAACAGGTCTGAAAGTCCGTTTCCATCAAAGTCCGCCCCGGTACCTATCAATTCCTTTTCCTGGTCATATACGAACGGCGTGCATACACCATAAGGGGTTGTACCGATTATTCCTATTGCAATTGCCGCAAATATTGTTTTTAAATATTTCATACTTTGTTTGACGTTCATTAGTTAATAAATTGGATAAAAATTTTCCAATAAGTTTGTTAAATGTCAATAAATAGTATAGAAAAATTTAATTGACACAACTCAAATTAGACTACAATTTGACTCGGTCTTTATAATGTGATGAAGACGGTATTGTTTGTATGCACGGGCAATGTCTGCAGGAGCCCGATGGCTGAAGCCTTGTTTAACCAATTGTCGCAGGGCAGGATAAACTACAAGGCTTTATCTGCTGGGATTTGCGCCGTGAAAGGCGACCGGGCGAGCCTGAACGCCGTTGAGGCGATGCGTCAAATAGGAATTGATATTTCAGAGTTTAGAAGCCAGCCATTGACGCAAGACCTTGTAAAAAATGCGGATTATATTTTTTGTATGACTCGCGCGCATTTAGAGACCGTAATATCTCTATATCCAGGCGCTGCTGAGAAGAGTTTTTTAGTAATGGAATTTACCGAAAACGAAGATCAGGACATCCCTGATCCAATCGGTGGGTCTCTGGATGTTTATGAGGAATGCCGTAACCAGTTATTGAAAGGTATAACCTCAATAGTGAATTTTATTGAGCAGCAATCTAAAATTAATATTGTTGAAAAAATGAATACTAATAATTCTGAAAAAATTACAATAGCAATTGGCGCCGACCATGGCGGTTATGAACTTAAACAAAAGATAAAAGCATATTTGCAAACGCAGGGGATTGAGACGACAGATTTTGGGACTGATTCTCAAGAGTCTTGCGATTACCCTGACATTGCACTGGCTGTCGCTAAAAGCGTAAGCAGAAAAGAGCACGCCTTCGGCATCCTGGTTTGCACAACCGGTATCGGAATGAGCATAACTGCAAATAAAGTGCCGGGTATTCGGGCTGCCCTTGTCTGGAATGAAGAATTAGCATCAAAAGCCCGATCGCATAATAACGCAAATGTTTTATGTCTTTCAGGCAAATATACCGACCCGGAGTTGGCGGTCAAAATCGTTGCGACTTTTCTAAACTCTAATTTTGAAGGTGGACGACATTTAAGACGGGTTGAAAAAATTCCGGAGCTAACCAGACAAATGGATTTGCCACTGGAAGCGGTGGACCCGGACATTGCCACAGCGATTAAAAATGAAGTCAAACGGCAACAGGAGAATATTGAATTGATAGCAAGCGAGAATTTTACAAGTCCAGCGGTGATGGAGGCTCAAGGCTCGGTATTGACCAATAAGTATGCAGAGGGTTATCCAAGAAAACGCTGGTATGGAGGTTGTGAAAATGTGGATGTAGTTGAACAACTTGCGATTGATAGGGCAAAACAATTATTCAATGCAGAGCACGCAAACGTTCAACCGCATTCGGGAAGTAGCGCCAATATGGCTGTTTATTTCGCTATGCTTAAACCCGGTGCCAGACATTTGACGATGGATTTAACCCACGGCGGTCATCTTACCCACGGCAATAAGGTAAACTTTTCAGGCAGATTTTTTGAGGTGGTCCATTATGGAGTGAGCAAGGAAACTGAACAGATTGATTATGATCAGCTGGCTAAACTTGCTCGCGAATACAAACCGAAAATGATTACGGTCGGCGCAAGCGCCTACCCTCGGATTATAGATTTTCAACGAATGTCTCAAATCGCTCAGGAGGTCGGCGCTTTGTTGCTGGCAGACATTGCGCACATAGCGGGATTGGTCGTCGCCGGACTTCATCCGAGTCCTGTCCCTTATGCCGACTTTGTGACAACTACGACTCATAAAACATTGCGTGGACCACGCGGCGGTTTGATTTTATGCAAGGAGAAATACGCCAAAGAAATTGATTCACAGACGTTTCCTGGAATCCAGGGCGGTCCGCTGATGCATGTAATTGCAGCAAAAGCCGTTTGTCTTCACGAGGCAATGCAACCTGAATTCAAAGCCTATCAGGAACAAATCATCAAAAATGCGAAGACTATGGCAAACCGCCTGCTAGAAAACGGATTTCGTCTTGTAAGTGGTGGCACTGATAACCATCTGATGCTTGTTGATGTGGGCGCACGCGGATTGACAGGAAAGGATTGTCAGATCGCGCTTGATGCAGCCGGCATTACGGTCAACAAAAACACAATCCCATTTGAGACTCGCTCGCCATTTCAGGCAAGCGGGATCAGAATCGGCACACCGGCTGTAACTACACGCGGTATGAAAGAACCTGAAATGATTATGATAGCCGATATGATTACAGAAGTTCTTTCTGATATCAAAAATCTTGACATTGCGAAGAAAGTGCGCGATAGTGTAAGAGAATTGACAAGTAGATTTCCTCTGCCATATTAATAGTGAGGTATTGACATAATCAATTAATGCCTCAATAAAACAGGCAGTAGTGAAAAAAGGCTTGCCTTTACGTTGACATAAGTGATTTATGTCACGCTGATTTTTATCCGGTAAAATCAACAAAATTTTTTAAATATTTAATTTTATACATTAAGAGAATTATGCCTCGCGTATCAAAAACTTTAAAATCAAAGGCTGTCAAAGAACAGTCAAAAACCGATGCTGGAACTGTTCAGAGCAATTCTTCGTCGGAACAAGAAGAGTTGAAATTCTCTTCAACAACAGGAGAAGAAAAACAGTCCGATAGCATAAATGTTGCCGCATCGGAACCGACACAATCTGGAGAGGTCTCAGAAAAAGAGGCTAAACCAAAGAAAAAAGCAGCCCGTAAAAGAGCCAAGAAGACGCAGGAAGAATCTTCTGAACCAGAAATTGAATCGCCTCAGGCTCAAGAGCAGCCTCTTCAAAATGTTAGTCTACAAACTGAGTTAGCAGACGAGGTGGCAAAAGTTTCTACTCAACCGCAAAATGAAATATCAGCCCCACAGACAATGGCTCAACCTGAGCCTGCGGTGGCGCAACCAGAAAAAGGAGCAGATCAATCCATATCCGAACAGCAATCTGCTGAGGTGACCGACCAAAAAGTAGAAGCTCAACCTGACCAATCGGTTCAAAAACCTCCCCAACCTGAAGCTCCACCGCCAAAGCCGATTAATATAGCCCAGCTGCAGGCTATGAGTATGACTGAACTCAATAACATAGCCCGTGAGATGGGTATTGAAAACTTCGGCACAATGCGGAAGCACGAACTTATTTACCAGATTTTGAGCAAAAATGCTGAGCGCAACGGAGTCCTGTTCTCAGAAGGCGTGTTAGAAATATTGCCTGAAGGATTTGGCTTTTTGCGGTCGCGCAGCTTTAATTATTTGCCCTGTCAAGAAGATATATATGTATCGCCTTCACAAATACGGCGATTTGATCTACAGACGGGGAATGTAGTTGCCGGACAGATTAGGCCTCCAAAAGAAAAGGAGAGATTTTTTGCGTTGCTAAAAGTTGAAGCTGTTGATGGCGAAGACCCGGAGAAGGCGAAGGATAAGACGCATTTTGACAATCTTACACCATTATTTCCGAATAAGAGATTTATTCTTGAAACGACCCCTGACGAATTGTCAACACGAGTTATAGACCTTGTTTGTCCAATTGGTAAAGGAACACGCGGTCTAATTGTGGCGCCACCAAGAACCGGTAAAACTGTTTTGCTTCAAAAAATCGCAAATGCCATATTGAAGAACAACCCTGAGGTTTATCTGTTTATTTTACTTATTGATGAGCGACCAGAAGAGGTCACCGATATGGAAAGAACCTGCCGTGGGGCGGAAGTCATTAGCTCAACCTTTGATGAACCACCTGATAGACACGTGGCTGTGGCTGAAATGGTAATTGAAAAAGCAAAACGAATGGTCGAACGGAAAAAAGATGTAGTTATTCTTCTTGATTCTATTACAAGATTAGCACGCGCCTATAACACCATTCAGCCGCACTCAGGAAAAATACTATCCGGCGGTGTTGATGCAAATGCATTGCACAAGCCCAAACGTTTCTTTGGCGCGGCAAGAAATATAGAAGAGGGCGGTTCTTTAACAATTATTGCCACTGCCTTGATTGACACAGGTTCAAGAATGGATGAGGTAATATTTGAAGAGTTCAAAGGAACAGGTAATATGGAAATTCACCTTGACAGACAACTTGTTGACCGCAGAATCTTCCCATCGGTTAACATTGAACTGTCCGGAACAAGAAAAGAGGAACTCCTTTATCATCCTGATGAGTATCAACGGATAGTAGTTTTGCGACGGGCTCTGACTGGTGTGCCTCCTGTTGAAGCAATGGAATTGTTGCTTAATAAGTTAAAGAAAACACGTTCCAACATAGAGTTCCTGCTCACTCTATCACCAGCGCAACTCGGTAGATGATAAAGTAATAGGAGGTTTTATAATAGTGGCGGTGCCTTAATATGCCGTAGAGATGCGCTTTGAGTCTTTCATTTATGCAAACTTGAGCTGTGTTGTAGGCGCGCTATCATCCCAACCTCTCGGCGGCTTTGAATTTACGGCAGCTATTTCTTTTATTGAAACTTGATTGCCTCTGGCTTTTGCGCTTTTTACAGGAACTTCTATAGGATTGCAGACCTGCTGATTTATTTTTTGATACGGCGCAGGCTTATATCTAATATATATTTTTTCCGGCGTGTCGGCTTCAAAGAAAACGATTTTTGATTTTTCAGGGATGCAATAATAGATTTTATTCATAATCGCGCCGCCAAATGTGAACCGTTTTATGTAAGCGGCTTCCCTGTTTACATAAACGGTTGTCATTATTCTATAGCGATCATATATTCCGCAATATACAATATCAGGACCGACAAATAGTTTTTCAGGCAACTCAATTACCTGATAATGCCCATCTTTAAAGACAAGGATAATTTTATCGTACTTTGTGCAATCGGTTTTGAATTCGTCTCCATTAACCTTATAACCTACATAGCCAGAATCCCGGTCGTATGTAATTTTGAATGCCTTGAAGGCGACCTCTTTGGCATCCACCTCATCAAAATGGGCGATTTTTGTCAATCTCGGATACAAAGGCTCATATTTTTCAATTAATTTCTCAAGATGCAAAATAGCGTATTTGACAAGATTCTTCAGGTTTTTATTTGTTTCTGATAACTCGGTTTTTAATTTTTCCATTTCCTGGCGGTGTTTATTGATATCAAAAAGAGAAATGCGTCGGATTCTCACTTCAAGCAATTTTTCAATATCTTCATTTGTGATGTTGCGGTTGTTGATTAACTCTTTATAGGGCTCAAAACCTTGCCGCACTGCTTCTAAAACCGACTCACTGGTCTTGCATTGTTCAATGCTTTTGTAAATACGTTTTTCAATAAAGATTCGTTCCAGCGTTTTGAAATAAAGTTCTGCTTCAATTCTGGATTTTTTCAATTCTAACTCGCGCCTTAATAGATTTAGTAACTGTTCGGTATTATCTTTAAGGATTTCCGATACTGTCATTTCCACCGGACGATTATCTTTTATTACAATGATTCGGCTCTGAATAGAGACCTCGCATTGGGTAAAAGCATATAGAGCTTCAACGAGTTGTCCTGCTTCAACACCTGGGGGCGCTTTTATTTCTATTTCAACCTCTTCGGAGGTGAAGTCATTAATGGATTTTACCTTGAGTTTGCCTTTTTTAACTGCGTCTTCTATAGAGGATATAAGACTTTCGGTAGTTGTTCCAGGAGGGATTTCCTTAATTATGACGGTTGAATCGTCTTTAACCTTTATTTTTGCGCGAGCTTTAATGATGCCTTTGCCGTCATTATATTCCCGAGCGTCAATTATTCCTCCGGTTTGAAAGTCAGGCAGTATTTTGAATGGCTCGTTTTTTAAAATGGAGATTTGAGCCTTTAGCAATTCTGGAAAGTTATGAGGTAGAACGCGCGTTGAAAGTCCAACAGCGATTCCTTCTGCGCCGAGCATTAACAGCAATGGCAATTTTGATGGCAGTTGAACTGGTTCTTTGTTTCGTCCATCATAACTTGGAACAAAGTCTGTCAGGTCGTCATTAAACAACTCATTCTTTGCCAATTCTGTTAAACGACATTCAATATAACGCGGCGCTGCTGCAACGTCGCCGGTATAAATATTTCCAAAATTTCCCTGTCCTTCTATGAGATATCTTTTGTTAACCAGAACAATCAACGCATCGGCAATTGAGGCGTCGCCGTGAGGGTGATACTGCATACAATGTCCAACAACGTTTGCTACCTTTATAAACCTGCCGTCGTCTATCTGGTGAAGCGACCAGAGAATCCTTCTTTGAACAGGCTTAAGACCATCTCCAAGGGCTGGTATTGCTCGGTCGCGTATTACATAAGAAGCATATTGTAAGAACCCATAATCCATCCGCCTGTGAAATGGACTATTGATTTTTGTCGGGATAAAGGGTTCACGTTTTACAGTTTTATCCGCATTTTCAGCCACAATTTCGGGTTCTTTTCCATTCATAAAATTAATACATTACCTTGTGTTTATTCTTCTACGGGAACGACAAGATGTTCCATAATATAGTCTCTACGTTCTGGAGTATTGCGTCCCATATAAAATTCAAGAACGCCAGCTGCCTCCGGTTTAGGGGCGTATTCTACTTTGCTTAATTTCATATCTTTGCCAATAAATTGTTTGAATTCGGATGGCGAAATTTCTCCAAGACCTTTGAACCTTGTAACCTCGCAATTTTTGCCAAGTAGATTCATCGCTGAATCTCTTTCAGCCTCTGAATAACAGTAAACTGTTTTTTCCTTATTTCTGACTCTGAACAATGGCGTTTCAAGTATGTAGAGGTTGCCATCGTGAACGAGCTGGTCAAAAAAACGAAAGAAATAGGTAATTAATAAATTGCGGATATGCAATCCATCAACATCGGCGTCTGTTGCAAGAATAACTTTTTCGTAGCGCAGGTTTTCAACAGAGTCTTCAATATTCAGCGCCTGCATAAGATTATACATTTCATCATTTTTATATACTACATCTCGCTTTAAATCCCATACATTGAGCGGCTTGCCTCTAAGGACAAAGACCGCCTGTGTGTTTACATCGCGACAACTTATTATTGAACCAGCCGCCGATTGACCTTCGGTGATGAAGATCATTGAACCATATCCTTTGGCGCGTTTTTTATCTAAGTGAATCTTGCAATCTTTTAACTGCGGTATATGGATTGCGATTGCCCTGGCGCGTTCGCGTGCAAGTTTTTTTACCTCTTGAAGTTCTTTTCTTAATTGCTGCGTATCTTTAACCTTCCCGATAATTTTTTCAGCAATTTCTTTATTGTGATGAAAGAATTTCAGCAGTTCTTCTTTGATTTTGTTTACAAGCTCGGCGCGGATTTCTGTATTTCCAAGTTTATTTTTTGTTTGCGATTCAAAAACAGGGTCTTTTAATCTTATTGAAATCGCTCCAACTATGCTCTCGCGCACATCTTCTCCGTCAAATTTAGCGTTTGAGTATTCATTTATTGCTTTCAAAATTCCTTCTCTGAACGCGCTCAGATGCGTGCCGCCGTCAGAAGTGTATTGACCGTTTACAAATGAGAAAATTGTTTCACCATATCTGCTATTGGAATGCGTAAAGCAAAACTCCAGGGTTTTTGTATAATAGTGGAGAGGGGGATAAATTGGTTCGCTTCCGTCGGTTTCTAATTCTTCCATCACAAGGTCCATCAATCCAAGTTTTGATCGGAATTCTTTGCCGTTATAAATGAGTTTTAGATCGGTGTTTAAATAACAATAGTGGCGAAGTCTTCGCTCTATATGTTCGTCTTTATATTCAAATTCCTTAAATATCTGCGGATCAGGTTCAAACTGAATAAAAGTCCCATCGGGCTCGTCTGGATTTTTACCCTTTTTATGAGATTTAAGTTCCCCTTTGTTGAATATTGCCTCTACAAATTCGCCATTTCTGTAGCTTCTTACAACAAAAACCTTTGATAAGGCATTAACCGCTTTCGTGCCGACACCGTTTAATCCGACGCTGAACTGGAAAACATCGTCATTGTATTTTGCTCCAGTATTAATTTGGGATACGCAATCAATCACTTTTCCAAGGGGTTTGCCTCGTCCATAGTCTCTTACTGAAATTTGTTTGTCTTTTCTCTGAATTATTATTTCTCTGCCATAGCCCATTATGTATTCGTCAACGGCATTATCAATTATTTCCTTAAGCAAGATATAACAACCATCGTCGTAATGGCTACCATCGCCAATACGCCCTATATACATACCTGTTCTTAAACGGATATGCTCAAGAGAAGAAAGTGTCTTTACTTTGCTTTCATCGTAAATGTGTTTAGTTCCATTGCCCATATTTATCGCAAATGATGAATATCAATTTCAGCTAATTTTAACTAATTTCAATTTTAATAGCATTTAATAAAGTCAGATAATATTTCCTGATTTTTTAAGATGCGGTCAAACAAGATTTGTATAAAAATTATGACAAGATGTATTGACAAATTTATAATAAGCACATAATTATATAGCGTTCGGTTTTTATACCGATAAGTGCCTCGGTAGCTCAACTGGTAGAGCAGCGGACTCTTAATCCGTTGGTTCTAGGTTCGATTCCTAGCCGGGGCACCATTTTTGATCTTCCGCCGTATCCGAAATAACATAACTAGGAGATTTTCTTCCAACTTTTCTTTAAAAAGTTTAATCAGATTAATGAATAGTAATATTTCAATAATAGCTAACTACCTTTGCATAATCAGCGCGATCCGAAATAATAATCTTAGGATTGCTTTCACGTTTCTGTTCGGATTAAACGGATTACGAACGTCATTATTGCTGGGAAGTCTTCTCCTGTTCTATAAATTAACAAAAACTACAGAAATATCGGTTATGATATGACAATTAAATCCACCTATCATTGTAGAAATTTACCGGGTATACCGCGGATAACACCAAATATTTGCCGATTTTGTGACCTATCGTCAGTAAGGAGATAACCACCCGCCGAAAAAAAGGCGGCTTTGAGACGACGCAATCAAATTTGCCATTTTCTCAGGCTATTGGCGCCGAGATTTCAAGGAATCCCTGCAATTGACGCAAACGCGTTGGATGCCTCATTTTACGCAGGGCTTTTGCCTCTATCTGACGTATCCGTTCGCGTGTTACTTTAAATTGCTTTCCAACCTCTTCCAGAGTTCGCGAATATCCGTCAACCAACCCGAATCTCAGTTCAAGCACCTTGCGTTCGCGTTCGGTAAGGCTTGAAAGGACGTCGTTAAGCTTGTCTTTAAGAAGACTGTAACTGGTCATTTCTGACGGATTCTCGGCGGTTTTATCCTCAATGAAATCGCCAAAGTTTGTATCTTCGCTATCGCCTACCGGCGACTGCAGCGATATTGGCTGTTGAGCCATTTTCAATATTGAGCGAACCCGTTCAACCGGCATTTGCATTTCGTCGGCGATTTCCTCAGGTGTAGGTTCTCGTCCAAATTCCTGAACAAGTTGTTTTTGGACACGCATAAGTTTATTAATAGTCTCAATCATATGAACGGGGATTCTGATTGTTCTTGCCTGGTCGGCAATTGAACGGGTTATAGCCTGACGAATCCACCAGGTAGCATATGTTGAGAATTTATAGCCGCGGCGGTATTCAAATTTTTCTACCGCCTTCATAAGTCCCATATTGCCCTCTTGAATAAGGTCAAGGAAGGAAAGCCCGCGGTTGGTATATTTTTTGGCAATGGAAATCACCAGACGCAGGTTCGCCTCTACCATTTCGGTTTTTGCTTGCAGGGCTTTTTTGGAGTATTCCTTGAGTTCTTTAAATGCCGCTATGTATTGTTGATAGGGCATTCTTATAAAATCTTCTATTCTGTTAATGCTGTTTTGCTCTTCCTTGATGAGAATCTCTTTATTTGGTGGATTTTGTTTCTCTAATTCTTCAATCTTCTTGAGACTGAGTTGCAATCTGTCGTAAACGTTTTCTGCAACCTGAGCAATTTCCTCAATTACCTTTTGTTTATAATAAAATTTGGGGAAGGTGGCTTGTAATTTTTTCTCTAATTTTCTGAATTCTTTTTCCAGTTCGTCGCGTTTTTGTTTTTTGGTTGCAGCGACCATTTCCGAATAGACCTTTTGCACTTCATCATCTATCGCTTTAACTTTTTTAATCAGTTTTCTAAGATCGCGGATGTGTTCATCGCGGCTCTCTACTTTTTTATCCACAATCACTCTATCAAACCGCTCCTTTGGAGGTTCAGATATAAGTTTTTCCGCCAGTGCAATGTGTTCTTTTGCTGTGAATCCAAAACTATAAATTATCTTTTTGACTCTGTTTTCGGCTTCTTCAATTCGCTTTGATATTTCTACCTCCTGTTCTCGGGTAAGAAGCGGCACCTGACCCATTTGTTTAAGATACATTCTCACCTGGTCATCAAGGATATCCAGGTGCTCTTTGTCTTCGTCATCTAAAGGCTCAATCTGTTTTATCTGGTCAACCTCTGCTTGATCAACAATATCAATATCAAAGCTGCGAAGTTTTGTTAGGATTTCGTCATATTCGTCAGGGGAGAGCAATTTTTCTGGCAACGCCTCGTTAATATCGGAATAAGTCAGATAGCCCTGTTCTTTTGCGAGTCTGATAAGTTCTTTAACCTTTTCGTTAATGTCTTCTTTGTAGAGTTGTTCGCCGTTTCCGTTTTGCTGCTGCGACGCAGGGTTGTACTCACCATTTTTATGATTAACATCCGCTTTTGCAACAGCCACAATAGCGGTTTTTCCCCGCTTTTTAGCGGATAAAGATTTTTTTGCCATTCTGGCAGATTTTACAGTTTTATCGCCTTTTTTAGACGATGTTTTTTGTTTTTGCCCCGTTTTAGCGTTAATCTTGTTTTTTCTGACCATAGAAAACTGAATTTATAATTATTTTAACTAAATAGTTATATAATATTCATTAGTTTTAGGTGATAGTCAATAGATAGGGTTCAATTTTTTTATAAAGCCCCGTATTATTCTGCGCTCTTTTTTGTCCTTGAATAGATGTGGGTGGCATAACCGTAGAATGCCTCTGCGGCTTCCATCAAGGTTTCCGATAGTGTTGGATGCGGATGCACACACTCGGCAAGATCACGGACGGTGGCGCCCATTTCAATCAATACAACGCCTTCGGCGATCAATTCGCCGGCTCCGTGTCCAACGATCCCAATTCCAAGAATCCTTTCGGTTTCAGGTTCAACAATCAGTTTTGTTAAACCGTCAGTTTTATCAAATGTCATTGCCCGGCCTGAGGCTGCCCAGGGGAATTTTGAGATTTCCACTTCTATTCCTTTTGCTTTGGCTTCCGCCTCAGTGATGCCACACCAGGCTAACTCCGGTTCTGTAAAAACAACCGCAGGTATAATTACATCCTCAAAGGCGCTTGCCTCGCCGCAAATAACTTCCACCGCGATTCTGCCTTCTTTTGTGGCTTTATGTGCGAGCATAGCGCCGCCAACGATATCGCCAATGGCATATATGTTAGGATCATCGGTTTGTTGATGTTCGTTAACTTTTATAAAACCGCGTTCGTCAATTTGAACCAATGTATTTTCTAATCCGAGATTATCGCAATTTGGCGCCCTGCCTACTGCGACCAGGACTTTATCGTAAAGTTCATCCTTAATTTGCCCATCATATTCCATTACTACTCGGATTTTTTTGCCGGCGGTTGACATTTCTTTAACCTTTGCGCTTACCCTGATTTCTTGAAAGTTCTTTTTCGCCCGTGCCGCTACCGGTCGCGCAAGGTCAGGGTCTGCACCGGCAAGTATGGATGGCAACGCCTCGGCGAGTATTACTTTACTCCCAAGAATTGAATACACTGTTCCTAATTCCATCCCGATATAGCCACCACCGATAACAAGCAGATTTTCTGGTATATCCTCAATTTCAAGCGCCTCGGTTGATGTCATTATTCTTGGATTGCCTAAATCAAATATCTTTGGCATCGCAGGTTTTGAACCTACAGCAATAATTGCGTTGTCAAATGTATAAAACTTCTGCCCTTGAGCGGTTTCAATCCGCACGGTTTTGGAATCTTCAAAATATGCCCGTCCATTAATAACCTGAACATTGCGGCGCTGCGCGAGCATACTAACACCCTGGGATAGTTTGAGTAAGATAGAATCTTTCCATGCACGGAGTTTGTTCAGATCAATTTGTGGAGGAGAAAATTGGATACCATTTTTGGAAAATTCGGCAGTTTCGCTAATTAATTTTGCCGCATGCAGCAGAGCCTTTGACGGGATACAACCTCGGTTAAGACATACACCGCCGAGCCGTTCGTCCTGTTCAACAAGGATAACCTTTTTTCCGCGGTCTGCCGCATAAAACGCAGCGGCATATCCCCCCGGTCCTGCGCCTATGACAATTAGTTCAGTTTTAATTTTTTCCATATCAAAAGTATCTTTTTATAACATTAGACCTCTGTTTTTGAATAATCAGGGAATTTTGATATCGTTTTCTCCAATTTGCAGAAATGCCTGGCACAAATCGGTTATAAATCGCGCCGCCGTACCGCCATCAATTAATCTGTGGTCATAAGAGACTGCCAATGGCAACATAAGGCGGGGTTCAATTTTTCCGTCAACGATAACTGGTTTATATTGGCTTTTCCCAACGCCGAGAATTGCGGCTTCGGGTTTGTTAATTATAGGCGTAAAATGTCCTCCGCCAATGCCGCCCTGATTTGATATGGTAAATGTGCCTCCGCGCATATCGTCAAGGGTAAGTTTTCTATCTCTGGCTTTTTTAGCAATGTTCGCCAGGTCCATAGACAGTTCATACATAGTCTTATGATCAACATTACGCACTACCGGCACAAGCAGCCCGGCTTCCGTATCCACAGCGATTCCAATGTGATAATAACTTTTCAATATTATCTCGTTTGTAGATTCATCAAGACTTGAATTAAAAATCGGATGTTTTTTTAAGGCTGCGACAACCGCTTTTAAAATAAATACAGTGAAGGTTAAACGCGCACCCTTTGATTCATACACAGAGGCATATTTTTTTCTTAATTCTTCAAGTCTGGTTATATCAACTTCATCAAATTGTGTAACTTGAGGTATGGTCGTGGCGCTTTCAACCATTCGTTTTGCAATAGTCATTCTCAATTGAGACATCGGGCGTTTTGTGACCGGACCCCATTGTGAGAAATCTATGCTTGCAGGTTGTTGTATTATTGCCATCTCCGGCTCCCGTTTTGAGGCTTGTTGCGCGAGCCTTTGCAATTTAGCGATATATACCCTTAAATCAGCCACTTGAATTCTGCCGCCCGGACCTGTGCCTTTAACCTGCCTTAAATCAATTCCCAGTTCCCTTGCCATTCTGCGGATTGATGGCGGCGCCGCGGGCGTATAGGCAGAAACAGTTTCGGCTTGTTCTTCGCTTTCAGTCAATTCCGGTTCCTCAATTACAATTTTTTGAGCCGCAGGTTTTGTCGCCGATATCCTTTCACTCTTTGGCTCTGTTTGACTGGTAGAAGTTTGTTGGACAGTTTGAGGTTCGCCAGCAACTTCAAGCACGAGAATTGATTTGCCAACATTAATTTTATCTCCGACTTTTACAAGTATCTTTGCAACCTTTCCTGCCTTTTCTGCTGGAATCGCCGCAATTGCCTTTCCGGTTTCAACCTCAATTAAAGGTTGTCCAACGGCTACAGTGTCGCCTTCATTAACCATTATATTTACCACGACGCCACTATCTGCACCTTCTCCGAGATTTGGAAGTTTTATATCCATACTTTATATCTATTTTAATTTTGAAATAAATTAGACCAGTTTAAACACAAAAAGCAAAAGACTTTTCCGGATTGACGTTAAGTTCTTTTATTGCTTTTGAAACAACAGACATCTGAATCTCACCTCGTTTAGCAAGATTATACAACGTTGCAAGCGTGATAAATTCGGCATCAATTTCGAAAAATCTTCTCAATGTTTCTCTGGTATCGCTTCTTCCGAAACCGTCTGTTCCAAGAGTGAATAACCCACCCGGCACCCAGGGCGCGATCTGGTCAGGAACGGCTTTTATGTTATCTGATACGGCAATGAATGGACCTTTTTCGTTTTCTAATATGTTTTCAATATAAGACTTTTGAGGTTTGTCGTCAGGGTGTAACATATTCCAACGCCTTACTCGTAGGGCTTCGGAACGAAGTTGTTTGTAATTTGTGGCGCTCCATACATCCGCAGAAACGTTATACCGTTCAGCGAGTATTTCTTGAGCTTTGATGGCGCAATTGATTATCGGTCCGCTGGCAAATATATGAGCCTTTAATTTTTTATTTTCTACGCCCGGCTTAAATTTGTATAGTCCTTTTACTATGCCCTCTTCAGCGCCCTGTGGCATTGGTGGCATTGGATAATTTTCGTTATAAAGGGTTAAATAATAGAAAATTTCCTCGCCTTCCTCATACATTCTTCTCATTCCATCCTGAATTATAACTGCAAGTTCATAAGCGAAAGCCGGGTCATAACAAAGAAGCGTTGGTATTGTTGAGGCAAGAATATGACTGTGTCCATCCTGGTGTTGAAGTCCTTCGCCGTTCAGTGTTGTTCTTCCGGCGGTTGCTCCGAGCAAAAATCCCTTTGCTTTTATATCCCCAGCAAGCCACATAAGGTCGCCTATCCTCTGGAAACCGAACATTGAATAATAAATAAAGAAAGGAATCATATATTTTTCAATTCTCGTATAGGCAGTGCCTGCGGAGATGAACGAAGCCATCGCCCCTGCTTCTGTTATTCCTTCTTCAAGAATTTGCCCATCTGTAGACTCTTTGTAATACAACAATGATTTGCGGTCTACCGGTTCATATAGCTGACCCTTATGAGAATAAATGCCGATCTGGTGGAACAACGCATCCAGACCGAACGTTCGCGCTTCATCTGGAATTATCGGAACAATTTGTTTCCCTATGGATTTATTGCGCACCAGTATAGACAGGAGTCTTACAAACGCCATTGTTGTTGAAACCGGGGTTGGGGAACCTTTCAACAACTCGGCAAAATCCGAAAGCGGTGGCATCTTTTGGGCTTGAGCCACAATTCTGCGGCTTGGTATGAACCCACCAAGTGATTTTCTTCTTTCTTTTAAATAAACAATTTCAGGGCTATCTTCAGGTGGCTTATAAAATGGAGCATTTGCAATATCCTCGTCGCTGATTGGGATTTTGAATCTTGTTCTGAACTCGCGCAATTCCTTTTCGTTGAGTTTTTTCTGTTGATGCGAGATGTTGCGTCCTTCGCCTGCCTCTCCAAGTCCATAGCCTTTTACTGTTTTTGCAAGGATCACGGTTGGCTGTCCTTTGTGATTAACAGCGGCATAATAAGCGGCATAAACTTTTTTGCTGTCGTGCCCGCCGCGCTTTAGTTTCCTGAGCTGGTCATCTGTAAGATGGTTTACGAGATCAAGCAATTCAGGATATTTCCCAAAGAAATGTTTTCTTATATAGCTACCCGGTTCCACCGAGTATTTCTGGTAATCTCCGTCAACGGCTTCTTCCATTCGTTTCAATAAAAGACCGGTTTTATCGGCTTTTATGAGAGGGTCCCATTCCGATCCCCAGATTACTTT
>JBAMMJ010000074.1:0-14727 GCA_039793825.1 Verrucomicrobiota bacterium | reverse complement strand
TATAACATTCCAGCCGGCGCCTCTGAAAATTGCTTCCAATTCCTGAATAATTTTTCCATTGCCCCTTACAGGACCATCCAGACGCTGGAGGTTACAGTTTACAACCCAGATTAGGTTATCAAGATTTTCACGAGCGGCAAGTGTCAATGAACCGAGAGTTTCCGGTTCATCAGTTTCTCCATCTCCAACAAAGCACCAGACCTTTGGTTCACGTTTCCATTTAACCAATCCTCGGGCTTGTAGATAACGATTAAAACGCGCCTGGTAAATAGAAAGGATTGGACCAAGTCCCATTGAGACTGTTGGAAACTCCCAGAAATCAGGCATCAGATAGGGATGCGGATAGGAAGATAGTCCTCCACCTTCGGTTAATTCGCGTCTGAAATTCCTCAAGTGTTGTTCGCTAAGCCGTTCTTCTAAGAAAGCCCTTGCATAGATTCCGGGAGTTGAGTGCCCTTGAAAAAACACCATATCACCGGGACCGTTTTCGTCTTGCCCTTTAAAAAAATGGTTAAATCCCACCTCGTATAGTGTTGCGCAGGAGGCATAGGTTGAAATGTGTCCGCCGATGCCATCATTGTACCTGTTAGCATTAACTACCATTGCCATCGCATTCCATCTGATAATGCTTTTAATCCTGACCTCAGTGGCTATGTCGCCCGGATACGGTGGTTCTTCCTCCGGAGGAATGGTGTTTAAATAAGGTGTTTGGACAAGTCGTGGAACAGAGCGACCGCTCGCTCGCAACTTTTCTATCAGATTATTGATGAATATAGCTGATTGTTCGGGTTCTTCGTTTTCAAGCAAGGTTTCTGCCAATGCTTCAAGCTGGCACAATTGTTTTTTATAAAAATTGTTTGATTTTTCAATTTTATCTGTATTCTCCATTTTTGTTTCTAATTTATTTTATAATTAAATTTAAAACAAATTTCCCTGCATTGTTGCAACATTGAATTTAAAAATATTGCAAAATCTTGCACAACGTTCATTAATTTTACATCATTTTTTTATAATATCAAATGATGTTCTATTTAGATAAAACATTTGCAAGACCTGAAGAAAACCTCGCTTGCGATGAATTGCTTGTTGAATTTTGCTCCAGCAACGACGGAATAGAATGTTTAAGGTTCTGGGAGCCTGACAATTATTTTGTTGTTCTTGGCTATGGCAACAGAGTGAGTGAAGAGGTCTTTGTTGAAGAATGCGAAAGATGTAATGTGCCAATTTTCCGCAGAATTAGCGGTGGTGGTTGTGTTTTGCAAGGTCCCGGATGCCTGAATTATTCTCTTGTCCTTAAAATAAGCAATAATCCGCAAAATCTTTCCACTATTCCCGATACAAATCGTTATGTTATGAACCGCACTAAAAGAGCCATTCAAAGTGTCTTGGGGAATAATGTTAAGGTGTCAGGTATTACGGATTTAACAATTGACGGCAAGAAATTTTCTGGAAACGCCCAGAGAAGATTTAATGATTACATTCTATATCACGGTGCATTTTTGCTGAATATGGATATTTCAATGATTGAGCGGCTATTGAAGATTCCGCCGCGCCAGCCTTGTTATAGACAAAATAGAACACATAGAGATTTCTTGATTAACATTAATGTACAATCATTGAAAATCAAAGAGTCTTTAAAGAAAGAATGGGGGGCATATGAAGTTTTTGACAAAGTGAGTTATGATAAAATCAACAAACTCGCCGCTGAAAAATATTTAAACCCGGAATGGAATTTAAAGTATTGATTAAGCGGTAGATTTAAATTAAACATCTTGCATAGGACTGAACAGATGGAAAAAATCAAAAAATATTTTATTGAGAACGATAAATTTGCGCGTGAATGCGGCATAGAATTGCTTTCTGTTGAGGAGGGGAAGGCGGTTGCGAGGATGAAAGTAGAAACTCGTCATCACAATGGTGTGAATACTGCCCACGGTGGAGCAATATTCACACTTGGCGATTTTGCCTTTGCAGTTGCCGCTAATTCTTATGGAACAGTTGCGGTAGCAATCAATGTTTCAATATCTTATATAAAGGCGCATACTGCTGGATACCTTTACGCCTATGCAAAGGAATTGTCTAAAAATTCCAGGCTGGGCTGTTATATGGTTGAGATAAAAAATGAGAATGACGAACTGGTCGCTATTTTCCAGGGTATGGTTTATAGAAAAAATGAGCAATTAAATGTCTGAAAAGCATTTTTATTGCATTGATTTAAAGTTTTTAGGATGTCTTATAATCTTTTGAGTTTAGGACCTTTAGGAGTGTCATCAACCCACCAGCCTTTTGACCGTAATTCAAGTCGGATTGCGTCGGCAGTTGCGTAATCTTTGTTTTTGCGGGCTTCCTGACGTTTTTCAACCAGTTTCATAACATCAGGTGGGGCGTTTGTTTCATACTGCACAATGATCCCGAGGACTGAATTAATTTTTTCCCAGGCAACCAATTCAGATGCGGCATCGGATTGTGTTAATGTATTTTCCTGAAATTTTTTGTTAAGAGCGCGTATCCATTCAAAAACAACCGCCCAGCCGGTCGGTATATTTAGATCATTATCAAGGGCGCTTTCAAATTCGTATAGGAGTGCGGCTGGCTTTTCTGAAGTCATTCCGCCAGCAATTTCTCTTAACTTTCCAATGCACTCGTCTATTCTTGAAATTGCTGAACGGGCTCCGTTCAAGCCTTCAATTGTGAAATTTAGTGGTTCGCGGTAATGAGCGCTCAGCAACAGGTATCTAATCTCTCTTCCATTAAATCCTTTTTTAAACAGATCGCGCAGGGTATAGAAATTGCCTAACGATTTACTCATCTTTTTGCCTTCAACGAGCAAGTGCGCGCCATGAAGCCAATATTTTACGAATTGTCTATTTCCTTCGTAAAGTCCGGTGCCTTCGCTCTGGGCTATCTCGTCTTCGTGATGAGGGAAAATCAGGTCTTCACCCCCGAGGTGTAAATCAAAAGAAAGACCGAGCCACTTTGTGCTCATCGCGCTGCATTCAATGTGCCAGCCAGGACGACCTTGCCCCCACGGACTATCCCAATAGACCTCTCCATCTTCTGGAGTTCGTGCCTTCCATAAAGCAAAATCGGCAAACGATTCTTTATCATATTCATCATTAATGACCCGCGAGCCGACTTGCATTTTGTCAAAATTAAGTTTGACTAACTTTCCGTATTGCCCTCCGGCTTGTTGGTAACGTTGTATGCTGAACCATATTGTTCCATCAGCTGTTTGATAGGCGATGCCGCGCTGTAGAAGTTTTGAAATAAGGTCAACCATCTCCTTTATATGCTCGGTGGCGCGTGGGGTGTGATGCGGCATTCTGCAATTTAAAGCTGCCATATCTTCAAAAAAGGCGCGTTCATATTTTGATGTGTATTCTTTGAGTGGGATACCTGTCTCCTTAACACGACGGATTATTTTATCGTCCACATCTGTGATATTCATTACGTGACAAACGTTATATCCCTTAAATTCAAGATATCGCCTTACAAGGTCGGCAAAAACAAAGGTTCGCCAGTTGCCTATATGAGCGTAATCATACACAGTTGGTCCGCAGCAATACATCCCCACTTTCTTCCCCTCCGGGTCAAGCGGGATAAAATTCTCTAACTGTCTCGTTAAGGTATTAAATATTTTTAAGCCCATTTTAAAACAATACTCTGTCTTCTATGTTGCAAATTTAACAACAATATAAGCGCGATATTCAAATTAAAAATTCGTTATTATAAATTTCACTCATTTCAATAAATTTTAATTTGTAAAATCTACAGGAAAATAAATGTATTGCATTTTGTAGAAAATGATAATATTTTTCAAAAAAATCCACGTGGTATGAAAAAAACATTTGTGTTTGTTTTTATTCTGGTATTAACAGGGGTAGTTCAACCAGCATTGGCAGGAAGTCCTGTTATTATTTCAGAATTTATGGCTTTTAATAAAAGGATTATCACCGATGAAGATGGTGATTATTCTGACTGGATTGAGCTTTTTAATTGCGGAGGCACAAACGTCAATCTCGCTGGATGGTGCTTGACGGATGATCCTGCAATGTTAACCAAATGGAGATTCCCGGATGTTGTAATTAAGCCGGGTGAATATCTTTTGGTTTTCGCATCTGGAAAGAATAGAACCAATGATCCCAAACATCTCCATACAAATTTTCAACTTGCGGAAACTGGGGAATTTCTTGCCCTTGTAATGCCCGACGGTGTGACAATAGCTGATTCTTTTAGCCCTGCGTATCCCCCGCAAAAGGAAGATGTATCTTATGGAGTTCCGCAAATTATAAACACCTCTCAAATGCTGAGTAAAACAGTTCCGCTGATCCTTGTGCCACGAACCGCTGCCGAATGGCAATCGGATTGGTATGCGCCGGAGGCGATGTTGAATTCTAACTGGTTTACGGGTTTGGTCATCCCAGCCATTGGTTTTGATACCAATTCAGGGGCGGCTTCAATCATAAATCTTGCCTCGCGCGGTACAGTGATTCAAAGCACAACATTTAATATGCAATACGCATCGCTTGCAATTGATGGCGATACAAATACATATAGCCAGACCCTTGCAACAGACCAGGAACCGTTCTGGCAGCTTACATTGACTAATGAAACCATTATCTATCGTATTGTTCTGAAAAATAGACCGGTGCTTCGTTCAAGATTAAGAGATATAATTGTTGAAATAGTTGCGGCAGATGGCGTAACAACAAACTTTGTTTCACCTCTGTTAAATCCTGAAAATCAGGGATATACATATCCTGATGGACCTGAAAAACTTGAGGTAAATATAGCAGGTTTGAGTGGCGGCGCCGTGCCGGGAAAAATTATAAGAGTAAAACGCATCCCTGATACTGACCTTTCGGGCACAGGAGGGCAGGGGACCAGCGAAGAATCTGCATCGCTTGCCCTTGCTGAGGTAGAGGTTTATGGAATACCCCCAGCCCAAGAAGTTAATCTTGCGAGAACCGGAAACCCATTGCCAACCGCAACGCAATCTTCCACCTATAATAACAACAGCACCTATGCCGCAAGCGCGGCAATAGATGGAAACACGGGTAACTTTACCCATACTGCCTCAACGGATACAAACGCCACCTGGACGTTAAACCTTAACCGACGGGCATTAATAACCTCAATTACAATGTATAACCGAACATCCTGTTGCCAGTCTCGGCTTAGAGATATAATTGTGCAAGTTCTTGATCAGGACGGCGTTACAGTCCTTTATACATCGCCGTTGTTAAATCCAGAAAACGCAGGATATGTCTATCCTAACGGACCAATGACACTTACTATTGACCTCTCTGGCTCGCCCGTATTTGGTCAATACATTCGGATTAGGAGAATTCCCGACCCTGACCTTTCCGGGAGCGGGGGACAGGGAAATGTGGATGAACCGAATGTTCTGTCGTTGGCAGAGGTTGTAGTAATGGGGATGGATGTAACAAGTTATCAGCCATATATTAGAACGGATTTACAATCAAAAATGTTTGGAGTAAACGCCTCCGCATTTGTGCGCCTTCCATTTGTAGTTACGGACGTAGACTCAATAAATGCACTCACGCTCAAGGTGCGTTATAACGACGGTTTTATCGCTTATCTGAATGGGGTTAAAATAGCCGAAAGAAACGCTCCGTCTATTCCGGATTGGAATTCAACAGCAACACAAATAAGAGACTTTGCAAGCACTTTTACTCCAGAGCTGACTAATATTTCAGACGCTATACCATTGTTATTGAATGGGACGAATTTGCTTGCGTTTCAGATATTAAATTCAAGCTCAAATGATAGCACCCTTTTGCTGCAACCGGAATTACTCGCATCAAGAGTTTTAACAACCAATTATGCATGGTTTGTAGAGGCAACGCCTGGGTTGATAAATGACTCGGAATATTATTTTGGAGAGGTTGCTGATACAAAATTCAGTGTGGACAGGGGGTTCTTTGAAAACCCGTTCACTCTTGAGATAACTACCGCAACTCCGGGGGCAAAAATCTACTACTCTTTTGATTGCAGCGAACCCGGTCCGGATACCGGTATCCTTTATACTGGACCGATTCTGATAACTAATACAACTGTTGTGAGGGCAAGGGCTTTTCGCCCCGGTTATAAACCGACAAATATTGACACCCATACATATATCTTTCTGGCAGATGTGATCTATCAGGCTGCAGGTTGGGATGCCACAACAAATAATGTTCCACCGCCTTATTTCCCTGTTTCGTGGGGAAGGAACAGAGTTGACTATGGAATGGACCCAGTTGTTGTTGCAAAATATCCATTGGCAAAATGGAAAGAAGCACTGACCCAGATCCCAACTATGTCAATCGTAACTGATATGAAAAATCTATTTGACCCGACCATTGGGATTTATGCAAATGCGGATGGCCACGGAATTTTATGGGAAAGACCCGCTTCAATTGAACTTCTTGACCCAACAAATTCAGTTTCCGGCAGGTTTCAAGCCCCTTGCGGTTTGCGTATAAGAGGGGGATACAGCAGGAATGCCTCCTTTGTTAAGCACTCGTTAAGAGTGTTTTTCCGTCGCGAATATGGCTTGGGACGTTTACATTATCCATTATTTGAAAACGAAGGCGCAAATGAATTTGATGGCTTTGATTTAAGGACAAGTCAGAATTACGCCTGGCCAAGAGAAACCTCATATAGTAATGGACGTCACGATACAATGGTGCGGGAGGTATTTTGCCGTGAGACTCTCGGAGCAATGGGACAACCTTACCGTCGTTCACGCTATTACCATCTTTATTTAAACGGTCAATATTGGGGACTATACGAAACTGACGAACGACCTGAGGCGTCTTATGGCGAAATATATTTTGGCGGAAAGAAAGAAGACTACGACGTCGTTAAATGCGCAAATCATATAGGCAACTTTGTAACTGAAGTCACCGATGGCAATTTCACCGCCTGGTCAAACTTATGGAGTATGTGCCTCTCAATGCTGGATAATCCATCTAATTCCAATTATTTTAGAATTCTTGGATGCAATCCGGACGGCACACGGAATCCAGCACTTCCTGTAATGCTTGATGTTGATAATCTCATAGATTATATGCTCGGTATCTTTTACAGCGGTGATGGCGATGCCACGCTTTCGGCTTTTCTTTCAAATACACGACCAAACAACTGGTTTGGGATGCGCAACCGAAACAATCCCGATATGGGATTCATATTTTTTAATAGCGATGCCGAACATACCCTTGGAGCCCCGAGCTGGCAGGTTGATAGGACTGGACCGTGGATGAATATATCAGGTTCAAACGTGAGGAATTTTACCTACTCAAATCCGCAGTATTTCCACGAGGAACTTATGTTGAATCCTGAGTATAGGATTAGATTTGCCGACCGTGTTCAAAAGCACTTCTTTAATGGCGGCGCTCTTACATACGAAGCAGCCACAAACAGATTCATTAGAAAAGCCTCTCAAATTACGAAAGCGATTTGGGCTTATGAAGCCAGATGGGGAAATAGAAATACCTCGCGCGTGCGCTATACCTCAACTGACTGGACTAATATGATTAATGAAATTCTAACCACTATCTTCCCGACCCGCACAGCGGTTGTACTTCAACAACTAATAAACGACGGACTTTATCCAACAATTAGCGCGCCGATATTCTCAAGATATGGTGGACTTGTTAATTCCGGATTTCAATTAATCATCAGCCACACAAATTCTTCCGGTGTAATATATTACACTTTGGATGGAACTGACCCAAGAATGGTTGGCGGCGCTGTGCGCACAAACGCCCTGGCTTATTCATCGCCTATTGTGATTGATAAAACCTCGCGTGTTAAGGCTCGTGTCTTCAGTGGTGGAAATTGGAGCGCTCTGGTTGAAGCCGATTTTGTAATACCTGGCACAACACAACTCTTGATAACGGAATTGATGTATCACCCGTCTAAATCAACGTTTCAGGAATATCAAGCCGGTTTCACTAATGCGGACGACTTTGAATTTATTGAAATATATAATCCGACAGATTTTTACATTAATCTTGCTGGATTAAAGTTTATAAACGGAATTAGCTTCACCTTTACTGCAGGCGTACTTGCGCCAAAGCAGCGGGCGTTACTGGTTAAAAACATAGCCGCATTTACTTTCAGGTATGGAGAAACAACCAACCTTATCATTGGTCAGTATCAAGGCAACTTGAACAACGCAGGAGAAAGATTAACCCTCGTGGACGCGCTCGGAAACACAATTATTGATTTTACTTATTCTGATAATTGGTACCCTGTCACAGATGGTTTAGGATTCTCATTGTGTTTGATAAATGATTCGGTTCTGCCATCAGAGTTAAGCAGTAAAAATGTATGGAAAATCAGCAGCAACTATAATGGAAACCCGGGATTGGTTAACCCAATTTCTCCACTATTTCCGTATGTGGTAATAAACGAGTTAATAACCCGTCCATTGCCCGGAGAAAAACAGATGGTTGAACTGGCAAACTTATCTGATTTTACGGCTGATATAAGTGGATGGTGGCTCAGTGATAGTTTTGACAATCCACAAAAATATCGTTTCCCGAACAATACCATTATTCCACCAGGTGGATTTTTGGTTATAACAGAAGATGAATTCAATTCTCCTGCGCTTGGCACAAATGCGTTCAAATTCAGTCCTTCTGGCGGAGAAATAAGATTATTTAGCGCAGACTCAAACGGCCAATTTACTGGTTATTATCAGGGATGGGATTTTGGCGGTTCAGAAATAGGCGTTAGTTTTGGGCGATATGTCAATAGCATAGGCGGTGACCAATTTGTTGCCCAAATTGCCCCGAGTTTTGGATCTAATAACCTCGGTCCGGCAATCAGTCCGATTGTCATCACAGAGGTAATGTACCACCCGGCTGATTTGCCTGATGGCGATAATACAATTGATGAGTTCATAGAACTTTACAATGCGAGCACAAATTCAATACAATTATTTGATCCATTAGCCCCAACAAATACTTACAGGATTACAGCCGGTGTGGATTTTGTAATTCCTGAAAATATTACTCTTGCTCCGGGCGAGTTTTTATTGATTGTTAATTTTGATCCAATATCAGACCAGTACAGTCTTCAAAGGTTTAAGCAGTTATATGGTGTTCCCGATGGAACAAAAATCGTCGGACCATATAAAGGCAAGTTAAGTAATGCTGGAGAAGCGATTGTTTTGCGAAAACCTATACTATACGACATCGGCGTTCCTGACTGGATTCAGGTTGATAAAGTTAATTATGCTGATAGTGCCCCCTGGCCTGTGGGTGCAGATGGGTTTGGTCTTTCGTTGCAAAGAGTCGATTCGGGTTTATATGGCAACGACCCAGCAAGTTGGATAGCGCTTGAACCATCAGCAGGCAGGCTTCAAGCTCCCGTCGGTACCAGACCGGTAATTACTGAACAACCGCGGGGTTCAATTGTTGGTATGGGATGGAGGGTGACCCTTTCGGTGAGCGCAACCGGCAGCGAACCATTAAAATATCAATGGCGGTTGAACAAATCTGCAATAGCCGGGGCAACAAATGCCGTTTTGCAGATTGATTCTGTTGATTATTCGCATTCAGGCTCTTATGATGTCCTCGTTTACAATAGCGCTGGTTCTGAAATTAGCGTTCCGGCAACTGTGGTTGTTGTTCCATTACCAATAATTGTTCAACAGCCTCAGCCTGTTAGCGTTAGAATCCAGCCCGATCCGTTAGCGGCTCCTTCAACAAATGTGACTTTCAGTGTAGTTGCCTCAAGTCAATATACACTTAGTTATCAATGGAGATTTAATGGTATGGATATACCCGGAGCCACAGATTCTACTTTAACTATAACAAACGTTCAGATTGAAAACTATGGGGACTATTCTGTACGCGTCAGTGATATGTACGGAAGTGTTGTAAGCCAATCCGCCAGATTGACGCCGCTAATTCGTCCTATTTTTACTATTCCTCCAATAACTCAATCTATGCCAAGCAATTCAACAGTAATTGTTTCAGGTGTATGGATCGGCTGGCCTCCGCCATTTACTACGGAGTGGCGGAGAAGTAGCGTTGTACTTGCTTCAAATGTCCAAAATGAAACATTTAGTTTCTTTGAGATGCCTGTTAAAGCGTCAGGTTCTTATAGACTTATCGTAAAGAACGAAGCCAGTCCCTCCGGGGTCGCAGCTAATTTTTCCATAACGGCAATAGCCGATTCCGACGGAGACGGAATACCAGATGTCTGGGAAAACGCATACGGTCTAAATCCAAACTCTGCTGATGATGCCTTTACTGATTCTGATGGCGACGGTGTTTCAAACTTACAGGAATATATTGCTGGCACAGACCCGAACGATCCGAACAGTAAGCCGATGATTGAGACTATAAACGTTAATAAAAATAATGTTTATTTAACCTTTACTGCTATCTCAAACAGGACTTATTCAATTGAATATTTAGATAAGTTTGGCGCATCAACGTGGCAGAAACTGCTTGATATACCAGCCAAAACAAATACAGAAGTTAAATTGCTATCAATACCAATGACAAATTCCGGCGGTTTCTACCGTCTTATTACGCCAAGAAAAAGCCAATAGGGTAAAACTGATTATTTATTCAAGGTTAACTTTTGCTGTCCGCCTTTAAGACTTGCCTGACCAAGCCTTGAAAAGTTGATTGATTCCGCCAGAATTCTTGCCGCTTCTTGAGGGGCGTGAAAACCGGTTGAGTTCTCGGCTTCAATAAAATCAAGGTAAAATTGGGCTTTTCTCTGGTAGTCCAATGCTTTTGCCAATTCCGCTTCAGACTTGCCAGCCGCTTTAGCTGCTTTTATATCGTGAATCAAATCCATTAAAGCATCCATAGCAATGTTGCGAAGTTGATAGGTTCTATCCTGTATAGTCTCAACTCTTGCTTTTAATTCTGATTCCGACCATTTGTGACAGGTTTGACAGGCGTTGTTAATCTTCAAAAGCGGGCTGTTTACGTGATGGTCGCTTATTTTTGCCGCGCCAATGCGTTTATAGGGCATATGACAATCGGCGCAGGCTACTCCTGAACGGGAGTGAATGCCCTGGTTAAACAGTTCAAATTCAGGATGTTGTGCTTTAAGACAGGGTGCCCCTGTTTCCGCGTGTGTCCAGTCTTTAAATCCAATCTCATCATAATAAGCGAGAATGTTTTCAACCTTAATTCCCTTTTGCCAGGGATAAACCAATCTTTTTTCTTGTCCTTTAAAATAGTATTCAACGTGACATTGAGCGCATACGTAGGTTCTCATCTCCTGACGAGTTGCCATTTTATTAACATCGTAATTTTGAACCCCTTGCGAGGCTTTCCAGCCTTTAATTCCTTCAATAAACGCCGGTCGCGTTATCCTTAATTGCATACTTTCGGGGTCGTGGCAATCAATGCAGGAGACAGGATGCGAAACTAATCTTCTGGCTTCTGAATAAGGCATTGAATTTAGTTTTTCAAATCCTTTGAATATATCGCCATCGCCAAGTTTCTTATAGGCTAAGTAAACAGAGGAATGACAGTTAAGACAGGTGCCCGGTTGCTTTACAACACGCTGTCGTTCTGTAAAGGTTTGGTCATCAAGCATATAGGCATGTCCTCTATCTTCCCTGAAGTCCACCGCGAAGGCATACCCAGCCCACATAGTTTTTAATCGCGGGTCTTCTTCAAGCCGCGATTGCGCCACAACCGAACGAGGGTCTACTGCCGTGGGGGTTCTTGGCATAGCCTCGCTGCCGCCGTATTTAGTTCTGACCTGATCTACGGTGCGAGAATAGCCATCGTATTGATGCGGAAAATTCTTTCCCCATATTGATGGGTCATCAATTGAGTCGTTTAATTCAACAACCCTGAAAAATGGATTTTTTGCCTCCTGTTTGTGCTCAAATATATTCACCAACAGCGCAACAACTGCTACAGCGAGTATAGCCGAAACAACAGCAACCAATCCTATGATTGTGGCTAACCGCGGTTTTTCATTTTTTTCTGTCATATTCTTCCTTTTTGTGGTTGTTATTTTTTAAATTTATGGATGTCCCACATCGTGATGGCATTTGACGCAAGACACCCTCCAATCTTTATTGTGATAACCAGTATCCATTGCGGATATAATTTCACTGTGACATTTGCGACAAGCCTGTTCAACTACCTCCCGATTTCGGGGTTTAATTTTGATAGGATCATCAAATCTCCCTGTGGTAAATGCATAGGAATGCCAGAATCCATTTTCGGCTTTGGTTAAATATTTATTTATGATACCGCTTGGTGTATGACAATCATTACAGGTGGCAACGAGCCGGTGGCTGGATTTTATTCAGCCATTGTAGTAGTCGTTCATCACGTGGCAATTTGCGCAAGCGGCAGGATTGTTTGTTAAATAAGAATAACCTTCGGCATAGATAAATGTGTAAGCGGCAATCCCTAACATTGCGCCCGCGCACATTGAGGCAATTATGAATTTGTAATACCAATTCATTTTTGGAGAAAAATTAACTGAGTATTTTTGAAAATCAATACAAAATGAAGAATGAATTGATGCTAATCAATATTAGTTTGCCTTATGATAATTCAGGATTATTATGGTTTATCACCTTGCTAATGCGACCAGATAGCGTTGATATTGCTCTGCTTCTGCAAGTTGTTCCCGTTGTTGGTAAATTTGATGAAGATTGGAGCATATCCTCAATAAAATATTACGCGGGCTTACCGGCGACAGAAAGCCTTCGTGCATAGTATGGTTGGTATTGTGGAGATATCTTATACAATCGGCTTTAGTTAAAATCCTTCCGCGGTTAAATACATCAATATAAAACTCTTCGGTTGTAGTTTGAAACCGGCACATAAAATGGCCGGGCAAGGCAATACCTGCGATTGGTAGTTTTAATCTTTGGGCAATGAGGATATAAAGTGTGCATAGGCTTACCGGGTTCCCGGTGCGTTTGTCTATCACAATATTCAGAAAACTATTTTCCGGGTTGTAATAATCAACCTCGTTGCCCACGAAACCGAGTTCGTCAAACAGATAATAGTTTATTGTGTTAACGATTGATATTCCGCGTGTGACGTGTTTTAGATGTAACGCAATGTCGTAGGCGTATTTGTCTAACAACGCGCTATATGCCTCCTGATTCAAATCAGGGTATTGAGTTTTTGCCAGGAACCATACGCCGGTTTCAAGGTTTAAGTCCTCGCCGTTATTAAGGCAAAATGAGAGGAATTCGTTATCAGCCTCTTTTTTAGCGAAATAATTGATGATATCCTTTGCCCTTTTGCGTAAAAGCGGAGTTCCATTAATTGTGAACGGTTTTAACAACTTTGAGATTTCGGAACCACATTCAATTAACTTTTCCCTGACGTGAGCATAGATTTGCGGGTCTTCATCATCAAGCAAATTAATGAGCGCAAGCCGCTCCTTTTCGCTTAAGCCGCTTGGCGGTCTTGTCTTTATTTGCACTCTTTCAGGCATTTTATAATTCGACGGAAAAACACCGTCATATGTTCAATATATTACTCTATTTCAATATCGGATAAAAAAACATTTTCTGAAATAAATATTATTCGGATTCCGCATCCTTTTATTTATAGAAACAAACACTATAGATTGAGTCATAAGTAATAATTGGTGCCGATGGAGGGGGTCGAACCCACACGGCCTTTCGGCCACCAGATTTTGAGTCTAGCGCGTCTGCCAATTCCGCCACATCGGCACCCAAAACCATTTCACTGACAAATTTTTCAATTTTATCTGGTTTTAAATATGGATTTTTTTACAAAAAAATCAAGAAAAATGTAATTGAGTATGAAATAGTTTCTAATTGAATGATTAATGAATTGTATCAAGTTCTATTTGATTGATATTTTAAAGAATTTTGCTGGTGAATTCTAAGGTTGAGAAAATTAGTGACATTAATCACACAACTGTAATTTTTTCAAATATTGAAGATGGAGTTTACCTGATATTTTTTCTATTCAGCTTTTTATACCAGAAAAAAGCGTCGTTTTAATTAAAAGGCATTTTAATGTTGGTCGGCGCTATAGCTAATTACCTTTACCTTTTCAACCGTGACCAATCCGCCCTTTAACATTTTTTCTAACTCTGGCAAAAATGAATTGATTTTCTCTTCGGAATCAACAATTTCAATTACGATTGGCAGGTCCATTGAGAGCCTTAAAATCTTTGCGGTATGCAAACGGCTTGACTTTCCGAAACCAATTGGTCCGCGCAGTACAGTAGCACCTGCAAGATGCATTTCGCGGGCTTTTAGAACGATGGCTTCGTATAGTGGTATTTTGTCATATTTATCGCTTTCGCCTATGAATATTCTTAAAAGGACTGCATCTTGTGGTATGTTCATAGTTTTAACTTTAAATAATTAATACCAATTTAACAAATTGATTTTTAATGCCAGGAAGTGCCCAATCCAGACTGCCAATAGACACAATAAGACAGAAATCGCCACATTACCTGCAGCCATAAGCAACTCGCCATCTTCAATCAGGTTTAGTGTTTGAAGGCTAAAAGAGGAAAACGTTGTATATCCACCAAGTAATCCGAACATAATAAATTGCCGTGCATCAGATGAAAGAAACAGGCGTCCATCTGGCGATGTCAACGTAGCGACAAATCCAATGGCGAACGAACCGCTTGCGTTTACAAAGATAGTGCCCCAGGGGAAAACCTCGCCAAACTTGCTTGCTATTAAGCCAGACATAATCCAGCGAATTATTGTTC
>JBAMMJ010000073.1:0-1182 GCA_039793825.1 Verrucomicrobiota bacterium | reverse complement strand
CAACAAACTGTTGATTTGCGGATTTAAAATCCCCGATTTCAGCATAGTTAGTCACCTCCGATGGCTATTTTAGTTATCATTTTGTCGGCGCCGGGATAAAAATCTTTTGTCCAACTTTTAACGAGTTCGGATTCAATCCCGGATTCGCCTCCTGCACCTGTTTTAACGTTACCTTAATCCCATTGTCATTGTAAGCCTTTACTATCTTTGACAATGTATCTCCGGGTTGTATCACATATTCATAACCTTTTTCAGCAACGGTCGGCGCAGGCGCTACCTGGGGCGGCGCCGCGCTGTGCAGGTTCTTCAAAGAAGCGCCAAGTTTAGACAGCTGTTCAAGTATCAATTTTTTGTCCGCCTCTCTGCTCTTATCAAGTTCCACAATCTTTTCGGCAAGCGTGGCAAGGTCGGCGCGCGTGACAAGTCCGTTCGTGGCGCGCTGCAACTCTTCGCGCAGTTTCTGAACGGTCTCTTCAAGGTCGCTTACTCTTTTGCGCAAGGCGGCATGCCCCGCTTGCAGTTCCTCAATCGCGCTGCTCAACCGTTTGTATCGTTCTTCGGCGTCTTCTTTAGACGCGATGATTGAAGCCGCATCCGTCTGGCAGAAGCAATTAAAACTGCTCATCAAAACGGCAGTCAACAACGCTCTTTTTAATCCCCGTATAGTGAACATAAAAAAATTCATCTTCATAATCACAAAAATAAAAAGTTATCCCGGCTTATGCAAGGGTTATTGAAGCTTAATCCCTCAGATTATCTGCCGCAGCACGAACAGGAACCTTTGCAGGAGGTTGAACAAGAACCGCCGCCGCTCATACCCTTAGAGTTAAAAGTTGAAAATTTCTTTTTCAACCGCTTTGACCCACAGTGCGGACAGGTTATCCCTTTTGTGGCGCTTGAGCGCACCAGAATCTCGCTCTCTTTCTTGCATTTTTCACAATAAAATTCGTATATCGGCATAAGTTTAATAATAATTAAAGTTGTCAAAAATGCAATAGATTCAGAATTTTAGAATAATAGACCCCGAATCATTAGCATTCCAGGAAAAAAGGCACTTCTGGGTGAAATAAGATTTTTAAAAATTATTTAGTAATTGGCTGAACCGATCCAGAAGGCGTCATATACTGGAAACCACTATGTTTCTTCTCTGTGTCTCTCTGTGTTCTCTGTGGTTATTTTCTT
>JBAMMJ010000072.1:0-9514 GCA_039793825.1 Verrucomicrobiota bacterium | reverse complement strand
CCTGCTTGGGCAGGCTTAACACCGCACTCCATATAAACCGCACTCCAAATAAGCGCATTTCAAATATTTCAATTAATTATATCGGACTGGTATATTTAAGAATCAAATTAGACACAGATTGAATCTTATTCTTTTGTTACAGATTCTTCAATTTGAGCTACTATGACTTCAATTTCCCGGGCTCTTAACGCTTCCACAAGGTCGGACGGCGCATTTGAATCGGTCACAATAACGTCCGGCACATCAAGTCCGCAAAGTGGGAGCAGCGATTTTCTGCCAAACTTTGTGTGGTCAAGGCAGAATATAACTTTGCTTGCGGCGTTAATCATCGCGCGCTGAATATCAATCATTAGACCGTGAGAGTTTGTAATCCCTTCAATTGTAATTCCGCCAGCGCCCATTATTGCAACATCGGCGTGGATTTTTGAGAAGGCTTCAACCGCTTGTGGGCCTACAAGCGCGCCCAGCCGCGGATATACAACGCCGCCGCTTACTACAAGTTCAACGCGTATGGACGACGCAAACAGGTTCGCTACCGGCAAGGAATTAGTGATTATCTGGAGCGGTATTGATTCAAGATGGCGCGCCACGTGATAAACGGTTGTGCCAACGTCCATTATCACGGTTTGCCCGGGGTGTATTAGTTGAACGCAAGCCCTGCCGATCGCCTCTTTTTCTGCTAATTGATGGGTATCGCGAGCCGAAAATACATATTCTTCAGAGCGAAGGTTCACAAGGCGGGCGCCACCGTGGGTTCTTTTAACACTCCCTTTTTGTTCAAGCGCGGTGAGGTCTCGGCGGATGGTTGAGATAGATGCCCCAACGTGTTGCGCCAGTTCTTCAAGCGAGGCAAATTCAACCTGTTGCAGATATTCCTCAATCCTGTGTTGTCGTTCTTCTGCTTGCACGGTTTTGAAAGAATTTGACAGATTTTGAAAAATTTTGCAATAATTTTGTTGACATTTTATTATATTTTTATAAATTTTTGGTAGAAATTTAAATCAATATGGGCGCAGAATCAACCACAATACATCGCGCGATCGTTGAGCATATCGTCAGGCAGGCTGTTTATGCGCGGCTCGGCAAGCCGTTACCGCGTTCTGCGAAAGCCCCAAATCCTTTAGTGGTGAACGTTAGCGCCCGTCATTGCCATTTAACGCAGGAGGCTGTGGATGCATTGTTTGGAAAGGGGTATAAGTTGACCGTCTACCGCTGGTTGTATCAGGAGGGGCAATTTGCGGCAAATGAAACGGTTACTCTGATTGGTCCGAGGAGTCGGATAATATCAAATTTGCGGATTCTGGGTCCGTGTCGGAAATTGAATCAGGTTGAGCTTGCGTATACGGATGGTATTGCGCTTGGGTTTGATTTGCCGTTGAGGTTGTCCGGGGATATTGATGGGACGCCCGGGTGTATGCTGATGGGACCGGCGGGATTTTTTGAGATGAAGCAGGGGGTTATTCGGGCGTTGCGGCATGTTCATATGCATCCGGACGACGCTGCGTTTTACGGGGTAAAAAATGGCGATGAGATGAAGCTTAAGGTTGGCGGACCGTGCGCTGTTACATTGGAAAAGATGCTTGTGCGGGTGGACCCGAGTTTTCGGCTTGAGGTTCATATTGATACCGACGAGGGGAACGCCTGCAATCTTAAACCGGGTGTTCCGTGTGAACTTGTGAAATGATTTTTAAGGAAATGACAGGTTAAAAAAACGAGAGGAAAAACTTATGAGCGAAGCGATTGGAATGATAGAAACCAAAGGCTATGTTGGTGCTGTTGAAGCCAGCGATGCGATGGTCAAGGCTGCGAATGTGAGTCTTGTAAAGACGATACCTATTGGCGGCGGTTTGATAACTGTGCTTGCTAAAGGTGATGTTGGCAGCGTTAAGGCTGCGGTGGATGCCGGGGCAAAGGCGGCGAGTAAGGTTGGCGAGCTTATCAGTTCGCACATCATTGCGCGACCGCACGAGGATTTGCTGAAGGCGTTTCTTGGCGAACAGCCAAAACCGCAGGGGAAATAACAACTATAACCAATTAAAAATTGGAGGAGCGAATTGTATGGTGCAGCAAGCGATTGGAATGATTGAAACCAAGGGGTTGTGCGCCCTTATGGAAGCAGCAGATGCCGCGCTCAAGGCGGCAAACGTCACAATGACCGGCTGGGAAAAGATCGGGAGCGGGTATGTGACGGCGTTTTTCCGCGGCGATGTTGCGGCGGTGAAAGCGGCGACGGATGCCGGAGCGGCTGCTGCGGCGCAGGTTGGAACTGTTATCAGCGTTCAGGTGATACCGCGTCCGCACGAAGGGCTTTCGGGTCTTGGTAAGTGGTTGCAATAATAGCGTCGGAGCCGACACGGCTTTTAATACGACGCAGTCTTTGAGATCGGTTTGTCTGGCAATCACCTGTCGCTATGAAGATATTGGTCGCAAACATTGGTTCAACCTCGCTTAAGTGGCGGCTCTTTGATTTTGGCAATGGAGCCGAGCAACTCTTGCATCGCGGGGGATTTGAACGGGTGAGCGACTATTCAAAAGCCGTACAGGATTGCATAGACGAGCTTACCGGCGCCGGAGTAATCCATTCGCTAAACGATATAGCCGGGGTGGGGTTTAAGACTGTGCTTGCAAAAGATGTAACAGGATGTGTTCGTCTTGACGAGGCGGTGTTAAAGGCGATGGAAGAGGTGAATTCGGTTGCTCCGGCGCACAATCCGCCATACATAAAGGGTATTCGGATATTTGCGGAGAGGATGCCGGGGGTGCCGCTTGTGGGATTGTTTGAGGATGCCTTTTATCAGTGGGCGCCAGAGGCGGCAATCCGATATGCTGTGCCTGAACAGTGGCATAGAGCGGGAATCAGGCGTCACGGATTTCACGGGGCGAGCCATAAATATATTGCTGAACGGTCGGCTGAATTACTCGGCAGGGAAGATGTGGCTACGCGGGCGCGGTTGCTCTATGTTAATGGCGCTTCAGGAAAGGTCAACAAGCCGGATTTGCGTGTTATCTCCTGTCATCTTGGCGGTAGTTCATCGGTGAGTGGAATTTTAAACGGCGTGGCTATTGGTAATAGTCTCGGTATGAGTCCGCAATCGGGTTTGCCGCATAACAACAGGGTTGGCGATCTTGATCCGTTTGCGATTCCGTATGCTATAAGGGCGATGGGGTTGACGCTTGACGAGGTGGAGAGGGTTCTTTGCAAAGAGTCCGGGTTAAAAGGGGTCTCCGGAATTTCAAATGATATCCGCGACATTACCAAGGCTGCGGAGGAGGGAAACAGCCGGGCGCGGCTTGCGCTTGATTTGCTTATTTATACAACACGGCACTGGGTAGGGGCATATTTCTTTGAGATGGGCGGAGCCGACGCCATTGTTTTTACGGCTGGGATTGGCGAAAACCATTCCGGCGTTCGGGCGGGGGTCTGCGCCGGGCTTGAATCTCTGGGAATTGAAATTGATAAACAGGCGAATGAAAACGTAAGGGCTCGCGAGGCAGTTATAAGTAAACCGGGGTCAAAGGTCAAAGTAATGGTTATTCCGACAAATGAGGAACTTGTGGTTGCTCGCGAGGTAAAAAGATTTTTAGACAAAAACAGGTAATTAACAAACTATAACAAAGGAAAAAATTATGGCGCAACAGGCAATTGGACTGATTGAAACACGCGGGCTTGTAGCCCTTGTGGAAGGAACCGACGCAATGTTGAAGGCTGCAAATGTTGAGCTTGCCGGACCTGTTACACAGGTTGGGAACGCGTTTGTAACTGCGGTTGTGGTTGGCGATGTGGCTGCGGTTAAGGCTGCTGTTGACGCCGGCGCGCAGGCGATTAAGGCGATGAAAGGGGAACTTGTTAGCGTTCATGTAATCGCCCGTCCGCATCCGGACGTTGACCAGATATTGCCGAAAAAGAAATAACCCTGGTTGGACCGGATTAGCAACAGGTGGTTTTGATTGCCGCCTGTCTCTTCCGCTTCAGCTTAAAACTATCAAGAAAAATGTTTCTGGCAAAGGTTGAAGGTTCGGTCGTTTCAACGAAGAAGGACGCCCATATGAGCGGAAGAAAACTATTGTTGTTGCGTCCACAACTGGTTGACGACAAAGACCCGACGAAATTCAAGCCCGGTACAAATACGATTGTTGCCGTGGACACGGTTGGAGCGGGGGTTGGGGAGTTGGTCTTATTTACTCAGGGCAGTTCGGCGCGGCTTGCTCCCAATATGAAGGATGCGCCCGTTGACGCTGTGGTAATCGGGATAGTGGACACAGTGGATGTGTTTGGAAAGCAGATTTATTCCTCGCATCAAGAAAAACAGAGCGGTCAGTAAAAAATTTAACTTATTAATTTATGAGCAATCAGGTGAACGAAACATTGATTCGGGAGATCGTTGAAGAGGTTTTGCAAAGGCTTGGTCAGCCAAAATCTTCGCCTGGTGGTTGTCCGTTGGAACAGCAGCGGAAGGCGCCATCGGTAAAAAGCGGTTCGGCTCCGGGATTTAGAGGAAGATATGGCGTTTTTCAAGATGCAACTGAAGCCTGCCAGGCTGCGTATGAATCTTATCTCCAGCTCTGTGAACAGGGTGTTGCGGCAAGGCAAAAGATTGTAGAGCTGGTTAAGCAGATATGTTACGACAGGGCAGAAGAATGGGGAAAGCTTGAGCTTGATGAAACGAAGATCGGCAGGCTTGACCATAAGATTGAGAAGTTAAAGGGATTGAAAGCGGTGCCGGGGGTTGAATTTTTGTTGCCGTATGCGATGAGCGGCGACCACGGCATAACGCTTGAAGAATACGCGCCGTTTGGAGTGATTGGGGCGGTGACGCCATCAACACACTCTATTCCCACGATGGCTTGTAATGTAATAAGTATGGTTGCCGCCGGCAACGCGGTGGTGTTCAATCCGCATCCGGCAGCGGCAAAGTGCGCCGTAACTGCAACACGGGTCCTTAATGAAGCAATTTACAAACAGACCGGTATAGAAAACATATTTACAATAATTGAGAAGCCCACAATTGAATCGTTTAATTTAATTGCAAAGAACGAGTTTGTAAAATTGCTTTGTGTGACCGGCGGACCCGGTGTTGTTAAAGCGGCGATGCAGACAGGGAAGCGGGCGATTTGCGCCGGACCCGGAAATCCGCCAGTTCTTGTTGACGACACTGCGGATTTAGACCGCGCCGGTTGGAGTGTTGTTTTTGGCGCCTCTTACGACAACAACCTTCTCTGCATTGGCGAAAAAGAGGTGTTTGTGCTTGATAAAATCGCCGACAAATTTATGGCTGCGATGGAAAAGCACGGGGCTTATCGTTTGACCGACGCGCAGGTTGAACGGCTAACAAAGGCGGCTTTTGTTTTTCCGGAAGGTCAGGGCGGCGGCTGCGCTCATGCGGTCGTTAACCGCGATTTAATCGGAAGAGACCCGGAGGTTCTTGCAAGGGCGGCGGGCGCGAATATACCGGCTGGAACACAACTGCTTTATGCTGAAACTTCGCCCGACCATCTGTTTGTTATTGAAGAGCAGATGATGCCGTTTATTCCAGTTATAAGAATTAAGACCGTTGAGGAAGGAATTGAGCTTGCAAAGAAAGCCGAACACGGTTTCAAACACTCCGCTATCATTCACTCGCACAATGTGAAACATATGACGATGATGGCGCGGGCGCTTGAGACGACGCTCTTTGTCAAAAACGGACC
This sequence comes from Verrucomicrobiota bacterium, assembly GCA_039793825.1. GTDB lineage: Bacteria > Verrucomicrobiota > Verrucomicrobiia > Limisphaerales > JAKPVM01 > JAKPVM01. The sequence continues at coordinate 3,826 of JBAMMJ010000072.1, read as the reverse complement.
TTGCGTTGCCGGGCTTGGAAGTGGCGGCGAGGGATATCCGAATTTTTCAATAGCCACGACAACCGGCGAGGGGATTTGCAATCCACGCACGTTTACGCGGGTTCGCCGCTGCTGTATGGTGGATTATTTGAGGATATTTTAGAAATGTTTTTGGCGCGGGTTGAAGGCAATGTTGTGGCGGTCCGCAAGCATAAGAGCCTTGAGGGGTGGCGCCTGATTATATGCCAGCCTATTGGCTCTGATGGCGAGCCTCAAGGCGTTCCGCAGATCGCCATTGACCCGCTCGGCGCAGGGATGCACCAGAGGGTAATAATTTCAAGCGACGGCGCAGCCTCAAGAAAGGTAGTCGGAGATGAGCTCAGCCCGGTGCGGTGGATGATAATCGGAATCGTTGACGATGTGTATGCGGAGATGAAAGAAGCGGCTGAGAAAAGTTGATTCAATGTATGAGATTAGGCAAGGTCATCGGCAGAGTAACGTTAAACGCGGTTGTGCCAAGTCTGATTGGGGCGCGATGGCTGATTGTCAGTCCGTTCAATCGCAATTTTTTTCAACAGGGGACCAGTCCGCCTGAGGGGATGAGCAAAGAACCGTCGCTTGTTGTGTATGACGATCTTGGCGGTTCAGTGGGGCAGACAATCGGTTTTGTTGAAGGCAGGGAGGCGGCTCAGCCGTTTGAAGAACCGACGCCAATTGATGCCATTAACGCGGCGCTGGTGGATTATGTTTTTTACGACCCCATTAAACCAGAACAGAAGTCTGAATAAAAAATAGAAACGCGAATTTAATTTATGAAAAAGGTAATAAGTCTTAAAGACCTTGAAGAGTTTTTAAGAAACGGCGGAGATGTGAAATCGCTTCCACAAGACGCGATATTGACGCCGTCGGCGCGGGACCTTTTGCGGGAGATAGAGATGGACGGAAAGTTTAAACCCGCGGTTCAAAAACAGCAGAATCCATCACAGGCGCAGACGCAAAAGTCGGAGCAGGAAGCCCCGCTAAACGTTAACTCAAAAAGTCCGAAATCTGACCTTGAGAAGTTTTTCAATTCAAAACCGATTCAGGAGTTTAAGCTGCAAATTTGCGATATCGGGAGAAGGCTCTGGCATCGGGCTTATGTGGATGGAAATGGTGGAAACATAGCGATAAGAGTGGGTTCGGACATTGTTTTGTGCACGCCGACGCTTGTTTCCAAAGGGTTTATGAAACCCGAGGATATGTGTCTTGTGGATATGGATGGAAATCAACTCCTCGGGGTTAAAAAACGCACCAGTGAAATACTGATGCACCTTGAGATTATGAAAAAGCAGCCCAAAGCGGTTGCATCGGTGCATTGTCATCCGCCCTATGCAACGGCGTTTGCCGTTGCCGGGATTGAGCCGCCGACCTGTATGATACCGGAGTTTGAAGTTTTTTGCGGCGAAGTGCCGATAGCGCCATACAGGACGCCGGGCACTCTTGATATGGGGAAACTTGTTGCAGAATTAGCGGAAAAGCACAATACGATTTTAATGGCAAATCACGGCGTTGTGGCGTGGAGTCATCTAAGTGTAGAAGACGCCTACTGGAAGATGGAAATCATAGAGGCGTATTGCCGCACAATCGTTGTGGCGTCGCAACTCGGCAAACAACCCAACACATTCTCGCCGGAGTATATGAAAGACCTTCTCAAAATTAAACAAAATCTCGGAATACCGGACCCGAGATTTGGTTTGAAAGAGTGCGAGTTGTGCGACAACAGCGATTGGCGTCCCGGGGTTGCCTGTTCGGTAAATCAATCAAATCAAACTCAGGAGGCTCAAGCGGATGCTGAGGCTGAATCTATTGTGGCTGCCGTGACTGAACGGATTATGGCTGAGCTTAGCAAGGCAAAGTGACGGAAGAATAGTTTCAAATATTATTTATGAAGGTTACTATCATTGGCGGAGCGGGCAGGGTTGGAGTTTGCGCAGCGTTTGCGCTCCAATGTGGCGGAGTTGTTTCAGAAATTCAAATACTTGACGCAAATCAGACAGGGGCAGAAGGAGAGGCTCTGGATTTATTGCACGGAAGCGCTTTTACAGCTGACCAATCAATTTACTCTGGGGACTATTCCCGCGCAAGTGATAGCGATATGTTCATAATTACCGCCGGGCTTCGCAGAAAGCCGGACGAATCGCGTTTAGACCTGATAAACAGAAATGTGGCGTTGTTTCTTGACATATTGAAAAACATAAAAGCTGCCGGGCTTAGAAAAGACGCCATCATCTTTGTTGTTACCAATCCGGTTGATTTATTGACACAACTTGCGGTTGAATTTTCCGGGTTATCCTGGCAGCGGGTAATCGGACTGGGGACAATGCTTGATACTTCGCGGTTTTGCTCGCTGATTGCCGATGAACTTAAAACTGCCCCCACTCAAATACGGGCGCTTATACTTGGCGAGCACGGCGATTCAATGGTTCCGATATGGTCGTCGGCTACTGTTAACGGTTTGCCGCTTACATCGTTAAAAGAGTGCAATCCTGCGTTTCAGCAAACAATTTTTGAACGAGTAAAACAGAGCGGCGCAGAGATGATAAAGAAGAAAGGGGGAGCAGGATGGGCGGTTGCGGTTGCTATCAGAGAGGTCGTTCATTCAATTGCGCTTAATAAACGACAAATTTTGCCCGTAAGCACGATGCAGAACGGGGCTTACGATATAAGCGAGGTTTGTATAAGTGTTCCGACAGTTGTAGGCGCAGGGGGCGTTCACAGGCACGTTGTATTCAACCTTTGGCAGAAAGAACTGATTGCATTGCAAAATTCAGCCCGCATACTTAAACAAACCCGCGACCAGATTAAAACGCAATGAAATCGCTGGATGCAAAACTCGCGCAATTAAAAAAAGACAGAAACGCCGATGTATTTATAATTGCCGACGCAAAAGACGCGGATATGGCGTTTGGGGTCCGTGCCCCGGGACCGCGCCATTATCTATCATCGCAAGGGGCGCGCGCGGCTCAATTTTCCCCTGAGGTATGGACCCGCGAGGAATTTGGTTATCGGAATCTGCCTGAATTTCTTGATATTATCCGAGAAATTGTTCATCAGGGGGTTATTGACATAATGTTGATGTCCGCTTCGGTAAATGAACAACTGACGATTAAAGAAGGGCTGTTTAAAAATTCTCACGTGACGCCGGCAGCCCGGGCAAACGATACAACGGATATCTGGGCAATTCGTCACGGCGTTTATACTAAAGAGCCTTCAATTCCGTTCCGAACCGCTACGATTGATCATATCCAGTGCGGCAAGATTGAGTGCGACCGAACAGGTGATGAATTTCCGGGCGCAAATCTTGGATTGTATTCAATTACTTTTGTAAATCGGCTTGAAGAAGACCGCCGAACACTTCAGGCGTTCAAGGAGTTCAGGGAAGAGGCTGAACGAAAGAAATTCAGATATTTTCTTGAGGTTTTCGACCCGAATGTCCCGAGCGGTGTTCCGCAGGAAAAACTTGGCGAATTTATAAATGACAACATTATTCGCAGCCTTGCCGGGGTGCCGGAATCGGGAAGACCGCTATTTTTAAAAATTGTTTATCACGGTCCGCGCTCCCTTGAGGAACTCTGCCAGTATGACCCTAATCTAATCGTTGGAATACTTGGCGGCAGCGCTGGAACCACTTACGACGCCTTTCGCCTCATCTATGAAGCCAAAAAATATGGCGCAAGAGTGGCATTGTTTGGAAGAAAGATAAATAACGCCGAACACCAGCTTGCCTTTATAGAAATGCTTCGGCTGATTGTTGATGGCAGAATTTCTCCAGAAGAAGCAGTGCGCGCCTATCACGCGATTTTGCAGG
>JBAMMJ010000071.1:0-1190 GCA_039793825.1 Verrucomicrobiota bacterium | reverse complement strand
CCGTGATTTGTTGCCCACGTAATCTGAACATTTCCATACGGCGGCTGCGGAAAACTAAATGTAAACACATTTCCAACCCCGGAAACTGATGTCGCCGGGATTCCATTTATCAGTAAGTCTGTGGCATCAACATTTGTCACCGGTTCAGTAAATACCACTGTTATATTTGTTAAATAATACACATCGCCAGCAGGTGGATTTACACTCCCGATTTTCGGCGGTTCAAGACTCGGATCGGAAATTACAGCGGTCATCTCCATATTGAATAAGAAATCGCTGCTTGAGAGCGTCGCATTTAGACCCTGTACAGCTATCACATTTGTTCCGTTAGTCAGGAATGTATCAAGATTTGTAAAGGTAAAGCTATGAAGAACTAACGGCTCTGAGACACTATTATTAGCTGGAGTCGTATTATTATACGGTATATCGCCTGTAACACGTGTATTGTATCTGATCAATTCCACTCCGTTGATCCATAATATGTAACCATAGTCGCTCAGTGTATTGATGGTTACACTCTTAATATAAGCAAGATTTGTTATAACAAGACGATGCCTAAAATAAACACTGGTGTAACTATTTCGCATATCATTTAATAACGTGTTCCCAACATAAGGCACCGGCTTCCCATCAACATCATAATAAAATGGTCCCGGACCTTCCAGCCAACCTGAGTCATCAAAATTAATCAATCGCCAGGCACTGATCGGATTAGAAGCCTCAGAAGTGCCTTTTTTATACTTCCAGACCGCATTGGTTGCAACCAGAACAGTCTTAGGCGCTTCAAGCTGGTACTGCCAGGTGGCGGCTGCCGCATTAAATGGATTCGGCGGCGTCGCAAGGTCGGTTATTCCATTATTTTGAGCCCACGTAATCTGAACCGTACCATAAGGCGGTTGCGGGAAATAAAATGTATAGTTTGAACCACTGCCACTAACACCAATGGCAGGATTCCCATTTATCAATAAATCGCTCGCGTCAACCCCTGCTACAGGCTCGCTAAAAACAATCCCAATCGCTACAAGCTCGTTGACGGTAGAACCAGCAGGCGGATTAATTGAAACAATCACCGGCGGAATTATATCGGTCAAAAAATAACCCCAACTCGCGTTTGAAGCGCCACTATCAAATGGTAGTGGCGGAACTCCAATATCATAAATCCCGTGATTTGTTGCCCACGTAATCTGAAC
>JBAMMJ010000070.1:6113-9535 GCA_039793825.1 Verrucomicrobiota bacterium | reverse complement strand
AGGGACTATGCTCAACCTTATGATTTCTGAACAACCTTACAACAACCCGGAATATCTGGCATACACTTTGTTCTCGTATAATTCTGTCTATAAACTTTATAACTCTCCGTCGGAATTCCTGGCGGAGCCTTATGCCACAACATTACCGCCACTGTTTGACGGGCGACACTCCGGCAGCCAGATCAGGTCCGCTATGCCGGCTGTTCCGTCGCAAATTCTCAAGCCGGGTTTTTTTACCGAGTTCAAGACAAACTCATTGCATCCATTCAGAATTATTTTGGCGGCTAACGACCTTTATAATTGGCGCCCAGTTGCGCCTATGAGGATGTATCACTGTCGGGGCGATACCACCGTTCCTTACGCGAATTCGGAAGTTGCCTATGCGAGTTTTCAAAACCTTGGCGCTACACAGGTTCAATTGATTGATCCATATCCGCAAGGGGATCACGCAAGCGGAAGCGCCTACTGTTTTTTTGCCGCTTATCAATGGTTTGAAACGTTAAAACAATAAGCCCAGGCGTGGTTTAAAATGTCTCAAAATGGATTTCGTTCCGACAACGGGCATAAAAACGCTAAGGCATATCTTACTTATAAGCCTTTTAAGTTTATTGTTGTTTAAACCATTCAATTCCTTTTCGGCGACGGCAAGCGGACGAGTCAAAGGCGCAACGACGCTTGAAGCCGCAGTTGAAAGGCAACTTCCGCAAGCGTATGTAAAAGAGAATCGGCTAATAATTTTTTATCGCGAAACCGAAGGGAAGGTTTTATCCTTCAAAGCGCGGTGGAAAAAATCGCCAATACAGGGTTACGAGTTTGTCCAATATGTTGCGGAATTGACGTTGGACCTGAGTCCGCCAGATTTATCCCGTTCTAAAATTGAGGAGGACAACGATACGGGCAGATGGAGAAAGGCTGTCGCACTGGATAACAAAGTCTGGACAAATCTGGTTAACCGAATCGCCGAACGACTTACCCCGCCTGAACCGAACAGCGCAATATATTTCAATTTCTTGTTCAGAGAAGTGATAATGTTCAGGGACGCAACGGGAAAAATCCATGCTACCGCCCCGGAAACCGCGCCAGATGATATTGAGATTAAACAACGGTACGGGGTTAGAGAATTTTCAGAAATCGCCGCTAAAATTCTCGCTGGAGAATTGCCAGAATTTAATCAGGACCGTCTGGTTCTTTTTGTTCTGGAGACGAAGCGGAAACCGGTGCGGTTTCTTTTAATTGATAGCGAGCAGAAAATTTGCGTTGCTCTTTACGAGCCGCACACCGGAAGCAATCCGTATGGCAAGTTTCCGTTTGACGCCTCAATCCAGGTTCTTTCTTCACTTATCTTTGAAAGCCATCTGATTTCTGCGATTAAAAATCCCTTTTCAACAATATGCCGTTTACTCAACACCGGCTGGCAGTTGAGCGCCAGTTTAATCCATCTTCGTCTGCCGCAACTATCTTCCGATATACCGCCATTATCCTATAATTCATCAATGGACTTAACAGAATGGGAGCAATGGCTTGATAAAAAAACTCACCGCAAAGCGCAGGAAGCAAATATAAAATTTTTGATTGACGGCGAAAGTTATTTTCCCGTCCTGATTGACAAAATTAAGTCGGCAACGAACAAAGTTCAGATTCGCGTTTCAATCTTTGACAACGATGACGTGGCTGTAGATGTGGCGGACCTTTTGAAACAACGCTCGTTTGAAATCAAAGTAGAGGTATTGTTAGACCTGTTGAGCACTCAAACCTCTTCTCGGTCGCTGCCAGAAACTCCAATGAGAGAAGGATTTATTCAGCCCTCCTCAATAAGACGCTATCTTCAAAAAGACTCCAAAGTCCGAGTTCGCGCTTTTCTGAATCCGTGGTTTACTTCGGACCACTCAAAACTTGTAATAATTGACGGGCATACCGCTTTTATCGGTGGAATGAACATCGGACGCGAATATCGTTACGAGTGGCACGACCTTATGGCTGAAGTCTCCGGTCCGATAGTAGAAACTTTAAAGTTTGATTTTGAAAAAGCGTTTGCCCACGCCGGCGCGCTCGGAGATTTAGGCTGTTTTTTTACATTCTTTGGCAAGCAGCCAGAGAGCGGCAAACAGCTCAAAGTTTCAGGCGAGAAATACGCGCTCGCTCGCGTGCTTCATACCAAAACAGCAGACCTTGAACTGAAAACCGCCCTGTTTGAAGCTATTAAAAGGGCGCAAAGTTATATTTATATTGAAAACTCTTATCTGTATGACAGCTCGTTTGCAACAGCCCTTGTAAAGGCGCGTCGCCGCGGTGTGGATGTTCGCGTAATCCTGCCCGATAGATGCGACACCCCCGGCGGCAATAGCGGAATTTATATAACCGCAAATTACCTTTTTAACAACGGCGTCTCGGTTTACATTTACCCGGGAATGACACACGTCAAAGCAGCATTGATTGATGGTTGGGCTTGTTTCGGCTCGGCAAATTTTAACCGCCTCAGTCTCCGCAGAAATCAGGAAATTAACCTCGCAACCTCAGACCCCGATATCGCAAACCAATTAAAACAACAACTGTTTGAAAAAGATTTCAACAAATCCCATCTTTTAAAAGAACCGATTCAGGTGAACTGGACAGATTACATCGCAGAAAGCATTTTAAATCAATTTTAACTAATTTAATCTATGCCTGCGTGTGAAAATAGCCTGAATTTCTAACGCTGAATTGAACGAGCAAAGATTTATCAAAGATATTGCCCTCTTTAGTTTAATTTTACAAAAAGGAAAACGGACGTCCATCTGGACGTCCGTTGTGGTGAATTGCGACAGGATGCTGAATATTAATATTCTCTTGTCTTTTTAATACCGGGCTCTGGCACGGGGTATTTTCCGTTTGCGTCCGGCTGCAGCGGGGCGGGCGAGTTTTCGGTCAATGTGTCAAGCCCGGGAGCGAATTCATGGTCGCAGTTCAGAATCTGGTCGTAAGTAATTATCTGACCTGTATGCGCCGCCATTCTGCCCATTGAAGTTACAAGGCTTGCCTCAACGCCGCGACGCGCTTCGTTATACGGTTTGTTGTTGCGGATAGCGTCAATCAAATCGTTCCATTCGTTTTGGTATGGGTCGGATTCATCTGGTTTAACTTTTGATTCCCATATCATATCTTTGCGCGATGGATTCTGGCCTTTAAATGTGCGCGAAGGCATACCGATGTCGCCGCCGGCCGAAACGATCGCCATTCCCTTTGTGCCGTGGCAGTAACTTGCGTAGATGTCGTTGCAACCGGTCATAGTTCTGCCGTCAAAAAACATCTTTGTACCATCGGCAAATGTGTATTCAACGGCATAGACATCAAAGTTCTGGTCAACGTAGGGCTTCCCCTCCGGACTTACTTTATAATGGCGTCCGCCCAGCGCCTGGGCGCTGACAGGCCAGGCGTTTTTCATC
>JBAMMJ010000070.1:0-6103 GCA_039793825.1 Verrucomicrobiota bacterium | reverse complement strand
CCAGCACAGATGGTCAATGATGTGGATGTAAAAATCGCTGTAGTTACCGCCGCTTGCCCACAGAAAACTGTGGAAACGTTGAACCTGATAGAGAAGTTCGCTAATCCCGGGCGGCTTTGCCACAGAGGCGAAATAACCAACCGGTCCGTGCATCCGATAACCGCGCATCATTAGAATATCTCCGATCTCGCCGTCCTGTATCCGCTGATACAACTCCTGCATAGCGCGGCTATGACGTGACATTAAACCGACGCCAACCTTGATGTTTTTCGCAACCGATTCATCGGCGAGTTTCAACATCCGCTTGCTTGTCGGTCCGTCAACAGTGACCGGTTTTTCCATAAACACATTTAATCCTTTCTGGATTGCGTATGTGAAATGCACCCAGCGGAATGCTGGCGGAGTGGTAAGAATTACCACGTCGCCTGGCTTCAAGCAGTCCATCGCCTTTTTATAGGCGTCAAAACCGAGGAATTGACGCTCCTGCGGTACGTCTACAAGGTCCTGTTTTTGATTTTTTAGATTGTTATAACTATCTTTGAGTTTATCTGGAAAGATGTCAGCCATAGCGACAAGCTTAATCGGACCAAGTTTATTGGTTCCGAGCGCGTTTGCCGCCGCGCCTGTTCCGCGACCTCCGCAACCGACTAACGCAACCTGAATCAAATCGCTCGTGGCAGCGTGAACGTGCGGAATGCTGACCCCGGCAAGCGCCGAAACAGCCGCAATTTTGCCTGTGGTTTTTATAAACTCACGACGTGAGGTGACCGATTTTTCATTGGTTTTCATAACCGCGATTATACTTCTTTGTTTTTGTTATTCAATCAGATAATTTCCATTTAACCTGTAATGGTTTTGCACTATTTGACGTATTTGCTTCAGGAATTATTCAGAGACCTCTTCAATAATCGCTGCGGTTTCACCCTCTTTTTTTCCAGATTTTACTTCAAATAACAGCATAAGACTCGCCAACACTATCATACCTACGCAGATATAGCCCAATGTTTTTAGAGGAACATTTGCGGCTGCGAGTTGAAAAGCGACTATTGGCGCCACCACGCCGCGAATGCCGGTAAAGAAAGTATGAACCGACATATAATCGGCAACGTGTTCAGACGGCGCAAACTTTGTCACCCACAGGCTCCATGCCACATCGCCGCCAGCATTTGAAACGCCAAATATTACTGCCGCCGCCAGAAGCCCGTCAAAACTGTCGCTCGTGTAAAACGAAAATATTCCGAGCGCAAAACCGAGATTTAAAATCACACGTAGCGCAAAAAAATTCAGATGGTCAAACATCCATCCCCACACCGGACTCATTATCAACCTCACAATGTTGGGTATGACGCCGATAAGCAGGGCTATAGTTTTGACATCCAGCGCCTGATTATATTTCGGATTGGCAAGGTATTCAACGCGCAGCGGCAACATCATCAAATTTGCAAACCCCATCAACATCCAGCAGATAAGCGTGTATCTGAAAAGACTGTCGTTTTTAACAAACCGCATAGCCCGCAGCGGGTTTGAACCGCCACTGTCTTTTAAACGATTTGACGGTATTCGCCTCAGACAGTAATGAGCGACTCCGAACGCCGCCGCAAACACAATCAATAACCACCGAAAACCGTCCAGATAGGCAAGACCGCGTCCGGCAAGCTCGCTGAATATGGCTGCTGTTCCGATCCTTATCATTACTGTGCGCGAAAAAAGCTGACCCCGTTTTGATTGTGGATAATTCTCCTGATACACCTGCGTCAACAACGGAATCATTGAGGAAGCGCACGCCATCGTGATTACACTGCCGATAATGTACACAGGAAGAAGTGGGAAAAGCGCCATTGTCATAAATGTGATAGACCCCACTGCCGCAAGCTTTGATGCAGCAGCGGTTGAATTTAATCCGTTCCTGCTTACCCACCAGACGACAAAAGGCGATAGTATTAGACCCGCGCTTCCACCGCCGGCGATCAAAGCCTTGCCGATCGCCCCAGCATTAAGCCAGCGAACGGCTATCAACAGCAGGAATGTGCTTCCAGCCATCTCAAGCATACCGTTCGCCACGGCGCGAATCCGCTCGTAACGATATGTTACCGATGTTCTATCAATTTCGTTCACACAAAAAAAAATCCGTTCAAAAACACGCGCAAAATAATTCTACCTGCAATTTGAAATTCTCAAAACATTTTTACCGCAGCTTAAACCACTCTGATTTAGACGGTTTTTGTGGCAGTTCAATTTAAAGCCAGTTCGGGAAAATTATTAAAGTCCGAATTTGAAACTTGTTTTGAGTTTACCGATCTGGAATCCGTGAAAAATCTGAAGTTTACGCTTTGAAAATTAAAAAGTAATGCTTCGGGTAAAATTTAATCAAGGTAATGTTTTAGTTTTTCACGCAACGTTTTGCGAGCCCGATAAAGGCGAGATTCAACCGTCTTTACTGTGGTGTTTAAGACCTGGGCGGCTTCAGCGAGCGACAAATCCTGCAACTCGCATAGAACAATGGCTTCGCGCTGGTCTTCGGGAAGCAGGTTCATCGCTTCATCAATTGCATTGCCCAGTTCCCGATTTATTGATTCCTTTAGCGGATCGGTTTTCGTTGAAATCGCGATACCCGGCACCCATTCATCCTCCTCTTCGGGGTCTGCGTCTATAGAAATGTTCAAATGTCTTTTCTTCCACCTGTAATGGTTGCGCGCCAGATTCATCGCTATCGTGTATAACCATGTTTTAAATCTATATTTTTTTGAGAACTTATTTTTATTGAAATAAAGCCTGACAAATGTCTCCTGCGCTAAATCATCGGCGTCTTCGTAATTGTTAGTATAACGAAGATGAAGGTTGAAAATCTCTTTGCCATATTTATCAATAATAATGTCAAGTGCCTTATCCTCGCCGCTAATAAGACGTTCCATCAATTGTTCGTCTTGCTCATCCTCAGGGGTGTGAATGCGCGCCTGCATTTTGCGTTTTAGACATTGATTCTTCCATCTGTTCGTGACCACCCAATACAAAAGCCCGCATCTTTTTGAAATAACGTTGACCCTGTTCAGGCGGCATTTTACTGCCTACCAGGTAAAAATGTTTTAACATTTCAGCCTGACATTGAGCGCGGTATGTTCCAATATCAACCAGCATTTTTTCAATTTCAGGAGTCATATTTGTCGTTTTTTCAAGCGCCTCTGAAAGCTGCCTCTTTTTGTCTGCAATCTTTGCGCACATCTGTTCGCAAATCGGACGATATCCTGCGTGTAGTTTCCTTATTTCTTCAAGTTGAGATTGACTCAAATTGTATTCTTTTTTCAACCACTCCAACTCATCAATATGTTCAGTCTCTTTAACACAGAGGTGATATCCAACCAAAAATGAAACCGCAAATATCACAATTGCAGACACCACAATGCCCGCACACAACACAAATGATTTCCTCAAAATATCCATCGTTTACCTTAATTCAGATGGAATAACATATTCAATATATTGACTTTGGGCGGCTTTTTTAACTGCCATTTTTCCATTGAAATACCCGACACCAAAACCGGCTAAAACCGCAATCAACAACAGATATGCGACTGTTTGCGGTCTCAAAGCGAAATTTAACATATTCAGCAAAGTCCACCCGAGCGTTTCGGCAGGGGTCGCCGATGTTATCCGCTTCCAGACAGCTGAATGAAATCCAGGAGGCAACTCTTCTTCCTTATACCGTTGCTTTAACACCACTCGCAACCAGATGTCATCGCCATCATTATTTTGTTCTTTATCTCTCATAACGTCAGAAATAATTATTTTAATTATTAATACACCACCGCTGTCAAAAAACCGCAAATCCATTTCTGAACTTATTCATCCTTTTGTAAAATTGTAACCTTTTGCCCGGTATTAATCCGGAACAGTTTGATATGCAAAGTCTCTTCTGGAAGACTTCTTTTGCATAAGGTTTTATTTCCGTTAATTTAGAATCCTGAGTTTGTTCTGGCATTTTATATTTTGCCATTTTGAGGATTTGCCAGATAACTGTTTTGAGCCTGATGTCGTAAAATAGCCTTATTGAAGATGAACGCATCCCTTAGATTTCGCTAAAAATTAAAATCAACCGCATTATTGCCCTTTTTGGTGTTTGCGACTGTCTAAAAGGCGCGGTTATTTATGCAATCACAAGTTGGGCTATGTAAAACATCCAGAGACAGCAGACCTTGCGGTTCAGGCTATACCTGAAAGATTTTTAAAATGCTAATTCAAGATTTGCCTATAATAAGAAAAAGTGTTAATTTAAATCTAAAATTCCGTTGTTTGTTAATTTAGAGTGGTTTTTAAAATAAGTCTTTTTGCGGTTTATGGTTTCTATGGATGAATTCAAACGACCGATTCCGCACAACAACAATGTGTTGTGTGTTATTATGGGCGGGGGACAGGGAACGCGATTGTTTCCCCTGACGCGAGAACGCGCCAAGCCAGCCGTTCCGCTTGCCGGCAAATACAGGCTCGTGGATATACCTATTTCAAACTGCATAAACTCAAACCTCAAGCGAGTTTATTTACTAACGCAGTTTAATTCTGCATCCCTTCACAGGCATATATCGCAATCGTATAAATTTGACCATTTTTCTGGCGGATTCGTGGAGATATTGGCAGCCGAACAGACGCCGACAAGTATGTCCTGGTACCAGGGGACTGCCGACGCAGTTCGCAAAAACCTCGTTCATTTTGTTAACCATAATTTTGAATATCTGTTAATCCTCAGCGGCGACCAGTTGTATAGAATGGATTTTCGTCCGATGCTTGAACAACACGCTAAAACCAACGCAGATGTAACTATTGGCGCAATTACTGTTACACGCGAAGCCGCTTCATCGCTTGGCATAATGCAGATTGATGAAACGCGTCGGGTCGTCAGGTTTGCCGAAAAACCGAAAGAGCCCGAGACGCTTGATGCCCTGAGGGTTGACCGCGCCTGGTATGATAAGCTCGGAGTAAAAGGTGATGCCGAATTTTTCCTTGCCTCTATGGGAATCTATGTTTTCAGCCGCGATGTAATTTTCAGGTTGCTTGACAATTCATTTTCCGATTTTGGCAAACACATTATACCAATGGCTGTCCAGACTCATAAGGTTTACGCCTATATCTTTCAAGGCTACTGGGAAGATATTGGAACAATAAAATCATTTTTTGAAGCAAACCTTGACGCAGTTGCCGAACTGCCGCGATTCAATTATTTTGACACACTTTCGCCAATCTATACCCGCCCGAGATTTTTGCCGCCGTCAAAGATTAATGGTGCTTCAATAAACCATGCGATTATTTCCGATGGCTGCATCATTAACCACGCCAGCATAGAAAACTCAATAATCGGGTTGCGCGGGTTTGTGGACGCCGGCAGCTATCTTCACCGGGTTGTAATGATGGGTAGCGACTATTATGAATCAGCGGAGTCAATTGCAAAAAACGCAGCCGCCGGAAGACCCCGCATCGGCGTAGGAAAAAATACAAGGATTGAAAATGCCATCCTTGATAAAAATGTGCGAATCGGAGACAATGTTGTAATCTCACCCGCCGGAAAGCCCGCAAACGTGGATAATCCATTATATTACATCCGCGACGGAATAGTCATCATTCCCAAAAACGGCGTCGTCCCGAGCGGGACAATTATTTAATCGGTGAAAGTATCAATCAAATTAAAGACTTTTCCACAATAACTACGAATTGATACGCTTATTCTCACTATTAAGTTTATATACCGGATTTTATCGTTTATAAATAAATAATAGGGGTCTTACATATTAGCATTCCCCGGACAACTCCCTTGAAATATCGCTAACGATTTTTCTAACTTTTTCAATATCGTCTATATTTTCTATAATATTATTTAGATAATTTTCATTAAAAATAACAAAACCATTTTTAAGAAGTGAAAAATATTTATGAAATGATGTTAAAGCCTTTTGATAACTTATCTTGTCTTTAACCCGTGGGCTATTTATTCTACTTTCAAACTCTTTTATGTTAAATACCGCATAAGGTATAATAATTATTTTTTTCTTTGCTGCAGCAGTTCTCGCCTCTTTTCTTTGGCTGATTTTTGCTACCTGGAATCCAATATCAGTACCCC
>JBAMMJ010000069.1:0-1192 GCA_039793825.1 Verrucomicrobiota bacterium | reverse complement strand
CATTTTCGGCAATTTTAACGGTGTAACCAGAGACCGCATTGGTGGAAACAGTCACGGTTTGGGCTGCCTCCATAAAAGCGCCAAAATTAGCTATAGTTCCCCAGGGAACTGAGGTGGCGGTAGTTGTCACATCAGTGGTTTGGCCGCAGGCTGAAGTGGCACTACTTACTCCGGCCACTGTAACTGTTAATGTTTCTTGAACTGTCGCTGAGACTAAAACTCCCTCAATCACCGCCACTTTAACATTGGATTCATCTAAAGTATTATCTGAACCATCACGGGTTTTAACATTGATGGTGTAAATATCAGCCACGCCTTGAGTATGGCCTGAGGAGATTGGCGCCGGATTAATTAATTTTTTATTAGCATCGCCAATGGTAACGGTAATGGTTGAGCCGGCGGCACAGGCATCGGTGGTTCTATCAATTCTTATGGTGTGGTCGGTTGAGGCTGTGCCAGCGGTTACTGCCGCCACCGTCCAATTGTTATTGCAGCCTGAGGAGGAAACAGAAATATTAGAAGTTGTTAAACCATTTAAATCAAAACCATTGGTGGTGAGGGAAGAGTTAGTATCAGGAAAACCATCATTGGTTTTATCGGTTATATCAACCGCAGGAATAGTGATGTAAATATCACCATTTGATGGAACCGCTGAGGTTAAAGTAAATTGAATGGTGTGGGTAGCTGATTGAGTGGCAATGACATAATCATCAGCCCCTAAAGGAGAGGAACCTAAAGGAGGAGAGATATTAAAAGTGGTTGAATTAACAATGTTAACTACATTATAGGTTGATTGCAGATAACACCCATCTAAATTTGGCCCGGCAAAACAAACAATGTCTTTGGGAAAAAGGTGGTTAGTGTCATTGTCGGCATTACCGGAACTATCAATAGTAATCACTGACTCATTAGCCGCGCCACTGGCCACACCCGCCCGGTAGGAAAGACGGGAATTGGATAAAGTATCTGAGATATTGGTAAAATTAGCTGAACCAACCGGAGTGGGAAAACGCACTAAAAAAAGATATGACGCCTGAAAAAAGAAAAAAACAAATAAGGTAAGTTTATAGAAAAAATTTTTTCCCATTTTTAGTATATTTATTCATTATTAATAACATCTTTAACTTTGTCAAGAGTTCGATATCTTTCAGCGCAAATGAGACAAAGCCACTTCAGCCGGCGTCTTAAGACC
>JBAMMJ010000068.1:0-9602 GCA_039793825.1 Verrucomicrobiota bacterium | reverse complement strand
CCAAATAACATAAAACTGAGAATTTATGAAAACAAAAGTAATCCTTGCGGTTCTGGCAATTGTTTTTTCATCAACCATAACCAGATTGCAGGCTTTTTATCTGACAAATGTTGCAAATTATAGTCCCTATTATTTTACTGATGTTGCTGTTGGCGACCTGGATAATGACGGTTATGAAGACCTTGTGTGTTTAGGTAATTCAGTTAACAGCATTAATCTGTTTAAGGGGCAATCTGACGGAACTTTTTCATTCTGGAAAACTGTTTCTATTACACCGGTTCCAATTAGTGTTGCTGTAGCAGATTTTAACGGAGATAATAAACTGGATATTATCGCAGGCGGCTACGAAACTTCTGGTAATTCAATCTCAGTACTCCTTGGCGACGGAGCGGGCAATTTTACTGAGCAAACAATTACAACATCTCAGGTTTATTATAACACTGTCGTTGCAGATTTGGACAATGATAATGACATTGATATCGCTGTGCCTCATTCTATGGACAGTAGTTTTTCGGTCTTCTTAAATAACGGTTCTGCGGTCTTTACAGAAACAATTTATAACTATGCTTTAGACGAACACCCTCTTTTTATTGCGTATGGCTATGTTAACAATGACTCATATCCTGACCTTTTAGTCGGCGTTAATAATGATACTGCAGACTCTTTTGTTGATGTATGGATAAACAATCAATCGGGTGGTTTTACAAAACAAACCAGATTAATAATTGGCCATAGCCGCTGGGGAATTGACACGGGCGACTTTAACAACGATGGAAAGTTAGATATGGTCGTGGTTAATTATGACGATGACCAATTTCAGGTATTGCTCGGGAATGGCGACGGGACATTCGGCTCGCCTGATAATTACCAGACCGATTCAGGACCTACCGCCATTGTCACTGTTGACCTGGACAACGATGGTAAGCTTGATGTCGTTGTTGCTAACTACGGTTCCCCTACAATCCAGGTATTTAAAGGCAATGGCGATGGCACTTTTACCTTTGCCCAATCGCTTTTAACATCAGATTATCCCTGGATGTTGAAATCTTCTGATTTTAACAACGACGGGTTTAAAGATGTCGTTGTTAGCGGTGAAAATGGAATTGACCTGTATTTTAATCTTGGGAATGCCGATAATTTAATAGCGCAATCCGGGAATTATACCGTTTTAGAAGACAATCAAGTTACAGTTGAAATGAACGTAGTCGGCACTTATCCACATTTTATAGTTGTCAATCCACCGACAAAAGGGACATTGAGCAATTTTATAACAAACGGGAATAAATTGACTGCAACCTATACACCGAATCCAGATTATTTCGGGTCTGACCAGATTAAATTTAAAGCCACAAATATTGTCTCTTCAAGCGGTCTTGCCACGATAAACATCACGGTTACATCTGTCAATGACCAGCCGTCATTTAACATTGCAACCACGACAATAAATGTGTATGAAGATTCTCCGACAACAAACATCCTGAATTTTGCATCAAACATAAACAAAGGCGCGCCAAACGAATTGAGCCAGCCTGTGCGATTTTCTGTGGTGAACAACAATAATGCGTTATTCAGTGTTCAGCCAAATTTGAGATTAAACGGCACATTGTCTTTCAGACCTGCGCCTAATGCCAGTGGTTCGGCTACTGTGACGGCTTATTTAATTGATGGCGGCGGGACCGCAAACGGCGGCATTGACACCTCTGCACCAAAGGTGTTTACGATAAATGTTATTAATGTTAACGACCCGCCGGTGTTAAGACCGCTTGATAAGTATTTTGTATCCCGCAGCTGCCTTGAGGATTCCGATACAGTGTATAACATCAGCATTAGCGACATTGAGACTCCGCCTGATAATCTAACATTGACGGTTACATCCACTAACCAGACGCTTGTTCCAAATCAGAACATTCAGATTTCAGGCACAGGCACAAATAGAGTAATAACCGTAACGCCGATGCCAGACGGATTCGGCACAACTTTGCTCACCTTCACGCTTTCTGACGGCACAAACTCCGTTTCAAAGAGTTCTGTTTTAAGAGTTCTTACGGTAAATGACGAGCCATATTTTGAATTTGATACCGATACAATAACCTGGCAAAACGATTTTGGACGCTATATTGGCGCAATTGTAAATATGGATACAATTTCAACTGGACCGGCTAATGAGAGCAACCAGACCTGGGCATTCTATGTTGTAAGCAATACCAATCCGGGATTATTTGCTTCACTGCCGGTAATAAATAGATATGGGATTCTATACTTTACTCCGCGCAAGGGTGTTACTGGCACAGCCACGATAAGTGTTAAGATGGTGGACAACGGTGGTGTCAGTAACGGTGGCGTAAATAGTTACGGACCGATTGATTTAGTCATTAATATTCAATAACAAACGTCTCAATACTAAACGAAAAATTTTAGAGAAAGAATTGGCGTTTGCGCTTTCAATATCTTTTTTGGGATATTAAAAACAATAAATTCTCTGACTTGTGCTATTGCAGAGTTCTCGTAAGCCGCCATTCAACGAATTTAGACCACAAAATATTTAAAAGCTGCTATCAGCAGATAATATTCAACAACGGTATAGATAACGGGGCTGTGAAATACATAAATTTAATTTTCTGCGGAATGTAATCCGCCGGTTCCGGCGGCAAATTCAATGTTGGTTTTTCTAAGTTGACCCGGTGATTCAATTACACAATTCCACAGGCAGGCGCCGCAATGGATGCATTTTTCCCTGTCAAAGGATGGCGTTCCGTTTTCGCCCGGCGCAATCGCCTGAGCGGAACACATTTCAATGCAGATTTTTCTATCGCACTGTTTACAAAGTTCCGGGTTTGCAAAGCTAACGTGGTCTGCATAGCCTTCAGGAGCCTGAACTTTCCCTCCGAGCAGAAGAATATCCTGGTGCGATACAAGCAATTTGCCATCATACGGTATGGGCTGCCATCCTGCTTTTTCCATTAACATAGAATTGAGCGGCAATCTTTTTGAGGCGCACTCGTCCATTATTCTTTTTATTTCTTCCTGCGAAAATTTGTTTTTGAAGAACTCCTGCACGGTAGGGATTCTTTGTGAGGCGGGTTTAGGTTTCGCCGTAAGATTGATTTTTCCGTTTGTCAATCCGCTCAACATCATTCCTATGAGCCCGCTGGCAATTCCGCGATTGAAGCCGTCGCGCGCCTTTTCGGCAATCCTGCCTTCCTGTTCAACCCAGCTCTGGCTACGGAGTTTTACATAGGTTGCGTCAAGATTTTCTTTTGTGAATGGAAGATTTTTTTCCAGCAGTTGGATAACGGCTTCGGCAAGAAGTTTTCCGGTTTCCCAGGCTTCATCAACGCCGGAATTTGTAAGGACATTTGTGCTACCGGAGCCTTCGCCAATTCGCGCGTAACCGTTGCCGACAAGGTAAGGCGCTCCGCGTTTGCCGGATTCAAGGATTGATTTTGCGCCCCAGGAACGGAGCTTTGCGCCGTTGAGGTATTGCCATAAATAAGGGTGAAGAATCCAATACTGCAAATAGCGGTATGCAGTTCTAATAGGATTGTTAAACCAGCTTGGAACAAAGATGCCAAGAGAGGCAATTTTATCCGGATAAACATACATAAACCCGAATATCTCCGGCTCTGGATAGCCGAAGGTATGAAAGACGTTGCCTGGCTGAAGCGGTGTATTATCCGGCAGGTCAACTACAATCTTCATTCCAACAGCCCAATCTGCGCGTTCATTTCCCGGCGGCAATCCGAAATGTTCGTCAATTTTTCTACCTATCACCCCAACCGGTCCGTCGCCAACCACTGTCAATTGCGCCCTTATTTCCATACCTGGGGTATAACCTGCCGTCGGCTTGCCAGATTTTTCCACCCCCTGGTCTATAAGTCGGATTCCCTTCACCGAATTATCTTCTATGATTACTTCTGAGGCAGGGGTCCCGGGCCAAATTTGAATTGAGCCGCTTGACTGGACATTGGCGGCTACCCACTGCATAAATTGACCAATTGAAAAGACAAATCCATCCTGTTTATGCAAAAACTTCGGTATATACGGCAGTTCAACGGCTTCATTAGAATAGGGAAAAGCAAATTTTAAAGCGCGGATTGTTTTGTCGGCTGCTCTGATAGAAAACGGTCTTCTGCTTGCGCCGTGCGGGTCTAATAAATAGAGCAGCTTTTCTTCTTTAACTTTGCAGAACATCGGGATTGTAGCCAGTTCGGATTCATTGAATGACTGTTTTATACTTCGCGCCCGGCTAACAACACCTGAAACTCCAAAACCGACGTCATCGGCGCGCTCGTAACAGACAACCTGAAGCGGCATTCCTGGCATACAACGGCTTTCAAACGCGGGGGTGCCATCGGGTTTTGTTAATTTGCGGGACAATGTGGTCAAAAATCCTGCAGTTGCCGGACCAAACCCCACGCACACAATATCCACATCCATCCGCGGATGTTTCATTGATTGATCTTGAGATGACCGATTTTCCATTTTTGCGGATTAATTACATTATTTTTGCTTTTAAAAAGATTCTTAACTTTTCGGTTCTTTTCACCACTGTTTTAAGCCGGATAATCCAGAGCCTCAGGGATCATAACTTTAGTTAGCGCTTCGGCTGCCCTGTCTTTTGCCAGCATTGCTCCTGTTAAACAGCCATCCATCTTCACTCGCAATCGCGCAAAATCTTCGTAGCCATTTATGCAAACGCACGGACCGGCTTTTTCTGGACGGGAGTTGTTTTTCTCAATATCTGTGATTCCCTGCGCCCCGCTGGCGATGCCGGGGATGATTCCTTCAAGGGATTCTAATTCATCGCTCCTGTAACAGGGTTTGCGGTCGGGGTCGTCCCAGACTGGATGACGATTATAACCGAAGACGAGCTGGGCGCAGGTTTTGCCAACCTCGCCTGCGGCGCGCGCGGTTTGAACGTGACATAGGTCTGTATAAAAATTGATTAGTCCGGGCAGCCCTTCGGCAAGGGATGGATTTGAAGCGCCTTTTTCTTCAAGCTCAAGAACATCAAGAATAAACTGGCGTGTGGCTAACAGCCAGCAGAGCGCGTCAGCCATAGGAAAAGTTACGCCCTGACGGTTTTTGGAGTAAAGTTTATTGCCGTTGGCGTCTTTTGAGTTTAAAAGATGATTCAGGGTCCATAGCCACATTTCCATTGCTGTGGCAAGGGCGCAAGCCCCTGTGCCCGGCTTTAATGACCCGATGTGTCTCATCTGACTAATCCAGCTTTTATACATTGCAAGAAAGACTTCATTGGTCATAGTTATTGAGAGTTGAAGCCGTTGAACTGCCTCAGGACCTTCATAAGTGGCTTCAAGCTGGGCGTCAACCCATTTATGAAGCAAAAAGCCTGGACAATCTTCAGTAATACCATAACCGCCCATAAGGCTTACCGCTTCGCGCATCATCGTTGCGCCGTGCCCGGTATTCCAGAGTTTGCAGGCTGGACAAAGCACATTAGCAAGAGCGTCAAGAACTATATATTGAACCAACGTATCGTTTTTCAATGTTTGATAACGCGCGTTATCTCTTGACCGCTCGGGTAGCGTCTCCAGATGAATGAATTCAATTGCTTCCTTCTGTTTTTCGCTCAACGCTTTGAATTGAGCGCGGGGTCCGCTGATTTTGCGTTCGGCAAAAATAGCATCTTTTTGCCGTTCTATTGGGTCTAAATTATCAAACACGCGGGCGGCTTCAAAACCGAGCGACGCCCCGGCTTCGCCCGAAGCCCAGATGTCAATGAGCCTGTATAGAGCGTCTTCTTTCTGCTGAAGTCCGAGCTCGTATCGGGGGGAGTTTGCGCTTGCCTTTTCTCCACCCCGGAACCGATTGCGTTGATAGCGAATTATCGGTTCAATTGCAGACAGAAGTTTAGCCGAGCTCATCAGCGCCACAGTCACGCGGGTGCGTTTGAAAACCGCTTCAATAATCTCGCTATGGTTGTAGTTTGGCACGATGACACCATCTTTTATTGTATATCCACCGATTATACGGCTTGCCGGCACGCGCAAACTGAATACCGGATCGGCAGTTGAAGAAAGTTGATGAACAAGTTTCTTGGTAGGCGTGCCGCGGTCAAAAATGCCCGGGTCTGTCTCTTCAAGAATAATCATACAGCTGCCTTTGATCCTCGGGTCGTCCGAGTCAACCGCCGCGGTGACAACATTCGCATAAGCCATATTAGTAATAAAGCGACCGCGTTTATCAACCTGAAGGATTGGTTCTTCTCCCTCTTTCCATTCGGCTATTCTTACCTTGCCAGACAATACGCCCGTGTCTACCCCCACAAACGGTATTGGTTCTGTAAGCGCGAAAGCGTATCGCCACGGCTTTTCATTTTCGCCGGGTTTCGGAACCGCTTTACTCATATAGTAGCGACGTTGTTGCTCTGTGCCGCGTTCGTGAATTGGTGAAAGTCCAAGATTTCCAGCCAGACTTGCGGTGGCAGCGCCAGCGTCGACCCAGGAAAGCTCAAATGCAATCAGCGCGAGGGCAAGATTTTTTGGACCGGCAATGAAACCGCCTTCCTCCGGTTCCATAAAAGCCGCTGTGATTCCGGCATCGTCAAAGGCTTTTAACATCGCCTCTTTTTCCGGTGTCCATTCGTGAGTATTTCTTGCGCCGTTGGCAACGAGTCTTGCCACGATGCCGCGAGCGACCGAGCGGGTTGACTGCACAAGCATTGCAAGGTCGTATCTATCGGCATAACGCCACATAATCTGGCGCACATCGTCGCCTGGCAAAGTTTGAAGATACGGTATTGCGTTTTTATCAGTGTCGCTCATTTTGTTCATAAGTATAATTAATTATATTTTTCGTTTTATTAATTTACCTGATAGGTTTTTAAACAACAGTTCATTTTTCGGCAAGGAGAATAATTTTTAAATAGGGTTAATAATAAAGGATTGTGTAATCGCGTCTGCATTTTTCGGAGTGCGGTGTTAAGCCTGCATAAGCAGGCGCAACACCGCTTTGTGATATTAGAAAACTCCTAGCCTTCAGAAGAAGCGCACAACCAACAAATTAAATCCTTTTCTTTGTATTGGTATTTATTCTGTTGATTGTTTGTCATCTTATGTTGATAAACAATACAGAACCTGTAATTACACTACTTCTTTAGTTTTAGTATTTATTTTTTTGATTATCTGACATCTGGTATCACAAAGCGGTGGCGTTGCCACCGCACTCCAAAGCGGCGTCGCGGCTATTTTCATAGCCTTGCCGCCGCACTCCAAAAGTCGCGTATTTCTTTTGAGGTTTTTATATTGTTAATATTTTGAAATTTAAATGGGAAAATGGTTGCATCGTTAGCTTTACCGTAAAATTTTAAAGACCAACCATTCTGCTCAATAAGGTTTTCGTATTTTAATATCTTGCGGTTAAAATAAGCGCTCAGGATGTGGTTTTAACGCCGGGCTAAAAATTAATACTTGATTATTTTCAATTTTGAGACAGGTTATTTTAAAAGCAGGGGTATTTAAGTTCTTTAGTAATATTTTGTCATAATTTGCAATTAGCAATTTGTTGGCAGGGTTAGATTTATTTAAAATTTCCCTTGCGTTTTATAATAAATGTAATAACTTTTGACTTTACCTGAACTCCGCGGGTGCGGATGTTTCAGATAATAATGAGAAAAACAAAAATTAACAATCAACCCTCTGGTGTCACAGAGAGCCTGAAAAAAGTGACAACGGAGGCAAAGGACTTCAGCGGATAATGTTCATTGTCCGCAATCCTCGTTGTATTCGTGATTGTAGGAAAAAGAAAATAAACTTATGTTGAGCATGAAGGAAGCCCTTGAGCAAAGCAGAGTTAGCGTTGCTCCGGGGGAAATTGTAAAAGGCAGAATAATTGAGATTCGTCCAAAAGAGGCGCTTATTGATATCGGTTATAAAAGCGAAGGAGTAATACCTTTGGCTGAATTTGACGACCCATCACAGTTGAAAGTTGGCGATGAGGTGGATGTGTTAGTTGAACGGCTTGAGAACAAGGATGGGATGGTGGTGCTTTCCTATGAAAAGGCAAAATTCAAGAGAAACTGGGAAAGAATCCTCCAGATTGCCAACGAAGGGGCTAAGGTGACAGGGAAGATAAAGAGCGTTGTCAAGGGCGGTTTGATAGTTGATATTGGAGTTGAGGCGTTCTTGCCTGCTTCGCAAATAGACATTGTCCCGCCGAAGAATTTGAATGAATTAATCGGCAGAACATTTGAATTTAAGGTCGTTAAGGTCAGTCCTGAACGGCAAAATGTGGTGTTGTCGCGCCGCGAACTAATTGAACAGGAACGGAATGAGCGCAAGGCGCAATTGCTTGCAGAAATGCAGCCGGGCGACATCCGCAAAGGCATTGTCAAGAATATAACGGATTTTGGCGCCTTTATTGATTTGAACGGGTTGGACGGGTTGTTGCACATCACGGATATGACGTGGGGCAGGATAAACCATCCGTCGGAAATTCTGCAAATCGGTCAGGAAATAGACGTTGTCGTACTTGGTATTGATAAAGAGAAGGAGCGGGTAAGTCTGGGCTTGAAACAAAAGACACCGAACCCGTGGGAAAGCATTGAAGAGAAATACAAGGTTGGTCAGAAGGTGAAGGGCAAGGTGGTTAACCTTGTTCCATACGGCGCGTTTGTTGAGCTTGAACCCGGGGTTGAGGGACTTGTCCATGTTACTGAATTATCCTGGACGAAACGAATTGCCAAACCATCTGATGTATTGAAGAAAGATCAGGAGATTGAAGCTGTTGTGCTTGCTATTAACAAAGAGGAACAGAAGATTTCTCTGGGCATTCGCCAGCTTGAACCCAATCCGTGGGACAAGGTTAGCGAGAAATATCCTCCTGGAACAAGAGTCAAAGGCAAGATCCGAAATCTTACAAGTTATGGTGCCTTCATTGAACTTGAAGAGGGTATTGACGGTATGATTCATGTGAGCGACATCTCCTGGACGCGCAAGATTAACCACCCGAGCGAGGTGCTCAAGAAGGGCGAAGAGGTTGAAGGCGTGGTCCTGGAAGTTGATAAAGAGAATCAGAGAATCTCTGTCGGAATTAAGCAACTTAGCGAAGACCCGTGGGCAAATATTGATAAGTACTATAAGGTTGGTGACCTTGTGACCGGCAAGGTTACGAAGCTGGCAAGCTTCGGCGCGTTTGTCGGATTACAACACGATATTGACGGGCTTGTCCATATCTCGCAGGTTAGCGAAGAACGGGTGGACAAGATAAAGAATGTGTTAAAGGTTGGTCAGGAAGTAACCGCTCGTGTTATCAAGATTGATAAACAGGAGCGCAGAATCGGGCTATCCATCAAAGCCGCAAATTACACTCCTGAACAACTGCAGGCTGAACAGAAGCTGCTTGATTCGCTCAAACCGGGCGAAGACCTCGTCGCGCTTGAACACGCGTTTGAGCAGGCAAATCTGGAAAGTAAAGAAGAACAAGAAGGCGGTTCTCAAGAGGAAAAGTCCAACTGACGTTCCTCCTCCCACCCCGAAAAAGGGCGGACAACTGTGTCCGCCCTTTTTTATTTTAATCGTAAGTCTTGAAATTCAAAGACTGCAAAAATTTGAATGCAAACCTGCAAGAATATTAAATCT
>JBAMMJ010000067.1:2916-9650 GCA_039793825.1 Verrucomicrobiota bacterium | reverse complement strand
CGCGGATAATCTCAAAAAAGCGTTGCAAATTGTCGCAAACTCCAATTTGAAAGTCATTCTCCAGAACTCTGTTGACGACCTAAAACTCGCAAAACTCTACAGCGCCATTGGAAATGAAAAAAAGATTCGCGACACCCTAAGAGACATCGCTCGCGAGCTAATCCCCTCAACCGACCTTGCCGAACATCTTCGTCGCGCTTTAAAGGAACTTGAAAATCTGATTGCGGAACAAAAGGCGATAGTCAAACAAACAGAGGAATTAAAGCAAAACAACCGCACTCAAGATAACAATAAAGAAATTGCGGCGCGACAACTTGAACTGAGCGACCGCGTGGATTCATTGAAGGAACAAATCAAAAATAGCGCCCCCGACGCGGCTGCTAACCTGAAGAATTCAATCAACCAGATGCAGGAAGCGCACTCAATACTCAATTCTAATGAGGGACGATGGCGCGCCGCCGACGCGCTTGCAAGGGAGAAAGAGTCGTTAAATAGGCTTGAACAGGCAAAAGCTGAGGTTGAAAAGCAACTCGCTTCTGAGTTATCAAATTCTCAAAAACCCGCGGATAATCTGGCGCAATTAAAAGACCTGTTAAACAAGGTGGATAACCTGATTCAAAACCAGACAAATCTCTCAAAGACTGCGATGGATTTTGAAAAAACAAAGCAGATTTCCAGATTGTCAGGAGAAGTATCTAAAAAACAACAGGAGCTAAAACAACAGACCCGCGCCGCGCAAACAGAAGCGGCAACAGTTGCCCCTGCGGCGGCTGAAGAACTCGGTTTTGCTGCAGAACAGATGGCAAAATCTGAGCAGGCGTTATCAAAAGGCAAGAATGAGCCTGCTTCTCAACAGGCTGCGGTTGACGCTTTAAAACGGGCTTCTGATGAATTGAAAAAAACTTATGGTGAATTACAACAGGCTGCGGCTAATCTTGCGGCATCGGAAGAAACGCTCAAAAAATTATCCGATGTTATAAAAGACCAGCAACAACTCAACAAAGAGACAGCAAAAGCGGCTGAGAAACAAAACCGATCAGAGCCAGTTGAAACAAAACCCCTTGCCAGAAATCAAGCTCAAACCGCAAACAGAGCAAAGGGGCTTCAGCAAGAATTGTCACCAGTCTTTCCTGACGCTGCGCAACCTGTCCAGAACGCAGTTCAAAATATGCAAACCGCAGGGACGCGGTTGGAACAAAACAATCCTGAAAATGCCCGGCAACCTCAGGCTGATGCCCTTGATAATTTGTATAAGGCAAAAAAGGCAATGGAAGAGCGGGTGAATGATTTAAAACAACAACTCGGAATGCCGACTCAATCGCCTTCTGAACTGGCGCAGGCTCAAGAACAGATTGATCAAGCCCAGCAGCAAATTAACGATGCCATATCAAACCTCGCCCCAGCCGGTTTTATTGATCAACTGGCTCAACGCCAGCAAGCTGTTGCGAAAAAACTCGGCGATCATAATCAGAAATCGCCTGCAAAATCTGGACAAATAGATAACGCGCATAAAGAAGCCGCGAAAGCCGCAGACAATCTTGCGCGTGGTAATATAAAGGAAGCAATTGGCGCAATGAAACAGGCAGAAGAGGCAATGAAAAACGCAATTTCGCAGCAACAATCCGACGGCAATCAATCTATTAATTCCACAGGACAAAATAAAGACGGCGAAAAAAATTCAGGTCGAAATTCTGATGCGTCAAAAGGCGGTTCTAACCAGAACAACCGGCAGGATAATGGAAATTTTGCAAAAGCGGCTCAACCCATCGCCCAACAACAACCCGGGGCAAACCGTTCGGATAAAAACGCTGAACGCCCCGGACTAAATCCGCAACAGCAATCCCTTGATGCAATGCAACCGCAAACAGAGCAGACAGCGCCTATCCCTCAACTTTATGAAGAACAGAAAGAGATACGGGAGATTGCCCAGCAATTTTTAGACACAATGCAGACCCCATTAGAAGAATCTATTGCAAAGGCGGCACAGAATCTTAATTCAGCTTCTGCGGTAATCGGGAATCTGGCTGCGACGGCGACTGGTCTGCCACCGGGCGCGCAATCTTCGGTTCAGCAAGCCAGTGGCGCTCTTGCAGATGCCGCAGCCCAGGCGGCTGCAAAAAGCCCTGTGCCCGCGTTGAAAAACGCGACTTCGGCGCAATCTGCTCTGGCGCAAGCATCTGCCGCGTTGTCTATGGCAAAATCGGCTTCAGGTTCACAAAAGCTGGCTGCGACTACTCAGGGCGCTGCTAAATCGCAGGGGCAGGGGGATGGACAGAATCAGGCTCAATCTGGAAACGCTATGCAGAGTCAGAACGGACAGCCCGGCAACGGAAAACAGGGAGATGGAACAGGAATGAGCGCCTCTCAACAGAGAACCGCGGGTACAACAGGACGTAGCCAGGGCAATTCTGGAAACTGGTACGGAGCAGGCGGAGATAAAGGTCAAAGAATTAATGCCAATGGAGCAAGCCGTTTCATCGGTCTGCCCAAACGAGATAGAGACGCCATTATGCAATCCCAGGCGGAAAAATATCCTCAAGATTATGCCTCGTTCATTGAACAGTATATGAAAAATCTCTCCGACGAAGCCGTAAAATGAGCCTTTGATTGATATGGACCTTGCAAACACACCAACCCGTCATTCGGTAATTTCACAACTCAATACCAGTCTCTTGACTGCAATATCTATTTTAGTTGTATTGGCGCCGGTTTTTTTAAATTCTGCGGAAAATCCACATTCTGGCAGAACAGTCATCGTTGACCCTAAAACCGAAGAGGTTATTCACGGGGCTTTAAGATGGCTTGCCTCAAAACAACTTGTCAACGGCGCCTGGGGAGCAACCGGCGAAGAAAGTTCGCGCAAAATTGCAATGACATCTTACACGCTAATGGCGTTTCTTTCCTGTGGTCATCTACCCGGCGAAGGAGAGTATGGAAAGACCGTAGCCGGCGGAGTCCAATATCTTTTAGACCAGATTCAGCCTGATGGAATAATCGGAAACCGCAATGACGGTCAATATATGTATAGTCACGGACTTGCAACAATCGTATTGGGCGAAGTCTACGGACAGACAAAATCCCAGCTAATAAAGCCAAAATTAGAACGGCTTGTCAGGCTGATAATAAGTTGTCAGAGCCGCGAAGGCGGTTGGCGATATCGTCCTGTGTCTCAAGACGCGGATATTTCCGTAACGGTTTTGCAGGTAGTCGCGCTGCGCTCGGCTAAAAACGCAGGTCTGGCTGTTCCGCAGCAGACCTTAGACAGGGCGGTTGAATATGTAAAGCGCTGTTACGATAAGCGAACCGGCGGCTTTTGTTATCAACCCGGCGCAAGCCCGGGATTTGCCAGAACATCTGCGGCAATTTATTCACTTCAAGTTTGCGGTTTATATGACGACCCGATGGTAAAGAAAGGTTCGGAATATCTCCTCAGCTCCCTTGAAAAAGGGGAAATAAAAGAGTGGTTCACTTATGGTCATTTTTATGCCGCCCCGGCGCAATATATGATTGGCGGAGATACCTGGACAAAATGGTATCAGAAAATAAAAGCAATCCTTTTAGAAGATGTAAAGGCTGAAAGGGATAGATATTATTGGGAGCCAAAACGCGACCGCGGACGCGATGTCGGACCAACTTACTGCACGGCAATCTTTACCACTGTTCTGGCAATGCCTTACAACTATATTCCACTATATCAACGGTAAATTAAATAGATTAAATTCTACCGCCATTTATCAGGTTAATCCTTAGTCTGTGGCGAGGCATCGCCGCTTATGCCGCGCTTATATGGAGTGCGGTGTTAAGCCTGCGTAAGCAGGCGCAACACCGCTTTGTGAGGATGGACAATAGCTAACCTTGTGAAAAAGAAGTACTAACGGATGGATTGGTTTATCTCGCAGTTTTGGTATTTATTCTATTGATTATTTTACATCTTACTTTGATAAACAAAACAAAACCGGTGATTAAACTACTTCTTTTGTTTCGGCAATTATTACTTTGATTATTCTATATCTTGAATCACAAAGCGGCGTCGCGGCTATTTTCATAGCCTTGCCGCCGCACTCCAAAATTCTTTAGGGGTTATTTAAGCTCGACAGCATTTTAAGCGATAGTGAACAAAAAAGATAACTTGAATTTACACACCTAAAATCCCTGTTTTACAGGAAAACGATTTGTGAGTTGAGGTTATTTTCTACAACGGTGATTCGCTTTAATAAATTAATTTCCCACAATATTGCGCCTTTGCTAAAAATGCTTATGGTTTAGAGCGTAATTCTCCATAAATATAAATGTTTTGAATTTTTAAAAATTCACTCTATTATAATCGTATGAATTTGGACGAAGAAAAAAAACAAAAAGTCATTGGCTGGATTAAAGAGGGACGCAAGTTGTCAGAAATCCAAAACTTGCTTGCGTCAGAATTCGGAATCCGTCTGACCTATATGGAGGTCAGGTTGTTAGTTGACGACTTAAATGTAATGCCTGTTGATACAGAACCAGAAAAAGAGAAACCGCTGGGTAGTGGAAAACAGAAGTCCGAAAAGTCGGCAAACAACAAAGTTGATAATGATGCTGAAAATACAGAGGTTTTGACCGATGTCTCGGTAACTGTAGACGATGTCACGCGCCCGGGCGCAGTTATGAGCGGCAGAGTTAGATTTAGCGATGGAGTATCAGGTGAATGGTATTTTGACGAAATGGGTAGGCTCGGTCTTATAACGTCGCGCAAGGATTATCGCCCATCAGAACAAGACCTCAGAAAGTTTCAAATTGAATTACAAAACCAACTCCGTAAACTTGGTTATTTCTAAATCAAAAACTATATAAGCCATTTTTATTAAAGTAAGAAAAGTGTAGATAGCTAAAAAAGTGTGGATATTCTCAATAAAAATCTTGAAGTAGAATCCACAGGCGCGGAAAAAAGATTGGATAATAAACCGAACGTAAAGTCAATTTTGCAGACATTGCTTGTATTGGGGCGGATTTCAAACCTCCCAACGGTTTGGTCAAATTGCATTGCCGGTTGGCTTCTTGCAGGCGGTGGAAATTTTCAAACATTATTGAATCTCTGTTTTGGAGTTTCTTGTTTATACATCGGCGCTATGTTTATGAACGACGCCTGCGATGCGCGTTATGATGAAATTTATCGTCCAGAAAGACCGATCCCATCCGGACAAATTCAAGAGCGAACTGTCTGGCTAATTGCAATAACATTGATTATCATAGGCGCGGTTTCTATTTTTCACATTTCAGATTCAACTGCGTTTTTAGCCTCTGTTTTGATTGGTCTAATCCTTATTTATAATGCAACGCACAAAATAATTTCCTTTTCACCAATCCTGCTCGGGCTATGCAGGTTGCTTCTTTATCTGCTCGGCGCAAGCGTCGCGGTTGAAACATTTAACGGGCTTGTCCTCTGGAGTGGTTTAGTCCTTGGGGCTTACATTGTAGGCTTATCTTATATTGCAAAATATGAGTCTTCTCAGAACTATCTGTTCTCAAGATCGGCAATCATCTTCTTATTTTGTCCGATTGGTCTTGCAATAATCGTAAACGACGACGGATATCGCGCGCGAGGGATAATTGTTTCAGCAACATTGGTTATATGGCTAATTGAAAGTTTGTGGCACCTCAACAAGGAACATTCAAACGCATTGATAGTGAATACAGTTTCAAAACTGCTTGCGGGAATTGTTCTTGTTGATCTCGTGGCTGTGGCTGGAACACCAACTTATATTGCTCAATATCTTATTGCTTTTCCAATTCTATTCGTGTTAACTCTGCTTTTACAAAAGTTCGTGCCAGCCACGTAATTTTGCCAGTTTAAATCAAATGTCCAAGTTTTTCCTTTTTAGCCTTAAGGTATTTTTCATTGTATTGGTTGGGCTTAATTCGGATCGGCACCTGTTCTGTAACAGTTAAACCATAGCCTTGCAACCCTATAATTTTCTTCGGGTTATTCGTCAGCAGCCTGATAGACCTTAAACCTAAATCGCAGAGTATCTGCGCGCCGATGCCATATTCCCGCAGGTCTGCTGGAAAACCGAGTTTGAGATTGGCTTCAACGGTATCATAACCGTGCTCTTGAAGCCATAATTTTCGGAGCCAATCCTATTCCGCGACCCTCCTGCCGCATATAAACGATAACGCCGCAGCCTTCTTCAGCAATTAAACGCATTGCCTGACGTAATTGAGGACCGCAATCGCACCGCAAAGAGCCAAAGACATCCCCTGTTAAACACTCGCTGTGAACCCGAACAAGCACATTCTCTTTTCCTGAAACATCCCCTTTAACCAAAGCAAGATGATGTTTCCCATCCACTTTTGAACGATATAGATACAGATCAAACTCGCCAAAATCAGTTGGTAGTTTCACAACTTCAATTCGTTCAACGAGCCGTTCGCGCGAACGCCTATATTTAATCAGGTCTTCAATTGAACATATTTTCAATTTGTGTTTTTTTGCAAATTTCATTAGTTGCGGCAGGCGCGCCATTGTTCCGTCGTCATTTAGAATTTCACAAATTACGCCTACAGGCCGGCAGCCTGCCAGTCTTGCAAGATCAACCGCAGCTTCTGTGTGTCCTGCCCTCTGTAATACACCGCCGGGTTTTGCCCTTAATGGAAAGACGTGTCCGGGTTGCACAAGGTCTTCGGGCGTCGCGCGCGGGTTTGCTATTACCTTGATTGTTTTTGCCCGGTCCGCCGCGCTAATTCCTGTTGTTATCCCTTTC
>JBAMMJ010000067.1:0-2906 GCA_039793825.1 Verrucomicrobiota bacterium | reverse complement strand
ATCAACGCTAACCTGAAAGTCCGTTTTAAATGTATCTCTGTTCTGCGCAACCATCTCTTCAATGCCTAACTGACGCAGCCGTTCAGCCGTCGTCGGAACGCATATCAATCCTCTCCCATATTTTGCCATAAAATTAACGGCTTCAGGCGTCGCAAACTCCGCTGCCATAACAAGGTCGCCCTCGTTCTCGCGATTTTCATCGTCAACCACAATCACCATCTTCCCGCTCTTTATATCCCGTAAAACCGAGTCAATAGAATCAAATTCAATTTTCTTTTCTTTTTTCATATCTATTTCAATCCAGCATTTTTCGCTGGCATTGATTTCATCCTATACTCTTATCAAAATACAATAAACTTTATTATAACAAAAACAAAAAGCCCGTTGCCATAAAATGACAACAGGCTTGTGAGGAATCTATTTATACAGTCTAAAGTTCGTCCGATTAAAAACGACTATTTAGACTGCATTATTATTTATGCCTTTTCTTTTCCATCCTTTTTGGAATCTTTTCCGGCTGGACAGGTCTGTTCATTCCCTGAACCAGATTTCGGACATTCCTTATTCTGTTTGCTGTCGCCTGATTTTGCAGGACAACCAGCAGCATCCTTAGCAGGACAGCAACTGCCGCCCGCATACACGCCAATCGGAGCTATCGCGATTACCAACGCCAATATTATAGTATTAATAATTTTCATAGTGAAAATAAATTATACTTAGTTCCAACAATGTCAAATATTTTTCAATTTTTTCCACATTTCTTAACAATCTTATGTCTATCGCCGCGCATAAACCGATAAATATCATATTAACATTTTATCCTATCACTGGTATAAACTAACGTAGTACACTGCTTTTATAAATTATTTTGTGCTATGAATTATTTATCCACAAGACGCGATTTTATAAAAGGCGTGATAGGTTCTGCGCTTGTCGTCTTGACTTCGCCAGCAGCAACCACACCACCAAATTCAAATCCAGCAAAAAAATATAACCTTCCCTGGACGGATAAACTATTCTGGGGGAATATTCTTAACATTACATCCGTGAGCGCGGCAGATGTCGGAGATTTTTGGGATAAACGCGTTGCAAAGGCGCAGGAAATATTAATCTCAAAAGGTGGAGGAGTAATTTATTTTCCACCTGGAACTTACAGGTTCAGAGATAACATTTATCTGAACAATGGAATTATATTAAGAGGCGCGGAACCTGAGGAGGGCTTGAACGCTTCAGATTCCAGATACACGTTAAACTCTCGTCTGGAATTTCCCAGATATACTCCCTCCTTTACAGGCGATGGCGCCCCGGTTGACACTGCTTTCAAAGGCATTCTTTCAGCCTCTCCAAAAGATGCGTCAAATTGCGGCGTTGTTCACCTTGATATAAATAGGGGCTATATCAATCTTGGTGAAGCCGATAATCACAGTTGTGGTTCAAATCGCATCGTGTTCGGATGCATCATAAGGAACGCTGCTGGCGCGAGCCCGGATATCCCAAATAAAAAAGAAAACCAACCCGGATGGTTAAGATATACGCATAAATTTAGAGCGGCAATCGGTATAAATGTTTATGAAAATGCGCTCGTGGCTCAAAACAGAATTCCCAAAAGCGGCGACGATAATTTCGTTATCAGAGAATATCCGCTTAAAGATAGAAAAGGAACAATTAATTTTTATGAAGTTGAATTTGACTACGATAATCGCCCCGGAATCTATGTAAATCATTATTGCATAGGTGGACAGGGAGGAAGCGGAAATGACGGTACGCCTCAAACTCATCCGCACGGTTTCAGAAAAGGCATCTATATTTGCGATAATTATATCTACTCCACAGGACGCACAGCCATTGGCTTTTGCGGCGATGGCGTGATATGCGCCGCGAATGTGATTAGATTCGCAAAAGATATCATACGTCCAACAGTCACGGGAATCCATTGCAGTTATGGGTCATCAACAAATGACAACCGCGCCGTTGAAATGCGCGGCTGGTGCTGGACATTGAAAGACAACGACTACGAAGTCTACCGAAACCTTTGTTCGGACAAAAAATATTATATCAACGATGGCGAGGGGCTGATGCACGAAGACCATTGCAATTCAACAGTGCTTGATAGTTACATCATAAACAACCGGGGCAATAGTTATTTATCAATTTTTCATTGCGGTGAAATCAACGGCTTGCATATTGAAGGCAACGACATTTCCGTTTCCCATTCCATTCAGGATATCTATGTGGCAACGCCGCGCCACAAACAACAGGGCGAATTTCCAATAAAAAACGTGAGCATTGTGAAAAATATAACCCGCTCAAACGGAATAAGAGTCTATGGCTTCCCCTCAGAAAAGGTAGTTGTAAAAGACAACAGACATATCGGTGAAAAGCAAGGCGTAATATTAAATGAAGCAAACGCCGAATTGGAAAACAATGTGAACTATATTGTCAAAACATCAAAATAGGATAAACCGGGCAGAACAATCATTTATATATTCACATTTAAAATATATTTTTCTGGAATCAAATAAAAACAGTATTCTGGGTTGCGAAATTCCGCCTGAAAAATATCA
This sequence comes from Verrucomicrobiota bacterium, assembly GCA_039793825.1. Lineage (GTDB taxonomy): Bacteria > Verrucomicrobiota > Verrucomicrobiia > Limisphaerales > JAKPVM01 > JAKPVM01. The sequence continues at coordinate 342 of JBAMMJ010000067.1, read as the reverse complement.
TCGGGCGTGTATCTCTCAAAAATAATCCATTGAAATTTTTGTGATGCTGTTATATGGAGTGCGGTGTTAAGCCTGCGTAAGCAGGCGCAACACCGCTTTGTGAGATCAGATAACCACTCGCCTTTAGAAAAAACATATAACCAGCAAATTATGCCCCTTTCTTAGATTTGGCTTTCATTACATTGACTATTTGACATTCTACATCACAAAGCGGCGTCGTAGCCGCCGCACTCCAAAGTTATGGAGCGCAGCTATATGGAGTGCGGTGTTAAGTGAGCAGACGCGAACGCAACACCGCTTTGTGAGGTTAGATAACCACTCGCCTTTAGAAAAAAATACAAA
>JBAMMJ010000066.1:837-9665 GCA_039793825.1 Verrucomicrobiota bacterium | reverse complement strand
TACAACCTTATTTTTGAAAGGGTTACGATACTGTGGACTGGTTGAGTGAATACGAATCCTCGGTGGTTCTCTGTGCCATCTGTGGTGGAAAATAAAAACCACAGAGAAGAAACAGAGTGGTTGCCAGTGTATGACGCCTTCGGGGTTTGTTCAGCCAATTACTAAATAATTTTGGCAAATCTTATTTAACTCAAAGGTGGCTTTTTTCCTGGAATGCTAATGATTCAGGTATTAAAAGATTCTTGCTATTTAATCTTGAAATTGGTTTAAATGGTTTTGGCGATTCACCGGGAGTGTAGGGCGGGCTATTTTGTTAAACCCAGACAATTATTTGCTATATGCAAGATAGAATAGAAATCTCAGAAGATACGTTAATTCCAATAAGAAACCTGAAAACCCCGATATTATTGATTGACCCGGAAGGAGTGATAAAGCACGCAAATCCAGCCGCAGTCCGATTGTTTGAGTCAAAATCCGATTGCCTGTTAACGGGAAGGAAACTTTTAGAATTTGTTCGCGCGGCAGATTTACCTGCGCTTCAACGTTGTATTTCCGATTCATTGAACAGGAAGTGTTTGGAAAATATATTGCTTAGGATGAGAATTGCGAACGGCAACTATAATACTTTTTTTGCAGATTTTGTAAGATTTAGCGTGAATAGTTCAACGACTATAGCCGTATTATTTGAACCACTCAAACTATGCAGAACCATAAAAACGCATTCTGTGCTTTCGGTTGATTGTCCATTGATGGAGTTATTGCCGGATTCAATCTTTCTTCTTGATGAGAATGGACGTATTGAATATATGAACCGGGTAAGTGCCGCGAATTTCAAAAAGAGCCCGGAAGAATTAATCGGTCATTCTCAATTTGATCTTTTTCCGCCTGAGGTTGCGCAAAAAAATTTAGAGAGGATTAAGCGAGTGATAGAGACTGCTACCCCCATTAGAGAACAGGTTTATGTGCCTGTCGCTGGCGAAACACACTGGGTGGATAAATATATGTTCCCGATTTTTGACTCCAATGGCAGGGCAAAGTGGGTGCTTGGGATCGGAAGAAATTTAACCGCGATTAAAGAAGCGGAATCTAAAATGGCGGACACTTTCAGATTGCACGAGGCGTTAATCGGGACGTCGTCTGTTGGTTTTTGCGCTTATGAGGCAAGCGGTCAGTGTATATTTGTAAATGACGCGTTGTGCGAATATATCGGTGGCAAAAAAGAGGATGTGTTAAAACAAAACTTCAGAGAGCTTAAATCGTGGCGTGACTCAGGGATGCTTGAAATGGCTGAAAAGGCGTTATCGGAAAATCGCCCGATAGAAGGCGAAGTGTTTATAACGACCACCTTTGGCAAACAGGTCTGGTTCAAATGCCGATTTGTTCCTTATTTAAGAGATGGGAAACAACATCTTTTATTAATGGCTGTTGACATCTCAAATTGGAAAAAGTCCGAAAAAATGCTTAAAATCCAGAGAGATGTTGCGGTCGGGATTGGCTCTGGGTTTGAACTCAAAACGATGTTATCGCTGATTTTAGATTCTATTATTCAACTTGAGGGCGTGGATTGCGGCGGCATATATTTACTCAACTCTATAACCAATAAATACGAGCTGACTCATTCAAACAATGCCGTTTTAGGAGGCTATGCGATTCCGACCGAGATTGACTTTGAGGCTGAGTATTGGAAGCAATTTCGTTCGCGCGAGGCGTTGTACCTCGCAATGGGAGAAATTCCCGAACATTTTCTCCGAAGCGGTATTAAATGCATGGCGGTTATTCCAGTATTTGAAGGGACGGTAGCTACCGCATTGATAATTGTTGTTTTGCGCAATTTAACCGCTTTGCCTGAACAGACGAAAGTGATGCTTGAGACAATTGCGGCTCAAATATCAGGCGCCCTGGCGGGCGCAAAAGCCACAGAGGAATTGCGCAATAGCGAGTCCTTTTTAAAGGCGGTTTATGAAACATCCGTTATTATGCACGCGGTGTGCGAACAAAAGTCGGGCGGTATGTTTTGCATAATGTGCAATAAAGCCTTCGCAGAATTTTTTAATAAATCGCCCACCGCTCTAATTGGCTCAAATATTGAGGATTTATTTGGTCGTAAAGAATGGAAGGATTTCTTTGAACAATGCAAGGATGTCCGTAATAAAAACATCGTCAATGTGGAAAAGAAATATGTGATAAATGGCAAGGCATTCTGGTTGCTGGTGAGTTGTTATTATTTAGGACAGAGTTATTTCAAAAACCCGTCTTACGCTCTGGCTATGGTAGATATAACGCAACGTAAAGAAGCTGAGATGGCAATGCTTCAGATCTCAAGCAAAATATACGAAGCGCAGGAGAAAGAAAGAAAACATATATCGCGCGAACTTCACGATGGCTGCGGTCAAATGCTTGTGTCTGTGACTTATCAACTCTCATTATTGCAACGGGAACTTGCCAGTAAAAATCCACAAGCCACAAAGACCGTTGAGAAATGCAGAGAAACAATAACAAAAATTATTGATGAATTAAGATTAATATCACATAAACTCAGACCAAGCAGTCTTGACGATTTTGGTTTTATTTCGGCATGCGAGGGGTTGTGCAACGAGATTTCTCAAAATCACGATTTGATTATTGAGTTGCGCATTGACAGGGATTACGACCTACTCTCTGCTGAATGTCAGCTGCATATATATCGGATAATTCAGGAACTTTTGAACAATACGGTCAGGCATTCGCGCGCGACCAAAGTTAAATTATCAATGAATCGCAATGAGTCTAAATACATAATTGAGTATTCAGACAACGGTTTCGGAATGGATATGTCAAAATTGTCAGATAACGAAAACAGCGGACTTGGACTGATTAATATTCGCGAGCGCGTTTTTTTGATGAATGGTTCTATTGAGATTAGTTCTGGTGTTGGGAAAGGTTTTTCCGCAAGAATTTTTATCCCGGCATCCGGGTCAGAAGAGATGTGAATAACTCTTTCCAGAAACTTGATTAATCCACTGGACAATATATAAATTCCGACCATCATTTTTGTTATGAAGTATTCGGACTTTGTCCATTTGCATCTGCATACCGAATACTCGCTGCTGGACGGTGCCTGTCGGCTGGACAGGTTGGTGGAAAAGGGTCGCCAGCTTGGGTTTCCGGCGATGGCGATAACCGACCATGGCGTTTTATATGGCGCGATAGATTTTTATAAAGCCGCCAGAGAAAAAGGAATAAAACCAATTATCGGTTGCGAGATGTATGTTGCTCCGGGCAGCAGGTTTGAAAAGAAAACCGCTGCCGGGGGGCGCGATATTTATTATCACCTTGTTGTGCTCGCCAAAGACCATATCGGCTATAAAAATCTTATTAAGTTATCTACAAAGGCACATCTTGAAGGGTATTACTACAAACCGCGGATTGACAAAGAACTATTGCAAGAGCACAAAGAGGGGCTAATCATCCTTTCGGGCTGTCTTGCCAGCGAAATACCGACGCTTATTCTTGAAGGTCAGATTGAACAGGCAAAGGGCGTGATTGACTGGTTCAAGCAGGTTTTTGGTCCTGAAAATTTTTTTCTTGAGTTGCAAAACCATTCCGGGGAGGAGGATGCAAAAGTCAATCGGGAATTGATAAGGCTCGCAAAAGATTTTGGTCTTAAAGTAGTCGCCACGAATGATGTCCATTACATAGAAAAAAGCCATTCTCACGCGCACGACTGTCTTGTATGCATCGGGACGCAAACGACCTTAAACGACCCCAACAGATTAAGCCTGAGTTATGCGCCCGGACAATACCACCTTCGTTCGGCTGATGAGATGAAGGAACTGTTTTCCGAAATCCCGGAAGCAATCACCAATACTCTGCTGGTTGCCGAGATGTGCAATCTTGAACTTGAATTTGGAAAGCTTCATTATCCGTCGTTTAAAGCCCCGCAGCCCTATAATAACATTGAATACCTTTACAAACTGGTATGCGACGGTCTGGCAAAAAGATATGGATTGCATACAAATGTGGAAAACAACAGATTTATTCCGATTTCAATACAGGACGCGCGACGTCTACCGACTTATAAGCCAGAGGACGGCAGTGCAGGCAGCGTGAATGACCTGAATTCAAAACCTGTTGCCGAAGCCGTTGATGTTGTCTTGAAGAGGCTTGAACAGGAGCTAAAAATAATAGCCAGGACCGGATTTGTTGAGTACTTTTTAATAGTGAGCGATTTTGTCCATTACGGGCGGAGCAAGGGGGTTAGCTGTGTGGCGCGCGGTTCGGCGGCGGGTTCTCTTGTGACATATCTGCTTGAAATATCAAATGTTGACCCGATTAAATACAATCTGCTGTTTGAGCGGTTTCTCAACCCTGAACGTATCAACCCGCCGGATATTGACATAGATTTTGCCGATGATAGACGAAACGATGTTATAGAATATGTCCGAAACAAATACGGAAGAGATTGCGTTGCGCAGATAATCACATTTGGCACGCTTGGCGCGAAACAGGTTGTGCGGGACGTTGGGAGGGTAATGGGGCTCAGTTATGAGGATTGCGATCGTCTGGCTAAGATGATTCCAAACGACCCGAAGATAACCCTTTCAACGGCGCTTGAGAAATCCCCTGACCTGAAGCGCGCCTATGATACGCAGGAACAGATTAGGGAATTAATAGATACAGCGCTCATACTTGAAGACCTTACCCGCAACGCCTCCGTGCACGCCGCCGGGGTCGTGATAGGTCCGGAGCCGCTAATCAACATCCTGCCGCTTAAACAGGATGAAGATGGCACCATCGTTACACAATACGCAATGGGACCGGTAAGCGACCTTGGTTTGTTAAAAATGGACTTTCTCGGTCTCAAAACCTTAACCGTTATTAGAAATACCTGCGAGCTGGTCAAAAAAATCCGTGGAATTGAAATAAAGATTGAGGAAATCCCGTTGAATGACCAGAAGACCTATGACCTTTTGAATCGGGGCGATACTATCGGGGTGTTCCAGCTTGAATCTGGCGGGATGCGCGACCTTTGCCGCAGGTTTCAAATAGAGTCCATAGAACATATTACGGCACTCGTGGCGTTGTATCGTCCCGGACCGATGGACCTTCTGGACGACTTTATTGAACGTCGGCACGGACGCGCGCGGATAGAATACGCTCATCCGTTGCTTGAACAGATTTCAAAAGAGACTTACGGCGTTTTGATCTACCAGGAGCAGGTGATGCAGGCTGCCCAGCTGCTCGCGGGTTATACCCTTGGCGGAGCCGACGTTCTGCGGCGCGCTATGGGGAAAAAGAAACCCGAGGAGATGCAAAAACAACGGGCGAAATTTATAGAAGGATGCTACAGGGTAAACAAAATTCCAGAACAGAAAGCAAACGAGATTTTTGATATCCTTGAAAAATTTGCAGGCTACGGTTTTAACAAATCTCACGCAGCCGCCTATGCCTTTGTGGCATATCAGACCGCTTATTTAAAAGCCAACTATCCGGTGGAGTTCCTGTCGGCGATGCTTACCAACGATATGAACGACACCGATAAGGTGGCGATTTTAGTGGAAGAGGCAAAACGGTTTGGTATAAATGTTCTTCCGCCGGACATTAATGAGAGCGAAGCCACCTTTCATCCGACGCCCGACGGGCGGGCGATTCGCTTTGGGCTTGTTGCAATCAAAGGCGTCGGAGAAGCAGCTGTGCAATCAATCATTGAGGCGCGCAAACAGGGCGGAAAATTCAAATCCCTGGCTGAACTCTGCGAACGGGTGGATACCCGAGCCGTCAACCGCAAGGTGCTTGAAGCCCTGATCAAATCCGGCGCCTGCGACTGTTTCGGGAAAACCCGCGCCGCTATGCTTAACGCTATTGACAGGGTGCTTGCCCGAGGCGCAAGTATCGCGGCTGACAAAAGTCGCGGTCAAAATATGCTTTTTGACCTCTCTAAAAATAGCGACACTCAAACCGACACAGAGGATATCCCCGAATTGCCTGAACATCAACTACTTGCTTATGAAAAAGAACTGCTCGGGTTTTATATCTCCGGTCACCCGTTAAGCGCCTACAGCAAATTAATTGAGAATTTCGCAGTCCACAAAATCTCAGAACTATCTAAATTGACGGACAGATCGCCAACCCGCATCGGCGGAATCGTCACATCCGTTAAGTTCCTTGTATCCAAAAAAACTCAAAAACCTTACGCAACGGCTACTATTGAGGATTTAAGCGGCTCGGTGACCGTTTTTCTGACAAACTCGGCTTATGAAAATTCAAAACACAAATTGGAACAAAACAAAATAGTGTTTGTTAGCGGAGAGGTTTCAAAGACAGAAGATAGCCCAAAAATCTTCGCTCGCGAGGTTGTTTCAATTGATGAAGCTCCACTAAAGTTCACAAAGGAGGTCTATATCAGGATTAGCCGCGCCTATTTAAATTCTGAAAAATTGCAAAAGCTTGAATCAATATTGACTTCAAATCCGGGACGGTGTCCGGTGGTTCTTTGCATAGTGGATTACAGCGGAACGGTTATTTATATAGAAACTCACGAGCATTTTTGCGTAAAACCTTCGCCAGAGTTAGAACACCAGATTGAGGAATTGTTTGGAGCCGATTCTTATTTTGCAAAAGTGGACAAAGAATTAAAAGAATTTAAAACAAAAAATCACTACTTCAAAAATGGCAGAAATGGAGTAAACGGCGCAAAATAAGATTTTTGACTTGCATTATGAAATTTAAAATATAACTTGAAAATTCGGTAAAGTTGGACAATAATAAAATTTTGTTGACATTTTAAAGAATGGATGTTTAATTAACCATCCTTTTTCGGGAAAAGATTATGTACGCTGTAATAGAAACTGGAAATAAACAATATCTTGTGAAGCCTGGCGACAGGGTTGAGATTGAAAGGCTCAACGTTGAAGCCGGGAGCGCTGTTAATTTTGATAAGGTGTTGTTGGTAAATAACGACGGCAAAATTGCGGTTGGTAACCCTGTTGTGACCAACGCTACTGTTGTGGGAAAGGTGGTTGAACACAAACGTGGCAAAAAGGTTATTGCGTGGAAGATGCGCAGACGCGAAGGGTATCACCGAAAGATCGGACACCGTCAGGAATTAACTGTGGTTAAAATTGAAGAAATAAAGGCATAATCAGGCTTATGGCACATAAAAAAGGTCAAGGCAGTGTAAGAAATGGACGCGACAGCGTCAGCAAGCGGCTTGGAGTAAAGGCGTTTGGCGGCGAATTTGTAACCGCCGGAAGCATCCTTGTTAGACAGCGCGGAACAAAATTTCAGGCAGGCAAAAACGTCGGCATCGGACGCGACTGGACTCTATTTGCCCTGAAGGACGGTAGGGTTTATTTTGACAAAGAGGGAAGGCGCGTGAATGTTCTGCCGGAGGTCCCGGTGCAGGAACCTGTCGGAGCAGGAAGCGGCGCGCCGACGCAAGCGGCGAATCCACAATCAAATTAGCCTTATTGTTTCGGAATTTTGCCTTAAAGCGGAGAGAATATCTCCGCTTTTTTATTTAGCCTGGTAATCTTGCAATCTATGAATTTAAGAAAAAATCGGTCTCAAATAAGCAAGATGTTCTTTGTAATCCTGAACAAGTGAATTCGGGGCCGCTGCCTCAATCTGCGCCCAGCCGGAATACCCGATGTCGTCAAGTGCATCCCGAACTTTCTTAAAATCTATCCTCCCTTTTCCAAGCATAAATCCGCCGTCTTTAAAATGGATTTCGCAGATTTGTCCTTTCAACATCCTGATCTCCTTGTAAATATCGTAGCCTTTATCGGTTGAATTACCCACATCGTAATAAACCTGAACCGCCTTTGAACCGACACGCTGGATGATATCCAGATTTTCTTCGGCTCTGAGATAATTTTCTATTCCAAGGATTACCCCCGCCTTTTCCGCCCGCGGCGCCAGTTCTTTTAACACCGCAACCGTGCGGTCTATTCCCTTTTTATCATTAACAAGGTCGCCGTTTCCAAACTGCGCGATTAGAATGACCTTTACATTAAGAGCCTTTGCGGCGTCAATTGCATCCAGCACCCAGAGCGCCGAACAGGGTTCGCTTTTTAATGGGATGTTGTTTAAGACTGCCATCGCCAGCGAAGCAATTTCTACGCCGGTTTTTCTGGACGCATCTATGTACGCCTTTTGAACATCGGGCTTTCGCAGATGAAGACCATTGCCGGGATGACCGAGGTCAACCTGAACCCCGTCAAGACCGATCTCCTTTGCCACATCAAAACAGGTCGGATCACTTTTCCTCAGCGACCACTCGCACGCGCCGATTTTGAATCGCCTTGAATCCGCCGCCATTAATAATGGTTTAACGGCTTTTAACATTGCCAGTGAAGAAGCTGCAAATCCTAACCGCGAGATAAATTCGCGTCTGTTTGTATTCATAGATTTTTTGGTATTATCTTTTATTTACCCACGCGATGTCAACAACACTTACTCAGGTTTCTTGAGTCTCCTATTATAAGGCAGACGGGTGAATATTTTAACCAATTTCAGATATCCCGAGCGTATCGGAATCGCCAGACTGCAATGCTTTCTTTAGCACAAAAATTTCACATCTTTTTCGCAGGGCTGAACAGCGATTAATATTTTCCAGCCCAATAATTCAAAATTTCCGTGTTGCAATTTTTGAAAAATCTGGCAAATATAAATATGGAGTCGGGGCGTAGCGTAGTCTGGCTAGCGCGCTTGTTTCGGGTACAAGAGGTCGTGAGTTCAAATCTCACCGCCCCGACCATTTGAAACTTTTAGCCATTTTTGACAAAGAATTAAGTCGCCTTCTAATCTTTCCTTTATTGTCGCTTTTGTTAGAATTTTTTTAAATTTCG
>JBAMMJ010000066.1:0-827 GCA_039793825.1 Verrucomicrobiota bacterium | reverse complement strand
TTAAATTGTTATTACCTGCCTGGGGCTTCGGTGAGCGTGCAACCAAAAAACAGGCGAGTTGGAAAAAATATTTTTCACGCCCACCTTTTCCAAGTTCCGCTTTCTGACTTTTTCAAGTACAGATCGGTCATTATATATAGTCTCCACTGCGCCTCCTCCATCATCCGCAGTCAACAGACAGGGACGCCTTTTATTTCTATTGTTTATATTGAAAAAATGAATATCATTATAATTTTGTGGTGCGAGGTTGTTTTAACCAGAAAAATATATTAAAATGATTAAGAAAACCCAGGATAAAAATATATGTTTAACATAGCAAACGATAATATTCATAGATTTAAGAAAGAAAGTAGAGATTTCAAAATCTGCTTACAAAAAAGGCTGGTCTGGATTTTAATACAACCATAATTTAGACCGGTATGGCTCCAGACATTACTGGAGAATTTTCATAGAAAAGAGAGTAAAGCTCTAAACGTTTTCGCCATTAATTAAATATCAATAACAATGACAACTACGCACAAACTTATAATAGGCAACTGTATGGTAATGCAGGAGATTCCTGATGAGAGCGTTCAATTAATGATTACCTCGCCACCATATTTTAACGCCCCTTTTGATTATAAGGGTCTATTTAAAAATTACGATCAATATCTTTGGCTATTACGAAGGTTTGCAAAAGAAACCTTTCGCGTTTTACAGGAAGGGAGGATAGCCGTTTTGAACATTGACGATATGTTAATAAATGGAGAAAAGTTTCCAATAGTTGCTGATGCAGTAAAAATTTTTCAGGAAGTTGGTTTCAGGTATAGAGATAGAATTATCTGGAA
>JBAMMJ010000065.1:0-9878 GCA_039793825.1 Verrucomicrobiota bacterium | reverse complement strand
CGCCGCAGGGAGCATATCCAAAAATTGAATTGACGGATTGGAGCCAGTTGAAAATGTTGTCTCAAAAGCAACGAAATTTAATTTTAAAAATTTCCGGATTTTCAGAAATTGCCTGGGGCGCGCGAGGCGTCTTTTTAGGAAGCGATATTTCCTCTGAAGATTGGGCAAAGGTTGTGGATGTTGCGATTAAAAGTTTCAATAAAAATCCCTATATCCTTCAGGAATATAAAAAACCGATGAGGTTCAAGGTTTCGGGTTACAAACCTCTGGAGGACAAAATGCTTGAATTTGAAGGCAGGGTAAGACTTTCTCCGTATTACTTCGTTTCTGGCGATTGGTCAAATGCGCGTGCGAAACTCTGCGGAATATTGGCAACAATTTGTCCGTCAGACAAAAAAATTATTCATGGGATGAAAGATTCAGTACTGGCTCCTTGCAGTTTTAAAATTTGAGCCTAACGCCTTCCATCATACCAAATATTGCAACTTTCTCGCTGCCGTGTTGCTGCGCCAAAACTGAATAGGGTTTTAAGAATAAACAAAAAATATTCCCTCTTGTTATACAGGTGAACTTTTCGTCCGGAGGTGATTAATGGAGTTTGGGTTATTATTATAATCTTCTTATTTTGAAATTTTGCGATTGTCTTTAAACGTTTGCTGAAGTCAATCTCTTCGCTGACGAATAACTCCTCATTAAATCCGCCAAGAACGGTAAAGACATCGGATTTGCAAAATATAAATGAACCAGCAGCCCATTTCATCAGTCTGCTAATCCAGTTCCAGAATTCACAAACCAACTGTGCCAAAAACGGCACATCATCTAACCTGATAATACATCCACCGCCTACAACTTTATTTGTTTCTATGGCTTTGGAAACATTATTGAACAAATCAAATGAGGGTTTACAGTCAGCATCAATGAATATCAGCCAATCTCCTGTAGCTGCCCGCGCCGCTTTATTCCGTGCCCGGGCGATTTGATTTATCTGTTCAAAAACGACCATTGCCCCGTATGAACGCGCTATTTCAGCAGTGTTATCAGATGAATTGTTATCGCAGACAATTATTTCATATTCCCAATTTTTATTCAAAAACGCTTCAGCAGCCTTTTTAACGTAGAGTAAAGTTTGTGGCAGCAATTTTTCTTCATTATACGCAGGAATTACAATTGAAATCTTCATAATCCTATTAGATTTCGTTAGTCGTATAGGTCTTGCCAGACACAACACATTTCAATGGCTTAAGAGTTCCTTCTTTTTCGGATTTTAACAGAACAAAATCAGCGTCCATACCCGGTTTTAGCATTTCAACACCCATATTAAAAACCGATGCTGGAACGGTTGAGTAATTTTCCCATACCTGTTGCCATTCACAATCAAGCATTTTCATCGCCCTTAATATACCATCTATTGGACATAAGGAAGAGCCGGCATATCCAGTCCTTGATTCATTCCAGATTGTTCCGTCTTGCTCAACAGTTATTTTCATTTCTCCAAGCGAATAAATTCCTTTTGGCGCGCCAGCACCGGCAACTGCATCGGAAACATATATAATCTGTTTTCGCGGCCAAACCTTATGAATTAACCTGAACAGAGGCGGAGAAATGTGAATTGAATCGGGGATTAAACTTATTTTAAATGAATCGTCAAAATCAAGGTCAAGTATTCGCCATAAAATATTATCCTTTCGGTCTAAAAGTTGCGGACAGCCGTTACCTAAATGGGTAAAGCCTTTTGCGCCTGCTTTTATCGCCTCTCTGAGAATTGAGGTGGGCGCATCGGAATGTCCAATAAAAACAACAATCTTGTGCTGTGTGGCAGTTTCAATCGCTTTTATAGCCCCTTTCCTTTCGGGCGCAATTGTCAATAAAATGCGGTCGTCTGGAATAATGTCTCTTATCTGACGAATATGCGCTGGGCTTGGATCAATCATATACCTTGGGTTATGAGCTCCGTAAAATCCGGGTTTTTCAGATAAAAACGGACCTTCAATATGCCAGCCTGCAATGGCTTTTTTAAGAACCTGATTATTGTCACGAATCCTTTTAAGATGGATCAATTTATCCAGCATTCTGTCCCATCTGTCTGTAATCAGGGTTAGAAAAAAATGTCCACAGCAGGATTTAAGAATATGTTCAACAGCAATAAGTAATGAATTTTCGCTTATAGGTTTACGCCGTGATTGGAAGTCAATTCCAGCAAAACCGTTAATCTGAAGATCAAATAACAGGTTGGCAATGAACGGCAAATCCTTTATGGACTCCTTACCCCGCACCTCATTAATCTCAATAATTTTTTTGCCACGCCATTTTATTGCTATGGGTTTTCCTGTGCTAAAAAAACGGCCCGTTATCTCCTGGATTTGCATAATGCAACTCTCAATTTGTGAACTGGGAGATATTCAATTCTCATTAATTTTATAGTATTTAAAAAGACAGGTTGCATAAACAAAATAAAATGTTATGCTTGCCAAAAATTGAATCAATCTTAAATTATTCAGTTCATTAAGAATAAAAACGTAACATAGAAACGAATAAATGAGAACAGAAATATATAGTTTAATGATGGCGTTTGCGCAGCCACCCCCACAGGGGCAACAACCAACGGCGCCAGTATGGACAAGCTTTGTGCCGCTGATTTTGTTAATGGTTGTTTTTTACTTTTTGTTAATCAGACCACAGCAGAAAAAGGCTAAGGCTCACGCCGAAATGTTGGGCAAACTCAAAAGTGGTGACAAAGTTTTATGCAGTGGCGGAATTGTTGGGGTTGTTTTAACTGTTAAAGACAAAACAGTTACGGTTAGAACTGCTGATTCAAAAATTGAGATATTAAAATCAGCGGTCACAGAAATTATTGAAGGTGATTCAACAAATTAATTGTAATCTATCTTTTATTGACATCCTGAACAATAACGTTTAAAAGCATTTAACGAATTTTTGAAAAATGAACAGGAAAAATCTATGGCGATTGTTGTTTACGGTCTTTGTAACGGCGTGGGCACTATATGAGATATACCCACCGACACCGAGAGACCTGATTGATACATTTGAAAAACTCGCCGTGAACAAAGATACAAACTTCACGGCTATAGTAACCAACGCGCGCAAATTGAAGGAGCAATATCCAGATCGCGCTTACGGTAATTTATTGGTGGCAATCGGAACAAATGATATAACTGCATACTTTCCGGATGTTGACGTAAAATCGGAAAAAGACCCTACAAGAGCCATTCTAAATTATGTTCAAAGGAAGGCGGCAGGCGAAATCAAACTGGGATTGGACCTGCAAGGTGGCACATCTTTTCTTGTAGGAATAGATACAAATAAACTCAATAAAACCGATGCAGAAGCAAGACACGCAGCCTTATCTCAAGCGGTAGAGGTGTTAAGGAAACGCGTTGATAAATTCGGGGTCGCAGAACCAATAATCCAGCCAGCAGGGGAAGATAGAATTTTAATCCAGTTACCCGGATTATCAGAGGCGGACAAAGAAAGCGCCAGACGCCAGATTGAAAAAGCGGCATTTCTGGAATTCAGATTAGTTCACCCGCAAAGCGATGATTTTATCAAAAAAGGGATTGTGCCTCCGGGTTACGAGATTTTAAAAGAGCGCCGAAGACAGGGGAATAAAGAATATTATGAGCCCCTGATCGTCAGCAAAAAAGCCGAGCGAGGATTTACCGGGAAATACATAAAACGGGCAATGCCAGACCGAGACCCTATAACCGGGCAGATATTGATTCGTTTTGAGTTGATTGATGAAGGCGCGAAATTATTCGCCGAAATTACTCGTGAACATATAAATGAAAGATTGGCTATAGTGCTTGATGGTGAGCTTTATTCTGCCCCAGTTATAAGAACGGAAATTTCTCAAGGCGCAGGCGTCATAGAAGGCGCGTTTACACCAGAAGAAGCAATTGAACTTGCTAATGTATTGGAGAATCCGCTTGAAACACCGGTAAAAATACTGGAATCAAGAGAAGTTGAACCCTCACTCGGGAAAGACTCTATAAGAAGCGGAATTACGGCATCAATCGTTGGGGTGGCTCTGGTGTCGTTGTTTATGTTCGTTTATTATTTAGTGGCAGGCGTAATAGCAAATATTGCCCTAATTTTAAACATAATAATACTTTTAGGCATAATGTGTTATATAGATACCACTTTAACCCTGCCGGGCATTGCAGGTATTGTTTTAACAATAGGTATGGCGGTTGACGCTAATGTGCTTATCTATGAGCGTATAAGAGAGGAATTGGAAATGGGCAAGTCATTGAGAGGAGCAATTGCGGCAGGATATAGCAGAGCATTTGGGACAATTCTTGATACAAACCTAACCACAATTATAGCTGGTATAATTTTAATTTATATGGGGACCGGACCGGTCAAAGGATTTGGAGTTACTTTAACAATTGGTATTTCTGCCAGTATGTTCACGGCGCTTGTTGTGACGAGAATCATATTTGACTGGCTTATTGATAAAAATTTAATCAAATCGCTTAAAATGCTTAGATTTTTTAGTCGCACAAACATAGATTTTCTTAAGTGGGCAAAACCAGCAATGATTGCTTCATGGATTTTGATTTTAGTTGGAATGTCCTATGGTGTGTTCATAAGAGGAAAGGATGTGTTAGGTGCCGATTTTGCAGGAGGTGATAGATTGACATTGAGTTTTGCTCAAAAAGTCGATGTTAGCCAGATTCGTTCGGCAATTGAAAAGTTAAGAATAGGTGAAGTGTCAATTCAATATCAGAAAGATATATCCGTGAACAAGGAAAACCTATCAATTGTTAGCGCCTATGGAACCGGTGAAAGAATATACAAAACATTAAATGAGCAATATCCAAACTCAAAGTTCAAAATTGAAGCCTATGAAACTGTTGGACCCACTATTGGTAAGGAGATTCAAAATGTGGCTATCAAAGCGGCTTTAATAGCAATGTTTGGTATGCTTGTATATGTGGCATTTAGATACGAATTCTCATTTGCCGTAGGAGCAGTAATAGCGATTTTACACGATATTTTAATGAGTTTGGGAATATTCTTCCTCTCCGGTCGCGAACTTAACGCTCCAATACTTGCCGCTGTTCTTACAATTATCGGTTTTTCAATCAATGATACAATAGTAATATTTGATAGAATACGCGAAGACTTAAAACTCGGAATAAAGGGAACTTTTGCGGAAATAATTAATCGGGCTATAAATCAAACATTAAGCAGAACAGTTATAACATCGGGCACAGTCTTTCTTGCAACATTGTCTCTATATTTATTCGGCGGTGGTGTGATAAATGATTTTGCGTTTATCTTCCTTGTTGGAATTATAACAGGTACTTATTCAAGTATTTATATTGCGAGTGCGCTGGTATTGTTCTGGCATAAAGGTGAAAGACCAAAACTTGCTTCGCAGATCACAATTGAAGAATCTGCTGCAAGTCCTTACGCAGCGAAAACATCAAAAGTATAAATTTTAACAATTTTAATATCAGAGATTAAATTTATATCTCAAAAAGTTGGATTGTGTTCGGTTTTATTGAAATCACACCGATTCATTGGATTATTTTTATAATCCTTATATTAATAGCGGTGATTCTTGATTTAGGAGTATTTCACCGCGAGGCACATACTGTAAACTTTAAGGAAGCCCTTTTTTGGACTGCATTCTGGTTCTGCATTTCAATGATTTTTGCGTTTTTCTTTGTAAAACCATTTCGGGGAAGTGTTGCTTTTCATGAATTTGTAGCGGGTTACATTACCGAGTTATCGCTATCTTTGGATAATGTTTTTGTGATTGCAGTAATTTTTACTTACTTCAAGGTTCCAGAGCAATTCCAGCATCGCGTTCTATTCTGGGGAATTTTAGGCGCGTTAATTATGCGTGGAGTAATGATTATTTTAGGAATAGCTTTAATAGCAAAATTTCACTGGATTTTATATTTGCTTGGTGTGTTTCTAATATTCAGCGGCATTCAGCTCTTGTTTAAGGGAGAAAAGGTCCCTGAACCAGAAAGAAACATCGCTATAAAATTTGCCAGAAAAATTTTCCCTATAACGCCGAATTATGTTGGACAAAAATTTTTCATCAAAGAAGAAGGTAAATTGTTAATAACACCGATGTTCCTTGTATTATTAACGGTGGAAACAACAGACCTGATTTTTGCGCTTGACTCCATTCCAGCCATATTCGGCATAACTACCGACCCATTTACGGTGTTCACGTCAAATGTGTTTGCAATTCTGGGGCTCAGATCGTTATATTTTGTGCTTGCTGGCGCCATCCGTTATTTCAAATATTTGCAATATGGTTTGTCGGTGATACTTGTTTTTATCGGGTGTAAAATGCTTTTGCCGTTCATTCAAACAAATCTTAACATTTTGAACGGAATCAAAATTGAGGCACATGATGCACTTCTTTTTATAGCCGGTGTAATTGTGATATCTATTGCAATATCAATCATTTCAAATTTTATGAATAAGAAAAACAATTCTAACTCTGTTCAATAAGATGAAATACAGATGGTCAGTATTTCCAAAAGATGATTTAACCGCCAATTACCTTTCAAAAACACTTAATCTGCCAGAAATTGTTGCACAATGTTTAATCAATCGCGGAATCCACGACGCTGATAATGCAAGGATATTCTTAAAGCCACAACTCAAGAATTTATCAGATCCATTTTTAATGCCGGAAATGGGAAAAGCGGTTCAACGACTCTTTCACGCTTATGAAAACAATGAACTGATTGTTATTTTTGGCGACTATGACGTTGACGGAGTTACCTCAACCGCAATTTTATACGATTTTTTAAATAAATTTGGTTGGAACGCAAAATATTATCTGCCAAATAGAATTGATGAAGGGTATGGACTGAGCCGTGATGGAATAAAAAATTGTTTAGAGAAATATTCCGCTCGTTTAATACTCGCGGTTGATTGCGGTTCAAACGCGGTAGAGGTAATAAAAGATTTAAATAAACACAATATAGATGTTATAGTTTTAGACCATCATCAAATATCATCGGAAATCCCTGACGCGTTTGCATTGGTAAACCCAATTCTTGGAAGAATTAAAAATCGGCGTCTTTATAGTGACAGGAAAAATTGCAAAGAGTTTTGCGAGCTATGTTCTGTGGGAATTGTTTTTAAACTCGTTCATGCAATTTTAAAGCGAGCCCGCGAAATAGGTTTTAAAGAAGCTCACAGGATTGATATTCGGAAATATTTAGACCTCGTAGCGCTTGGAACAATAGCGGATTTAGCGCCATTGATTGGCGAAAATAGAATCCTTGTAACTGCCGGATTAAAAAAGTTGAATTCGGAACCATCTATTGGATTGGCAAGTCTCATAGAGGTTTCTTCAACTCGCAAACCAATTGGAGTTCACGAAATAGGCTTTCAAGTTGCTCCAAGATTAAACGCAGTCGGGCGTTTAGAAACCGCAGAAGAAGCCTTTCAGTTACTTCTTGCAGATTCTATGGATATTGCGTTGCCGCTGGCTCAAAAATTGGATGCTAAAAATCGGGAACGCCAGATGATTGAATACAATATCGTAGAGGAGGCTTTAGAGTTAATTAACAATAAATTTAATCCAGATAACGATTATGTAATTGTTGAAGCCAAACAAGATTGGCATATCGGTGTGGTCGGTATTGTTGCTACGCGCGTTATGCAGCAATTTTACAGACCGACAATAATTTTTGGAGGCGACGGCAATCTATTCAGAGGGTCATGCAGAAGTATTGAAGGTTTCAATATAACCGAAGCTCTTAAATCCTGTTCAAATCTACTGGTCAAATATGGGGGGCATTCAATGGCGGCTGGAGTAACTATTGAACCGGATAAGATAAATCTTTTGCGCGAAAAGCTGAATTGTATTGCCAGGGGCACTTTGAAAAGCGAAAATTTTATTCCATCAATAGAAATTGATGGCGAAATTAAGTTATCGGATTTGACATCCGGTCTCGTTGAACATCTTTACAGGCTTGAACCCTTTGGAAATGGCAATAAAGAAATTATTTTTTTGGCGCGTAATCTTAAACACCAAAAGCCACTTATCAGAGTTGGTTCTGAAAAACAACACGTTAAGATGTGGGTGACAGATGGTAATGCAGTTTTTGAAGCGCTCTGGTGGCACGTAGGAAACGATAATAATCAACTTCCAACAGGAAGATTTGATCTCCTATTTACTCCAGAGATAAATAAATTCAATGGTCAACACTATATTGTTTTGAAAGTGATTGATTGGCAAAAAAGCGAAAACAATAATTGATTTTATAGTTTGTTATCTTCTTCAACCGCCTCGCGCAGCTCATTCAGAAAATTAGGTAACGCCGATTCAACTCTATTCCAATTCGGAATCAGCGGCGATCCTAATGGGTCTTCTTGAAACGCTTTTGCGGCTATTCTAATGCTCCTGACAAATGTTGCCACTGCGTTTTCTTCTTCGTGTCTGGGATAGTAAAGCCCATTTATTGTTGCATCCGCAGAGTAAAACCGCAAGGTATCTTCGGCTTGTCGCATATAGGCTATTAACAGTGTATCAAAAAGCCCACCGTCTAACTTAATTCCCTCGGCAGCCATTCTTCTGAAAAATGAACTCGTTATATCAATTGCCATTCTATTTAATCCTTTTTCTGGGTCGCGGGGGTATAATTCTTGATGTTTATGGTCTTAGTTTTCGCAGAGTTCAGACTGACAAATTGCACGCGGTGCGCAGTTCCTGTATACCTCTGACAACATACCGATTTCAACCGCCCAATCGTAAGGAATACGACTACGACGAAGTAAACTTACATCAAGAGAACACTCACCAGCCAATGGATATCTAAATGTATCCATATATACAAGATACGGATGAGCGCCGATAATTGACTTTAAGGCTCTGATGAATGGTGTTAAAAGCAACCTCATCACACGCCCGTTAAGTCTATCGCTTACTCTTGCATAATAACCCTTGCAGAAGTCAAAACCTAAACTCGGATGCGCCACAGGATAACACAACCGAGCAAGCAATTCCCGATTATAAGTTAAAATGTCACAATCATGGATAGCCACCATTTTCACTTTGTCACTTGCCAACACATAACCGAAACAGGTCCAGATATTCCTCCCTTTCCCCATTGTACCTGGAAACAAATCAGATTCTTCAAGTTTTTTATACAATTGTTGGATTCGTGGTCCGTCATTCCAGATTAAGATTGGATTTTGTGGCAGTGCAGAAAAAACCTTTTTAGCTTTTCTAAAACCTCTTATGTTTGCTCCGTCAATTCCGACGATAATCTGTTTAATATATTTGACGTTCTTTAGCTCTCTAATGATTATTCTTAACGCTTTTGAACCTAATTCTTTGATATGACAGGGTAAAACAAGACCGATCGGCATCTCTTCAGAATACCGTTCCAACTCCACCTCTAACCTTGCAATATTGGGATGACCAAGCCTATGCAACGTTGCTATAGCACCAGTTTGAAAAAAATCAGACATTGACTCTCATTCTCTTTGTTTGCGTTGGTCAATTCATAACATTGGAACCTTGTTGTAAATAATATTATTAAAGACCTGTTGGATTATCAATAAAATACCACTCAATTTTGAATTTTTTTGCAAGATGTTCTGCCAGCGCCTTGACACCGAGAGTTTCTGTTAAATAATGACCTGCATAAAATACATTTATTTTTAAAAGTTCAGCCACAGAGAAGGTCCAGTGCGGTCCTTCTCCTGTTATGAAGGTATCAATATTTTCATTCGCTGCTATTTCAAGGTCTTCGCCCGCGCCACCGGAAACTACACCGACGTTTTTACAGATTTCAGGACCAGCGGGAATTAGCAAAGGTTGTTTGCCAAAAATATTCGTTAGTTTTTTGAACAACTCTTCGCGTCCTATG
>JBAMMJ010000064.1:0-9911 GCA_039793825.1 Verrucomicrobiota bacterium | reverse complement strand
CCCCCGACCATAAAGCCGACAAACTCGCCGAACCACTCTCCAACCCCTTGCCAAAAATAGTGACAGCGCTCGTGCTCGCTCGCTTTATTGTCCCATAAGAATCAATTAGCAATGCAGGCCAGGCGGCGTTCTCTAATCCAAATGTAAAATCCGACTTCATTCAAAAAGATAAAACAAATTAAACTATACATTAATTTTATCAATAGTTTTATAATTTTGAAATTATTGTTTTCAACACAGACTCAATAATCTTTCACTTGAACAGAATAAACTTAGCCTAAATCATAATCAGATTTACAAACTCCTGTTTTCCCATTCTAAGTTACTTTATTTATAGTTTGCATAAATTCTGGCAAAATTCTCCACCAACTCACCCGATTTAACGCTCATCTTTTCCCCAATCTCAAGCACCTCTGAATGAGATATCGGTTTTTTGTTCAATCCAGCCGCCGGGTTCGTTATACAGGTCAATCCCGCAACTTCCAATCCGCATTGTTTAGCAACAATCGCCTCCGGAACAGTACTCATCCCAACAGCATCGGCTCCCAACGCCGAAAAAGCTCGGACCTCCGCCGGAGTCTCATAACTCGGACCGCTAACAGCCAGATACACTCCCTCGTGAATAGTAACTTTTGCCTCCTTTGCCGCGGATTTCATCATTTTAATGTATTTAGACTCATATAAATTCGTCAGGTCTATAAACCGTTTCTGTTTAAATTCAACAGGACCAATCAACGGGTTTGTTCCCATAAAATTGATATGGTCCTTTATGCACATAAAATCGCCGGGCTTAAACTTTTTATTTATACCCCCGGCTGCGTTCGTCAATAAAACCGTCTTTACCCCTATTGCCGCCAATACCCTGACTGGAAACGTAACCACAGACATCGGATACCCCTCATAGTAATGTAACCTGCCGCCAAGTATTATGACCGGGGTTTTATGCAGATAACCTATCACCAAAACGTCCTTATGCCCGGCTACACCGGGCTTGATAAATCCCGGAATTGAACTGTAGTTTAATTTTAGAACATAAGTGCACCTCTCAAGAACGGATTGAAAACCACTACCGAGTATAATACCAAGCGCAGGCTTCAACTTGGTCTTGCTTGTTATGTAGCACGCAGGCTCTTCCACCGAGAGAGTAGTAATTTTATTGCCCCCGGTTTTATGCAACATTGATTCCCTTGCTTCCGACATAACCCTAATTTATGTTAACTTGATTACGGCTTAAATCAGACTATTATATCGTAATTAATATGGAATTGAATCATCATCAAATCCAGCGCTATGCGCGACATCTAATATTGCCAGAAATCGGAATGTCGGGGCAAACCAAAATTTGCTCAACGTCGGTTCTGTGCATTGGAGCCGGCGGGCTCGGCTCTCCGGTGATTTTATACCTAGCAGCGGCAGGCATCGGTAAAATCGGCATCGTAGATTTTGATAAAGTAGACCTTTCAAACCTACATCGCCAAATTATCCATTCATCGCTGGATATCGGCAGGGCAAAAACCGATTCAGCCAGAGACGCAATCAGAAAAATCAACCCCGATGTTCAGGTTGAACTCTTTGACACTAAATTGACAGGTCATAACGCGCTGGAAATAATTCAAAAATATGACATCGTCGTGGATGGCAGCGACAATTTCCCCACCCGTTACTTGACAAATGACGCCTGCGTAATGCTACGAAAACCAAATATTTACGGCTCAATCTTCAAATTTGAAGGCCAGGCAAGCGTCTTCGCCCCGCACCTCGGCGGACCCTGTTATAGATGTTTATACCCGGAACCTCCACCACCAGGCGCCGTCCCAAGCTGCGCCGAAGCCGGAGTCCTCGGAGTTTTACCAGGATTGATCGGGGTAATCCAGGCCACAGAAGTCCTTAAACTCGCCACAGGCGCCGGAAAACCGTTGATCGGACGGCTCTTGTTGTTTAACGCCCTGGAAATGAAATTTAAAGAAATTAAAGTCCGCAAAGACCCTCAATGCCCTGTATGCGGCAAATCCCCTCCATAACCAGATTAATAGATTATGAAAACATCTGCCAGAATAGAGAACCAAACGCTAATTACTCCAATAATGACACAATTACCGTAGAGGAATTAAAACGGTTGTTAGATGAAAAAAGAAAATTTAGATTAATTGATGTGAGAGAACCAGAAGAATTTAAAATCTCAAGAATCCCCGGCGCAGAATTAATCCCATTAAGCATTTTCGCCAAACGGTATACAGAACTTGACCCGGAGGGCGAATATTATCTCATCTGTAAAAGCGGCGCTCGTTCGCAAAAGGCTGTGGAGTTTTTAAAGCAACACGGCTTTAAAAATGTAAAAAACGTCATCGGCGGAATTCTGGAATGGAGCGAAAAAATTGACAGGTCCGTTCCAAAATATTAATTTCTCTACACTATTCCGGCAACCAATCGCGAATAGTAACCGTCCACTGATTCAAGCTCGGAAGGCGAACCATATTGAGTAATCATCCCATCCTGTAGAACAACAATTTTATCCATTTTCCTGATTGTTTCTATTCTGTGAGCTATGAGAATTGTTGTTCTGTTTTTCATCAATTCAAAAATGGTTCTAATAATGACTGCCTCGTTCTCTAAATCCAGCGCCGATGTCGGTTCATCCATCAAAAGAATCGGTGTGTCTTTTAAAAAAGCGCGTGCGATATTTATCCGTTGCGCCTCGCCCGCGCTCAACATAACGCCGCCTTCCCCAATAACGGTCTCATATTTCTGAGGCAATTTCTCTATGAAAAAATGGGCGTTTGCAAGCCTTGCAGCAGTTTGAACCTGCTCGTCGGTAGCATCAGGACAACCATAAGCAATATTCTCCCGAACAGTCGCAGGAATAATCAACGGTTGCTGCAATACAACAGAAATATTCTTCCTCAAATCCCGAATTCGCAACTCCCTCAGATCAACCCCGTCAAGCTTGACCGCGCCCCTCACCGGGTCGTAAAAGCGCGGAATTAAATTCATCAATGTTGTTTTCCCCGCGCCGCTCGGACCAATAATCGCAACCCGCTCCTTCGGCAAAACATTAAAATTTATCCCTTTCAGAACATATTCATTGTGCCGATAATAAAACCAAACATCTTCAAATTCAACTCGCCCCCGAATAAAAAGAGGGTTCTTATAATTTATGCTCCCATCATCAGGCTTTTGAGTCTGCGCCTGATTAGTATAAACCACAGGTCTTGCGTTTGGTTTCTCTTTAATGTCTTCCTTTGAATCCATTATTTCAAAAAGCCTTTTGGCACCTGCAAGCGCCGAAGCGGCGGTGGAGCCCGAATGAGTAATCTGATTCAACGGCTCATAAAATTGCCCAAGATACGCAAGAAAAACAAGTAACTCGCCAACAGTTAACCGTTCGCCGAGCACCTCAACTGCTCCAATCAAAAGCACAGAGGAAATCACCAGCGAAAAAAGCGTGGTTGCGGAAAAACAGTAAACAAGTTCCCAAAAATGTTGAGCCAATCGCTGTCTGAAAGCCCCCGCTACGCGCTGGCTAAATTTCTTTGATTCTACATCTTCGCGCGTAAAGCTCTGGATTAGCGGCAGGGCGGCAATTGTCTGTTGAACCGACGTTATCACCTCGCTATCCGCCTTTTGCGCCTCTATCCCCTGTTGCATCATCTTTTTACCGAATATCTTCAATGAAACAATTAACACTGGAATCATCAGCGCGGAAATTAATGTCAGTCTTAAATTTAACTTTGCCATAACAACGAGCATCAATGTTAAAGAAACCACCGATGCCATCGTA
The DNA here is from genome assembly GCA_039793825.1 of Verrucomicrobiota bacterium. Classification (GTDB taxonomy): domain Bacteria; phylum Verrucomicrobiota; class Verrucomicrobiia; order Limisphaerales; family JAKPVM01; genus JAKPVM01. The sequence continues at coordinate 6,133 of JBAMMJ010000064.1, read as the reverse complement.
GAAATAAACCCCTGCTGAAATATAGTCTGAACCGAATAAGCGTCCCAACTGGCGCGGTAAATCAGATCGCCAATAGTCTTGCCGTGGTGAAACTTCAAAGAGAGATGTTGTAGCGTCCAAAACAACACCATTCTGACCCTTTGCAACCCTTTCAACCCGATTTTTATGGAGAGATAATTGTAAGAGGTGGACACAAATGAATGTAGCAGATAAAAAAAGAACGTAGCTGAACCAAACAATATAATTGGCTTTATCTTATCTTCGGAAATATTTATTTCAATCGGAAACAATTTTACAAATTCTGGCATCGGCTTGCTGCCAAGTATACTATCAACGATAATTGCAAGAGGCCAGGGTTTTAACAAATTAATTAATGTTGAAAAAACAATTAAAAAAATCGCTATCAGGATTTTCCCATAATCCTTTGTATAAAATGAAAAAACTCGCCGCAATTCGCCCATCAACGATTGAATCTACAAACTTAATCCTTAATATACCAGCCAAAAAGTTTTAGAGACAGGACGCGCAAGCGGAATTTTCAACCTTATTTTGCATATTCAATGCACCTGGTTTCCCTGATAACCACCACGCGAATTTGTCCTGTATATTGAAGTTCATCCTCAATCTTTTTTGCAACGTTGCGAGCGAGCGCCATAGCCTCGTCGTCGCTAACAATATCCGGCTGAACAAGCACTCGCAATTCCCTGCCTGACTGAACAGCATAACACTTTTCAACCCCGGAAAACGAAGCCCCGATTCGTTCAAGGTCTTCAACCCGTTTTAAATAAGTCGCCAAAGTTTCCGAACGTGCCCCGGGCCGCGAAGCGCTTATGGCATCAGCTGCCCCGAGTATCGGTCCATAGGGACCTTTGGCTGGCACGTCATTGTGATGCGACGCAACAGCGTTTATCACAATTTCAGATTCGCCATAAGTCCTCAAAACTTCCGCTCCAACCACGGCGTGCGGTCCTTCCACTTCATGATTGACTGCCTTCCCAATATCGTGCAAAAGCCCTATCTTTTTCGCAATCACAGGGTCCAGTCCCATCTCGGCGGCTATCAAACTGGCTATAAATCCAACCTCAACAGAATGTTCAAGCAAATTCTGACTATAACTCTGTCTGTAATGAAGTTTACCTAACATCCGCAAAATTTCAGGATGCATCGGAGATAAACCGAGCCTTGACACCGCGTTTTCCCCATGGCGAATAATTGCCTCGTCCATCTCCTGCTGCACCTTTTGAACAACCTCTTCAATCCGCGTTGGATGTATCCTGCCGTCAAGAATAAGCCTGCTCATCGCCTCGCGCGCAATCTCACGCCTCACAGGATCAAACCCGGACAATACAACGGCGTTCGGCGTCTCATCAATCAAAACCGTTACCCCGGTCGCATTTTCAAATGCCCGGATGTTTCTCCCCTCTCTGCCTATAATCCTGCCTTTTATTTCATCATTGGGCAATGTTATCGTCGCAGTCGTGCTCTCAAATGTGTATTCTCCTGCATATCGCTGCAGCGCCGTGGCAAGAATCGCCCTTGCTTTTTCGGCGGCATTCTCTTTCGCCTGTTCAACCACTCTGCGGATATACGCCCCAGCCTCGCGCGCCACCTCTTTCTCTATTTCCTTCATCAACTGTTCGCGAATCGTTGCAATCGGAAGACCAGCCAAATTTTCCAGTTTAGACCTCCATTCCCGTTCAATCTCACCAAGTTTCCTCCGTTGCTCTTCAATCTCCTGTCGCTCTTTCAATAGTTGCTCAAATTTTACTTTGAATTCGTTCTCCCTTGAACAGATGTTTTCAAGTTGCTTATTAACAAGCGATTCCCTTTCCTCAATGCGGCGGCGAAGACCATCCAGCTCATCCAATTTCTGTTTAATTAATCGTTCGGCATTAGCACACGCCTTTAATTCTTCTTCAGCTATGCGAAGTTCAACCTCCTTTTTGATTTTATCCGCCTCGTGTCTGGCGTTTTCAAGCAAAAGTTTAGCCTCTCTTTGGGCGTTTTTAACGGAATTTTTTGAAAATAAATAAAAACAAAGCACCCCCGTCAATACCCCTATCACGAGGCATACAACAATAAGTATTATATGATCAGCCAGCAAGTTCATTCATTCTCCTCACCGCTGGCTTCCCAACTCCACCACCATAGTGAGGGCGTTATAATGCAATCTAATTTTACATCATGCGGCTCAACAGGGACTTCCCACCCAAACTGGCATTCAAAACAAATCCCGCACTTTATCCCTTTTACCTCTACCAGCATCCTGTCATAATAACCCTTTCCCCTGCCAAGCCTATACCCATTTCTGGAAAATGCAACACCGGGAACCAGTATCAAATCAAACTCGTCAAACCCAATTTTTTCGCATTTTTCATCGGGCTCCCGAATGCCTAATTTTCCTTTAACGATATCTTTATTCAAATCGCGAACTATCCGCGCTTCATAAATATCGCACTCTTTTACATAAAAAGGCAAGGCAATAATTTTGCCTGACCCGATGCCTTTAATCACAAGATTCCAGATATTTACCTCGCAATTCATCGGCGCATACGCCAAAACCCGTTCAGAGTTCTTCCATAACGATGAGCCCTTTAATTTATTACAGACAGCAAGAGATTGTTCTCTGCGAGCTTCGGGCGTCATCCGAAGAAGCAATTCTTTGACCTCTCCCCTTATTTTTTTCTTTAATAAAATCGTCTCTACATCCATTGATTTATTTCCCCTCTTTTTTACTCTGACTTTTTAGCTTTACCTCGTCCAATTTAGCCCGCCATTGAGAAACCCTCTCCTTAATCTTTTTCTCAACTCCCTGTTCGGTTGGCTCGTAGTATCTGCGAAAAGCCCCCAGATAATCCTGTGCGACAAAATGTCCTTCAAAACTGTGGGCATATTTGTAATTCTCGCCATGCCCAATCTTTTTAGCGCCGGAATAATGTGCGTCCTTCAAGTGATCAGGAACAGACAACGTGACGCCGCTTTTTACATCTTCCAATGCCGCATCAATCGCAAGATACGCGCTGTTGCTCTTGTTTGCCGTTGCGATATAAATTGTTGCCTCAGCTATTGGAATGCGGGCTTCGGGAAACCCGACAAATTCAGCAGCCTGATGCGCTGCAACCGCAAGTACAAGCGCCATCGGATCGGCAAGCCCGACGTCTTCAGCCGCGCAAATCATTAATCGTCGCGTTATAAAGCGTGGGTCTTCGCCGGCGTAAATCATCTTCGCAAGCCAGTAAAGAGCAGCGTCAGGATCGCTTCCCCTCATTGATTTTATAAAAGCCGATATCGTATCGTAATGGGCATCTTCATCGCCATCATAAACAACCGCCTTTTTCTGGATGCATTGCTCCGCAACAGAGAGCGTTATATGTATTGCACCATCACTATCCGGCGGGGTTGTCAATGCCGCAATTTCAAGAGAATTTAACGCTTTGCGCGCGTCTCCGTCACTCACTCTTGCAAGGTGTTCCAGCGCCTGCGGGTCCACCTTTATCTTCATCTTCCCCAGACCTCGTTCTTCATCTTTCAAAGCCCGATTCAACAATTCTATGATTTCCTGTTCTGAAAGCGGCTTCAATTCAAATATCTGCGAACGCGAAACAAGCGGTGAATTCACAAAAAAGAATGGATTATGAGTCGTTGCCCCTATCAGCCTTACTGTCCCATTTTCAACATCCGGCAACAACACATCCTGTTGCGCTTTATTAAACCTGTGAATTTCATCTATAAAAAGAATTGTTGGCTGACCTGTGTTCTGCAACCTGTTTGCTGCAATTGCAAGAACCCGTCGGATATCAGCTACGTTTGACTCAACCCCGCTAAGTCGTTCAAACCTGCTTCTTGTCTGATTCGCTATGATATATGCAAGGGATGTCTTGCCAGTGCCCGGAGGTCCGTAAAAAATTAACGATTGAATCCGATCCGCCTCAATCGCCCTGCGGAGAAGTTGCCCTTTCCCCAATATATGGGTCTGTCCAACAAACTCGTCAAGGTTTCGCGGTCTCATCCTTGCAGCAAGCGGGACAAACCGCCCCTGCCTTTCGCCCTCTCTTTCCTCTCCTTCGCCTCTGGAGTTTGACGATAATTCAAATAAATCGGCACACATAATAACGCACCGCAATTAAACATTGTCCGACACCCCTAGGAACACCTCCTAAACACATTAAATCAAGATTCCAATACATATTATATCAAAATATTGAATAGCCATTTCCTATTATTGTTCTTTTTTCGGATCAACTCCGTTAGCCTGCTGTGAATCTCCCGGTTTTCTATAACTTTCCACCACAAGATCGCTTAATACCTTATCCGGATTCTCTACCGCGTTTTCATCTATTACAAAAGAATCCTGACCTGTATTCTGCACAATCAATTTTAAACCAAATTGGTAATCCTTGAACTTTTCCCGACACAATTCACTCACAGATTTTCCGGAACTCTCCGATTCGCGCATCAACCTTTGAATCGCCGATTCTGTGAAGGTTATCTTTAAATTATGCTCTTTAGAAAATTCTTCAGCAAATCCAGTCGCCTGGTCTCTGCCCGTAAGTTTGTCTTTCTGTTTCTGTTCCTCAATCAGCCTCAAACGAGCCGCTTTCGGGTCATTTACAAGGGCTTCATCAACCGTGAATTGCTTAACATTGGTTGATGGCAACTCAAACTTGAAATCGCGTAAAATCCGTTCGCAAATCGTCATCAATCCCCGAGCCCCAGTTCTCTCAGACGCTGCAAGCTCTGCAATCTTCTTCAATCCTGAGTCTGCAAATTCCACATTAATTCCATAGGCAGCAAAATCCTGCTGGTATTGCCTGATAATACTCCCTTCGGAATATTTTAATATATTAAACAGGTCATCAACTGAAAGCGAACGGCATACGACCCTCACCGGCAATCTCCCAATAACTTCAGGCTCAAAACCGTACTCAATAAAATCGCGCGTCTCAGCCAGTTCAAAAATGCTGTCATCATCAGGAATCGTCGGGGTTCTGGCGGCAAATCCAATATTTGATTCCCTCAATCGGCGTCGGATAATTTTCTCCAGCCCGTCAAACGCCCCACTTACAATAAAAAGAATGTGTTTGGTGTTAATCGTTGCAGGTTGCCTTTTCCCCTTCGGCCGGGTAGCGTCCATCAACGCCGCAATCTGACCGGCAATATCTTGAGGCGAACGAGCGGGAACTTCCGTCTCTTCCATCAATTTCAATAAATTGGTCTGCACACCCCGCCCGCTAACATCTCTCCCCACCATCTCTCTCGCCGAAGCTATCTTGTCTATCTCGTCTATGTAAATTATCCCATACTCGGCTTTCTTTATATCGCCATTTGCTCTGCGAACAAGCTCCCTGACCATATCCTCAACATCCGCTCCAACATATCCAGTCTCGGAAAATTTCGTCGCGTCGGCTTTAACAAAAGGCACCCCAATCAACTCCGCCGCGCACCTGATTAAATAGGTCTTGCCAACACCGGTCGGACCCAAAAGCAAAATATTCTGCTTTGTATAATTTGGATGTTCTTTGCCTTCAAGCGCCAATCTAACATGATTATAATGATCGCATAACGCGACGCTGATCACCTTCTTTGCCTCGTCCTGCTTTATTACAAACCTGTCTAAATACTCCTTTATCTCGCGCGGCTTATAATTAAATTTAAATAACCCCCCGTCCTCCCTTTCCACATATTCTTCCTCCGCGCCATAATCGGCAGCGTTTGGAGACAAAAAGAACGCGTTCGCATCCTTAAAATGTTTGCGGATAAATTCCTGCATCTGCCGCTGAAAATCGTCAGGCGAACCATTATTAATTTCAAATTTCTTCACCATAAAATCAAAAACTCATTACAATCAAACAATAAATTTAAGAATATCACATATTATAATAACACCAAAAATCCTAAATTTCTCATCAATCCATTTTTTACTAAAATAATTCTGAACAAATTTAGACACATTGATTAAAAATAACCACGCATCGTAAACCCAAAATCTGATAGCATATAATTATAATATTTATAACTCATTCATTATAAATGAATTACACATTATAATATCCACCCTTTTTAATTGATGGCACGAATATTGCCTTAACCTCTTACAAGTTAGTGTAAGGTCAAGAATTGGTAAAAACTAAAC
>JBAMMJ010000063.1:0-9921 GCA_039793825.1 Verrucomicrobiota bacterium | reverse complement strand
TTTTTAACGTGAGCAGGGGTGAAATCTTCTTTTAAAAATGCCTTAACCGCGTCAGCAGCCGGCTGCAACAATCCAAAAGGACCAACGCGATTTGGTCCATATCTGTCCTGAATAAACGCGCATACCCGCCGCTCAACAAGGACTACGTAGGCGACCATAAACATCAGGATTGAAAAGGCAGCGATCGCTTTTATTGCCGTAAACACAAGAAAAGCAGTTTCAGGTTTTAATTGATTTAGCCAGTTCATACTTTTATCCCGGCAGTATCTATTTGAATTCCAGTGTCGCCCAATTTTTCCCACCGCATACCTTTAAAAGCCACAACTTCATCTGCCATTTTATCAAATAACGCAGGCGCGTTTTGTGGTAATTGTTCACCGCTTAAATGAAAAAGCAGTTCCGATAAAATTTCATACTCCGGCTTTGCCTCCTGCGGCGGTTCAACCGCTTTGTAAAACTTTTGCACGCGAAATTTTACGTTTGTAAACGTACCGGATTTTTCAACATATGCGCAACCTGGCAATAAATAGTCGGCAAACGCCGTCGTTGCATTCGGCAAAACATCGCAAACAATCAATCTATCCAGTTTTTCCAGTTGAACAGGCGTAAAACCGATTTTCATTAAATCCTCTCCAAACACTATGAGGGTTTTTATAACACCTGATTCAAGGGCAGATTTCATCTCCTGCAAATTACTTCCAATTGGTCTGGCAGATACTCCAGTCAAAATTGCGCCATTTGTATTAGAATTTCTATCTGAATTTAATAGAAAATTGTCTCCTTTATCATAACGAGGAACCGAATCGCTAACCGCCCCGGTCAACCTTTTTATTTTAGAAAGCAACCATAACTCTTCATTACTCAGACGCGCCGTTGCAATAATAGATACCGTTCCTGATTTCACGCCTTTTAAATGAGCGGCAATCTCTTTTAGCGCAGTCGTCCAATCAATCTCTTCGCGAACTCCATTTTTATCTTTTGCAACAACGACGCTAAGCCTATCCTTTCTGCCTATCCATTTGTAATTAAGCCGACCATAGTCACACATCCAGCAACTATTGACAAAGTCATTTTCGCGCGGTCTGTAGCGGTAAATAATGTTATTTCTTGAATCAATTATAATGTTGCAACCTGTGGCGCAACTGGCGCATATACTTTTTGTCTGTTTTAAAAACCACACCCGCATTTGAAACCTGAAATCCCGCGAGGTCAACGCCCCAACCGGACAAATATCCACCGTGTTCAACGTATAATTGTTGTCAAAAGAACGCCCCGGATAGGTTGCTATGGCGCTATAACTGCCGCGATTTACAATCCCCAACGCATCATCGCCAACTATATCGCGCGTAAACCGTATGCAACGTGTACAGAGTATGCAGCGCTCGGCGTCGTAAATAATACGCGGTCCGAGAATAACCTGCTTGGGTTTATAAACCTTTGTTTCAATAAATTCACTAACCGGCGCCCCATAATCAAATGAATATTCTTGCAATTTACACTCCCCTGCGTGATCGCAAATCGGACAATCAAGCGGGTGGTTGATAAGCAAAAATTCAAGCACCGCCTCCCTCATCTTTTTAACCTCAGGGGTATCAGTATAAATCTCCATTCCAGGCGTGATCGGGGTTGCGCAGGCAATTGCCGGACGCGGTGATTTTGCTATCTTTGGCGTGCCATCGGGATTAAGCAACGGTTTTTTGTCCGGTCCCATCACCGGCGTTCCATATTCAACCAGACACATCCTGCAATTTCCAGCAATAGGCAGTTTACGATGATAACAATAATGGGGAACAGTAACACGGGCAATACGACAGGCTTGAATCATAGTCGTGGGAATCGGCTTGCCGGTTACCGGGTCGGGCATCGTCGCGGGCACTTCTACAACTTTCCCATTTACCTTTACTTTGATAGTCTCCATTCTCTTAACCTGCTACCCCGTCTTCGCCATTTACTTAAAATTGTTAAAAAAATACCCGAATTGCTTTGAGTTTGCAACCTCTGTTTATAGCAGGACAAATCTCAAAACGCAGCGCGTTTTTCAAATTCTTCTTTAAATTTAGCAACGAAACTTTGAACCGGAAATGAACAGGCGTCGCCAAAGGCGCAGACCGTCTTTCCCCCTCCAATATTTCCAGCCACCTTAAGCAATAACTCAATATCTTTTTTCCTGCCCATTCCGCGCTCAAACCTGTGAAGAATCTTGCTCATCCAGAGCGAACCTTCCCTGCACGGCGTGCATTGACCGCAGCTTTCATGAGCGTAAAATTCAGCTATATTGGCAAGCGCCTCTATCACATCCACCGAATCATCAAGAACAATTATCGCGCCCGACCCGGACATTGAACCTGCGGCGGCAATGGTGTCAAAATCATACGGCAAATCCAGCACATCTTGTTCTACAACCTCAATACTGCCATCTATTTTTTTATGCTTTAGACCCACCTTTTCATCCGCTCTAAAAACCTTTGCGCTCGTGCCGCCGGGTATGATGGCTCTGAGGCTTCGTCCCGGACGCAATCCCCCACCAAAGGATGAATCATAGATCAGTTCTCTCAATGTAACCTTGCCCACCTCAATCTCATATACCCCGGGTTTCACAATGCAGCCACTCAAACATACAAGCCGGGTACCCGTGTTGTTCGGCAAACCAAGCCGCGCATACTCAGCGCCTCCCATTTCTATTATATGTTTGATAGCGGCAAGCGTTTCAACATTATTGACAATTGTTGGACACTGATATAATCCAAGCACCGCCGGAAAATAGGGTGGTTTTATTCTCGGATAGGCGCGCTTGCCTTCAAGCGATTCAATCAAACCCGTCTCTTCACCACATATATACGCCCCCGCACCACGATGAATGTAAATCTCAAGGTCATATCCGCTGCCTAAAATATTCTTCCCAAGAAATCCTTTCTCCATTGCCTCGTTTATAGCCCTTTGAAGAATCTTCGCCCCATCCATCATCTCGCCGCGAATATAAATATACGCAAGATGAACATTATTGGCATAACAGGCAATTATCATTCCCTCCAGCAGTTGATGCGGGTCTTTATGAATGATAACGCGGTCCTTGAATGTTCCCGGTTCAGATTCATCCGCGTTGCAAATAAGATAAATCGGCTTTCCAGAATCGTGTTTCACAAATGACCATTTTAAACCGCAGGAAAACCCGGCTCCTCCACGCCCACGCAAGCCAGAAATCATTACTTCTTTGCGCAACTGTTCTTGAGGCGATATTACTTTTCCATCAGGAGCTTGTTGCGGTTTTAATGAAAGCGCTTTGCGCAACGTTTCATAACCGTTGTGTCTCAAATAACATTCAATGTCCGACGTATAATCCGGTTTTATCAAATTCTTCGTTATTAGCCTGTATTCCTGCGCCATTTTTGCAACTCGTTCTATTGTTACCAAACCAAAAGATACTCAACAATGTCTCTAATTTACACGAACGTAAAAAAATTGCCATTTAATTAACAATATTTCGCCGCTTTTAATACACATATAAATCGCTGTCGCCAGATATAAAATAAAAAACTTTAACCAACAGCTCCAGAATACTCCCGGTAAACAAACAGTTTGCTAATCGTCTGACGGCTATCTTCCAATGCTCTGGTTATATCAACCACAATTACGGCTTTATCGCTGAATTCATTACTTTAAAAATTAAAACCAGAAGAAACCGACCTCCAATAATTTTCCCGCCTCGCCAATAATTCGGACTAAATCGGATTCAAATAACTTGACTCAAAAGAAAGATTAGATACTATTTTGATAGGGCTGCCCGATGGTGTAACGGTAGCACAGCAGACTCTGGATCTGTTTGTCATGGTTCAAATCCATGTCGGGCAGCCATTATTATTTGTGAAATTTGCCGCTCTCTTTAATTTTTCTGAACCTCAATTCTATAAAATCTGCGCCCGCTGGATTGCGTGTCAATATAGAAGGTTGATGTATTTGTCGCAAGAATGTTTGACGCTATCATTGTAAACGGCAAATCAATGTCCTCTTTCCCTAAAACATTGTACGATTTACCAGGAACGCTTAACCATTCAATCCTCCTAATAGAAGCCGAAAGTGAAATAATCTTTAAAAGCGAATTTGAGTCTTTTGGATCAGTGCCAGCAATATATTCTTCAATGTTTGAAAAACCGTCGTTGTCAGGGTCTCCTGAGGCACCGTTTTGACCGGTCGGATCACGCGGACCGAGCCCGTTTGCAACTTCCCAATCATCAGGCAATCCGTCGCTGTCAGTATCAACAGATTTAAATACAACCTTAACCTGTTGAGTCTCTGTAATAGTATTGAAAGAATACGCTGTGGCAAGAATTGTAAATGTTCCTTCCGTAAGATTTGTCCACCCAAAAACCCAACGTTTTGAACTACTACTCTGAAATGATAAATCTGGCACAGCCCAACCGCCAACAAACATCGGCGGATTAAAACCGATATACAGGTTCGTTATTTGTAAATCTGTCTCTACCACAATGTCATACCGCCGCTCCTCAGGCAAAGGATCGGGCTTCATCGGCAAAACAATAGTGAATGGATGATTTCCATATTCATCAAAATAAGGTGGCGCAACAAATGAGACCGTCGCGCCACTGAATTTTACTTTTACAATCCTGGAAGCCTGCAAAGCAATTGCGCCATCATTATAGCGAACTTCAATAAGATTTTCCCCTTCAGCCATATTCTTCCAGTCAAATCGCAGCTCTTTCATACCGTCGCCTGGCAATTGATCGTAGAAATAATACACCGCCAACCCTGCCGCAGAATAACGTGGCTGAAAAGAACCGTTAATATAAATTGAAAAATTCGTAATGTTTGAAGGAAGCGATTCTGAAAATCTCGCAACAATTGTGTATATGTCGTTTCTATCAAGCATAATAGTCTCCGAATCTGAAGAAGGAAAAGCCACGAACATATTTTGTGGCGGCGCACTAACAAATATTCTTCGTCTCAGTTCTCGCACCCTGTTCGGAATTATACCTGAGGTTGCCTCATATAACCTCACTGTTATCGTCGCCTCGCCAGAAGACGGAACCGCTAAATAGGAAAACCTGAATTCCTTCGGATAATTAGAAAATTGTCGGGTTATGGATTCGGTCGGCGTCACTTCACGGGCTTTTACAAAAATTGGCGCGTTATTTGTCATACCATTGCCATTGTTATAGCCGGTCGCCGCGTCATCATTATTCGGATCGTTATCAATAATGTTGTATTCAACCAATGTCGTGGTTTCATCAGTTCGGACTACAACACCGTATTCCCGACTCCTCAATATCTCCCCATCAGTTGATGGATAAACAATTTCCCCCTGTGGCGGCGCCGCGTCGTAATAAAATGTCTGTATGAACGTATTAAACACGCTTGATTTGCCATCGCGCGGCAAAAACGCCCGCGCCCGCACGATGTGATAGCCCTCTTCAAGCCCAATCCGCGTATGATTTGTGTTCAGGTTATTATGAACCCACACAACAGCAGATGCAGGATTGAATCCGTTAATAGAAAATTGAGTAAGCCCATATAGTTTGGCAACATCAGCATCCGAAATCGGCGATATTGAATTTTTATAAAGCCCAATTTTATACTTCACAGTCGTCCCATTGGACTGCGCAGGTATAATTGCCTTCCACCAATCAATTGTCCCATCCTGTGAATCGTCAGCCATAAAAACACCCTGCGCAATCCTTGTTGAACCGGTCCCCACGCCAAAAGAACCCTCCGGGTTTGAGCCGTCTGTGGTATAATACACATAGCATCTGTCAATGTTAAACTGGTACCCAACCTTTATCCATATTTCCACATCCTGATTTGATACCGCCTGATACGGGACGCGTTGTGTTGAAAACGAATATCCAACCGCGCTCACCGGCCTTGATGGATTGTGATAAACCCAGCCTGCTGTCGCAGTCGTTATAGACGCGCCCCCGCCAGCACCAGAAATTATCCCCGAAGCGCCGCCTACAGTGTAATAATAAGTTTCAGCAAATGTTGAAACTACCGCGTTATAAGCAACATTCGTTGACGCAAATTTTTCAGGTCCGCACCTCTTCGCAAATTTTGCCTGCTCGTATCCAAGAAAAATATCCGTAGCCGTACCGGGTTTGTTGTCCCGTCGGTCAAATCCATTTGTCGGTCCGATCCCAAGATGACTGTTCAAATCTATGCCCCCATCCATCTTCACAAGAGTGTTCACAGTTGAAGCGTCGGTCACAATTTCAATATCAAACTGACTATTTGTTATAACCGGAACGTCTATCGCATACGTTCTGGGACCAACATTTGTCCCTCGTCTCAAATTTCCATATTGGTCAACCGAACCGCGGTATTTAAAAGGATAAATCGGATTAAAATTCACATCCCCATCCTTGCCGTCTGTTCTCAATATCGTCATCCGCGGAACAATTCCGCCGTTCTGCCTGAACGTAATTGCGTCCCTGAAGGCAACACGACTTGCTTCCGGAAACTGATAACCATAAATAACATAACCTCCAGAAGGCACTTTTAATTCAATTGCGCCCCCTTCGGGCGAAATCGCCTGTGAGCCAACATAAACCTTGCGATTCACCGGATTGGGATCATTCATAGTGTCAATCGCCTCCTGGCGGTTGCTCGTCGCCTGCCGCACAAGCAGTCGCGAACATACTCGCTCTTTTCCCGGACAATCCGCTAACTGCGCAAGAACCGACCCCGGTGGAAAACCAACCACAAGCCCAACGCCTCGCGAATTCTCCACCGGAAAACATTCATAAAATGTGCCGTCAGTTTTTTGTGGAACGCCATCGTCAAAGCTAATATCTCCCGGATAACCGTAATTATCGTTCATCACAAAAAGCACAGTGGTTTGGTCTTGTGGGTTGGAAGAAGAACCCTCGCGATAATCATACCGCTCAAAAGCCACTATGTCGTTATCGCTCCATCGCGGCCTCGTTCCCCCGCGCGCAAGCTGATGATGAAGCCATGCAAGGTCAGGCATCTTATTGTCCCCAAATTCCCCAAGATATGGCGCGTTAGCGTGACGCGGAAACGGACCGCCGCAATTATTGCAGGAATCCGATTTATTATAGCCATCTGAATAAATTAGCGGAATGCCTTCTCTCATAAAATAATAGGCATTTTGTAATTCCCGCCGCGCTGCATAATCGTTGTCATGACTCTGCGCATGCATAACCCGCACAGAAGCCGCAAATCCTCCAAAATCCCTCCCGTCAAGTCCAGCAAGCGTTGCGGACGGATTACCAAGCACACTATTGAGATAATTTCTCAAAGGATTATCAAGGAGCCGCATCCCGGCATCAATATAGCCACCATATCCGGGCGGTTCACCTAAATGCTCGCCAAACACTAAGGCGTCATCCCGACTCCGCTCGGTGTCAAAATTGCTGTCCCGATGGTTCACATCAGTAAAACCGTGGGTTATGTTATATTGCCTCTGAATATTTCCAATATAACCCGCGTCACTCGTATCTTTGTCGCTCCCACTTTGCTTCCCAAAAAAATAATCCGGAACATGTTTAACAGCGTCCAACCGAAAACCATCGCACTTTGTTGTATCAAGAAACCACCGCACACTGCGAATTAGATAAGTGTTGACATCCTCTTTGTAAAAATTCGGGTTCGCATCAAGATCGCTCTGCGTCACATTCCCAAAACCTACCCTGCCTTTCGTTGGATGAAAATCATAATATTCAGGATTTCTCGGCTGCCGAACAAACGAAATTTTTTGCGCCTGCGCCCCCTCGTAAACGCCAAAATTTGCATTTGGATTCTCCTGCGCAATGTCAACAAGTCCCCCTAAACTCAAATTCCAGACCTGCCACACACTGCTATAATCCCGAATGTTGCTCGTGTTGCGATAAAATCCCTGCGCCGTAATTTGAAGATGAAAATCCTGAGGCGCAAGCCCCGGATACAGATTTGTCGGTGTGTTCACATCATAACCGGGAACATCAAAACCGCGATGATTCATTATATTGTCAAAATAAACCCGCAACCCGAACCGATGTGCAATCTCAACAAGCTTAATCAACTCCTCTTTTGTTCCATATCGGGTTCTGACGCTCCCTCGTTGGTCTTTATCACCCAGGTCAAACGGATCAAACAAATCATACCCAACTGAATATGCTCCTGAACTCCCCTTGCCGGGTGGAGGAAGCCACAGACTTGTGTAGCCGGCTTCGGCAATTTCAGGAATCTTTTCAATAACCTCTTTCCAACTTAAATTGAACAATTGAAGCATCGCCTCTGCGTAAAGTGGAACCCTGCAAAAAAGCGTTGCCGCAATCACAAATATTAAAATACCGATTCTCTTAAAAAAACCAGTCATTACTTGATTAAAATATACCAACAACCACTCTTTGTCTAAAATGTTGAAACGCCCAATTAAATTCTTCCTCCAATTAACTACGTCAGAGCCATTAAATGCCAGAGCTTTACCTGATTACCCACTTTAAAAGTTTAATTTTGTCTGGATATAAAACCAATCCGCGTCTTTGTAACCCCTATTTGGTATAAAGTTGGATATTGACTCTTTTATGTAATCGCCAACAAAAAAATGACCATATCCGAGCTGAATTTCAGCAAATTTCTTTATATTGTAAGAAACGATGAGATTTAATTCAGAACCGACAAATTTGCCGTACTGGGAATTGCGTCCGTATCCATTTCCTGACCTACCGGCTCCGGACTCCGGATAAAAAAAGTCGCGGTCATCGGCAAGCCATACTAAATGATAATCTGTTGATAGCGAGAGATTGGACCTAGGTTTTATCCCGCCAAACAGGCGAACGCTATTAATGTTTCGCGGTCCCCACAGGTCCATCAGCCCATAAAACTTATGGTTTGTCGGAAACAAAATATCGTAGGTTTCATCTACATCGTCGTCAGGGTTTTTATCGCCTGAAGCATAAGTATATCCTATACCGAGAAACGGCTCGCCCCAAATTTTGCGCCAGGTGTAATGTGTTGAAACGTCTGCCAGCAATCCTTCGTGATTACGCCTCAAGCCAGCGGAATTAACGCTTCCAACCTGCCCTGCAATTTCAACAGCATAGTTCCAACCGCCAAGTTTTCCGGGCAACGATTTGACGCGCATTCCTAAAGTATAAATATCACGCGCCGCAGGACCGCCAATCCCCGGAGCAATAGCGTTGGGAGAGTCTTTGCCAACGTTTCTTACAAGAAAATAAACATCCGTTTCCTGCCACGGCAATAGCTTTTTAGATGACCCGTATATTCCCCACAACCAGTCATAGTCATTAGGCTCGTTAAATTCGCCATCATCAGGCAAGACAACACGCCCGACAAACGCGTCAATCCATAGTTTTTCGGTCTCATATCTTGCCTTTGCTGCGTCAAAAACCCTTCCGGTATTTCCCCAATCTAAAGCGCCTATCTGCCGCTCATCGCCATAAATCATCTCCTGTCTTCCGATTTTTAAAGAAATCGGAAACACAGATTTATTACCTACCTCCAAAAATGCCTGATGCAAGTCAAAGTGATCAGTTTCGGGATTTGTCTGTCTGTCGTCCCCGGAAGAAGAACTATCCCTTCCTTCAACATAAAATTTAATCCATTCGTCAGGTTTATAGCCTATATGAAGCTTTTATCTTAATAGTAAAAATGCATTAACATTATCCACACCTGTCGCAATAAAATCGCGGGATGGAAAAGAGCCGGCGCGGTTTTTGACTTCGTATCTCAGCCTGAACTGACCGCCCACATCAATTTTATTCATCGCTTCAGAACGGCTGCTTAACCAATCGTTCAATATGCCCCTTGATGAAGCAGTTGTCCCCGAAGTTGAAAGAGCAGTTTTCTCCTGAGGCAAGCCTGTTTGCGAATATAATCCATAATTGCCAAAGAAAACCACTGCTATAAAAATGTTTGTAAAACTATTAAACGTGAAATTTTCATACT
>JBAMMJ010000062.1:8048-9942 GCA_039793825.1 Verrucomicrobiota bacterium | reverse complement strand
TAATCTGGTTCTGGCAATATGTAATGAAAAAATTCTGATGGTGGGCGCTTGTTATGTCATCAGAAAACATCTTTCTAATAACATTCTGGGTTTCCGCAACTATTCTTTTCTACACATTTGCAGGATACCCGTTGCTAAGCTTTGTTTTATCAAAGCTTAGAAGGGTGCCCTGTCAGAAACACAATTTTTCCACTCTTCCAGCAGTTTCGGTGGTCCTGGTTGTCCACAACGAAGCCGACAAAATAAAACAAAAAATTGAAAATCTTCTCGCGTCTGATTATCCATCCGATTTGCTTGAAATTGTGGTGGTAAGCGACGGTTCTACTGATAAAACTGACGAAATCGTAGAATCGTTCAATAATCCGAACGTTAAATTAATCAGGCTGAAGCGGCGTTCAGGAAAACCGACTGGAATTAACACTGCTTTAAACCTCTGTTCCGGTGAAATAATAGTATTTTGCGACGCCCGACAGAGATTTGCTCCGGACACGATAAGGAAACTGATCGGTCATTTTTCCGATTCTAAGGCCGGTGCAGTAAGCGGCGCCCTTGAGATAGACCCATCTTCATCCGCTGTTGGAACAGGGGTTGACCTGTACTGGAAGATAGAAAAAATGCTGCGCTCCAGTGAAGCATTGATTGATTCCTGCATCGGTTGCACCGGCGCAGTTTACGCTATACGAAAGGAGTTATTTGAGCCTTTGCCGCCAGACACAATTTTAGACGATGTTGTGATTCCGATGAGGATTGCATTGAAAGGTTTTAGAATTCTTTATGACAATTCCGCACTCGCATACGACCCGCAGCCGCTTGAACCAGAAAAAGAAAAAATCCGCAAACAACGAACGCTCGCAGGCAATTTTCAGATGCTATTTAGATATCCGCAATGGTTGATTCCATTTAAAAATAGACTTTTCTGGCAATTAATATCGCATAAATATCTAAGACTCGCCGGTCCATTTCTATTGCTTGCAATTTTCCTTTCAAACATTCCGCTTCTGTCTATGCCGTTTTATAAAATTACCTTTGGCGCTCAAATTCTGTTATATCTGTTTGCCGCGGTCGGTTTAGTTTTCAAAAATACAAGACTTAAAATATTTTCTATCCCGGCAGGATTTTTGTTTTTAAACCTTCAGGTTATAACGGGATTCGTCTATTATCTTAAAAACAAGAATCCGCAAACCTGGAATAGCGCAAACACCGATTAAACAGTGTATAAGGCGATAAATCAATGGCTGCCAACGTATATCAGGCAACCCAGGGTTGAGTTGCCGCAGTCGGGTTTTATTCACCTCATAATCGCTATCTGCGACCATTTTGAACCATTGCATCAGACCGATAAAAATGGGGCATTGAAAAGAATGCGGTTCTGGAAGGAACATTTTCCAAAAATAATTGAAAGGTTTTCTGACTCCGATGCTGTGCCGCCGCGACACACCTTTTTTTATCCGGCAGAACAAACCGATCCTGATATTTTGTCTGAATTAAAAACTATTTGCGACCGGACTGGCGCGGAAGTTGAAGTTCACCTTCACCACAACGCCGATTCCTCAGCCGCTCTTGAAGACAAACTGCTTAAAGCCGTTGCCGAATTCAGAAAATACGGCTTTTTATGTAAAGATGAAAGCGGCTCAATCCGATACGGTTTTATACACGGAGACTGGGCTTTAACCAACTCGCACCCGCAGGGGCTACATTGCGGCGTAAACAACGAAATAGAAATCCTCAGAAAAACCGGTTGTTACGCAGATTTTACAATGCCATCGGCTCCGCACCCTACTCAATCAAAAATTATAAACTCCATATATTATGTTAAAGAGACAAATCGCCCGCGTTCAATAGATTATGGCGAACCTGTAAGAGCCTTCGGAAATATTGTTTCAAAGACTAATCC
>JBAMMJ010000062.1:1183-8038 GCA_039793825.1 Verrucomicrobiota bacterium | reverse complement strand
ACTAATCCGACCTTTTCAAGACCGCGCGAAAACGAACTCCTCCTCGTTCAAGGTCCACTGGGTTTGAACTGGCGATGGAGAAAATTCGGTTTCCTTCCGCGAATAGAAAACGGAGACCTAACAGATATAAATCCGCCAACCCTGATACGACTTAAATTGTGGATTCGTCTTCATATTCATATAGCAGGAAAGCTGGACTGGATTTTTATAAAATTGCACACGCACGGCGGTATTGAGAAAAATATGAATATGTTGCTCGGCGAACAAATGATGAGCTTTCACGAGCAATTGAAGAAATTCTGTCAGGAAAATGCCCGCTTTAAATATCATTATGTGACAGCGCGGGAGATGGTTAATCTGATTCATTCGGCTGAAGCCGGGCTTGATTTAAGTCCGCATCTCTGCCGCAATATCCGTTATAAACGCGATATCAAATGAACCTGCTTTACATATCAAATCTTTTTCCTGATAAAAAGGATTTTAACCGGGGAATTTACAACGCCCGATTCACCAGACATCTTTCAAAGTATTGTAATATCAGGGTCATTTCTCTGCGACCGGGTTTTTTATTCATAAAACAATTCCAATCCTGTCCGCAGGACCAAGCCGTAAAACCGATTTACAGCGTTGTTCCTTATGTCCCGATTTATGGAAGCAGGTTTAACCATATTTTAATGAGACTATTTCTAAAATCCTCGATAAAGAAACTTCATAACGAATTTAAATTTGACGTTGTTCTTGCGTCATGGATTTTTCCGGACGCCTGTGCGGTTTCAAAAATTGCGGAGCAACTTAAAATACCGCTGGTCGCTACCGCTCTTGGTACTGACATTCACCAGTATATCAATAACCCGGTGAGGAGAAAAATTATCCTGACAGAGTTAAAAAACGCAGCGGCAATCGTTACTGTCAGCCAGAGTCTGGCAAAATTATTAATAGAGTCCGGGTTTAATAACAAAAAGGTTCACACGATTTACTATGGTGTTGAGCAGGACCTATTTAAACCGGGCAACAAAACCGATGCCCGTGTTAGACTTAATCTGCCGCAGGATTCAATTCTGATTCTATTTGTGGGCAACTTTTTGCCAATAAAAGACCCATTGCTTGCTCTGGATTCGTTTTCAAAATTTGTTGATGAGTATAAGCCGCAAAATCCGCTGATTGCCTTCATTGGAGACGGCGTTTTAAAATCTAAATTAGAATCACGCGCTGAAGACCTCGGTCTTAAAAATAATGTGATTTTTGCTGGAAGAAAACGACCCGAAGAGATCACAGTCTATATGCAAGCCGCGGATGTTCTATGTCTAACGAGCCATAACGAGGGTGTTCCAAACGTGGTGCTTGAGGCTTTGTCAACAGGTTTACCGGTTGTAGCAACCGCTGTCGGAGGCGTTCCTGAGATAATTCAAAACAGTACGCTCGGTAAACTGGTTTATGAACGTTCGCCGAAGAAAATAGCAGAGGCAATTTATGACACAATCAAAAATCCGCCTGATAAAACATTGTTAATTAGTTACGCCAGACAATACGACTGGGACCAGACCGCGCGCGAGTATTTCAATTTGCTGACAAAATGCGTTGAACAGTATAAATTAAAACTATGAATATACGTCACAATGCGTTTGCGATTTGTGTTCTGCTTTGTTTTTGTTTAATTTGGTCTTCATTAACCGCCGCAGGAGACAAATCCGCCGAGCAACCTATTCTAAAAATCATCAAGAGCCACAACTCTGAATCAAACCTTTTGAATAATCCATCATTTGATGAAATCGCAAAACAGGGTGTATGGAAAAAATACGAAAGCGGTTTTTCCTTTGCGCCTGGTGAAGGACGCAACGGAACAACGGCGATTTTAATGTCAAACGCAAGGTCGGATGGTAGGTCTGGTGCTTCTCAAACATTAAACCTCAACCAGCGCGCCCCACTGCCAATAATCGTTAGCGGCTGGAGCAAAGCCGAAAATGTAAGTGGCGGCGCAGACGCCAATTATTCTCTTTATGTAGACGTAATCTACGATGATGGTTCGCCGCTCTGGGGGCAGACCGCAAATTTCCATTGTGGAACCCACGACTGGGAACGAAAAGAAATTATCATAACGCCAGAAAAACCGATTAAAACATTAACCCTGTACTGTCTGTTTAGAAACCACTCTGGAAAAGTCTGGTTTGATGATGTGTCTGTGAGCGAAATTAGAACTGATGCGGGTTCTTTCCTCTGGCAGGCGAGCCCGATTACGAGCAACAGTTTTCAGACGCAAGATAAAGAGGAACGAATATTTTCCACACGGGACAACCTTAAATTGATTATCAGAAACAGCAATGTATCGCTCCTGTTAAATAACAAAGACCTGCTTTCGGGGTCTCAAAACCAGAAATACGAATCAAGACCGTTTGGCTTCCTCGCGCGCGATGTGGCGGCGAACAGCGATGTCTATTTAATCAACGGCGGCGAAAGTCCAGCTTTACATTTAAAACTTGATTATAAAATTCTTGAAAAAAACGACCATATTGAAGTCTCAGGAAAAATAACAAGTTTAGAGTTAAGAGACCGCGCGATAACTCTGGCGTTTGCATTGCCTGTGGATGCCACGCAATGGAATTGGTGGGACGATATAAGGCGCAAGAGAATAATCAATACTGGTTCGGAATATTTCAACATTGTTTCTACCCATTGCGGAAGCACAGGTGCTATGTCCCTTTATCCTATTGCCGCGATAAACAACGAGCAGTTTGGTCTGGCAATAGGCATTGATATGCTTAAACCAGCAATATATCGCATTGTATATCACCCGGGCTTGAAACAGTTCCTCATCGCTTACGACTTCGGACTTTCTCCGGACACTCTCAATTTCCCAAACTCCGCCGAATTCAGATTTGTAATTTACAAGTTTGAACCACAATGGGGATTTCGCGCTGCATTACAAAAATATATGCAAATCTTCCCCGAGTATTTTGAAGTAAGATCAAAAGAGCAGGGGATATGGATGCCATTTACCGATGTGAGCAAGGTTGAGGGCTGGCAGGATTTTGGCTTTAAATATCATGAGGGAGATAACAATGTCGCGTTTGACGACGCGAACAGAATTTTGAGTTTTCGTTACACCGAGCCTATGACCTGGTGGGTGCCGATGGATAAAGACGCGCCACGCACGCTTGAATCCGCTCTTCAAATCAGAGACAAACTTTTATCTTCAAACAATCAAGGTCAAAAAGTTGCGGCTCAGGTTACGCTAACGGCTGCTATGTATGATGAATATGGCAAACCCTCTCTCATCTTCCGAAACGAGCCCTGGTGCAACGGGGCTGTCTGGAGTCTTAACCCAAACCCTTATCTTGCTGAAAAGCCAAACTTTGCAGACTGGCATTGGAGCGACGAGATTCTGGAAAAACTCTACGGCAAAAACGCCTTCGCCATTTTAGATGGCGAATATCTTGATTCGCTTGAAGGTTATGTGACGAGCGATTTAAATTACCGCAGAGACCATTTTAAGCACACAACTGTTCCGCTCGTGTTTGATTCGGATTCAAAAAAAACAGCCCTGTACAAAGGATTTGCTGTCTTTGAAATAACCAAATGGGTATCAGAGAAGATGCGCAAAATGAATAAACTAACCTTTGCAAACGGTGTTCCATACCGTTTTAGCTTTTTGTGCGCGCTTCTGGATGTTATGGGAACTGAAACTGACTGGAATCCGAGTGGCAGATGGAATCCCCCGCCTGATTCACGGCTTTGCCTGTGGCGCTCTATGGCTGGCGCAAAACCGTATCTTCTCCTTATGAATACCCGTTATGATGAATTTTCAACCGATCTTGTCCAAAAATATTTTGACCGCTGCGCCTTCTACGGTTTTTACCCGAGTATGTTCAGCCACAACGCCGCGGAAAATCCATACTGGCAAAATCCAAAATGGTATAACCGCGACCGCGAATTGTTTAAGAAATATGTTCCTATAATAAAACGGGTCGCTGAATCAGGCTGGCAACCGGTCACAGGCGCTGTAACAGACAACCAAGATATTTTGCTTGAAAGATTCGGCAATTCCGCGACAGGAAGATTCTATATCACCGCATTCAATCCTTCTGCTTCAATTCAAATGGGAAAAATTTTTATAGGCGAGAAAATCAACTCAATTAAATCTATTAAAGAACTGATATCGCAACAGGAAATAAAATTGAGCGATAAAACCGCGTGGCGCGTTGAATTGGCTCAGGGAAAATGCGCCGTGTTTGAAATAAATCTCCAACCCTGAAATCGCCGGGCATTACTTACGATTTTTTCTTCCAGTCTTCAATTTTCTTGATGAACGGGGCAGGACCGCCTTCGCTGTAGCCGATCTGACGCCCAATTTCTTTGCCGTCGGCATTTAACGCAACAAATGTAGGAAATCCATTAACACTATACTTTTTTTGCAACTCCTTGTTTTTCTTCTTTAACTCTTCAGATTGCGGTTTTTTTGCCGGAAAATCCAGTTCCACAAGAACGAGGTTTTTATCGGCGTATTTTGCAAATTCATCTGTGCTTAAAACTTCTTTCTTAAACTTGATACACCAACCACACCAATCAGAGCCGGTGAAGTTTATCAATACGATTTTTTTCTCCTTTTTCGCTTGTTCAAGCGCCTTTTCAAGGTCGGTAAGCCATTCAGCGGAAAATAAAGAGAAGACGAATCCGAACAAGGCAACAGTTAATATTAATTTTTTCATAAATTCGATTTGCTATAATTTTACCTTAATGTCAAAAATTTTGTTTCGCACTAACCCATCGTTATTTTTTTGACGGGTTCGGCTGATTTTTTATTCATAATATATTGGTGAATTGCGGCGGCTGCTTTTCGGGCGTCACGTGAGGCATGGGCTACAAGGCTTGGTCCGCGCACAATATCGCCACCGGCGAAGACGCCGGGGAGGGTTGTCATAAAGTTTTCGTCAACGACTATTCCGCCCCATTCATTTCTTGCAATCTTTCCAATCAAACCAACGTTGGGCAGATCAACCGGGTCAAATCCGTAGGCGACCACAATTACGTCCACAGGAATTTCAAACTCTGACCCCGGCACGGGTATTGGTTTTCGTCTGCCGTGTTTATCTGGTTCTCCAAGTTGCATTTTAATGCACTTAACCGCACGGACCCATCCTTCAGAATTTCCGAGAACCTCAATTGGATTTGTAAGGAATAAAAATTTCGCCCCTTCTTCAACCGCATTCTTATATTCGGTGCGGCTGCCGGGCATATTTTCAAAGTCGCGTCGGTAAATGCAAATTGTTTCCGCGGCTCCGCACCGTATAGCGGTTCTCAAACAATCCATAGCGGTATCGCCGCCCCCAAGCACAGCCACCCGTTTGTTAGCCACATCAATTTGCGGGATATCAAGTTTCAGATACGAATTTTTTTGGACAAGAAATGTCAAAGCCTGATATATGCCTTTTAAGTCCGAGCCCGGGATATCAAGCTTTCTTGCCTTTTGCGCGCCGATTGCAAGATAGACCGCATCAAATTGCTGGAGTAGGTCTTCAAGCATAATATCCGATCCTACTCTGACGCCGAGCCTGAACTTTACCCCCATTTTTTTGAGCATATCTATACGGCGCTGGATAACGGTTTTTTCAATTTTAAAAGCCGGGATGCCATTCACAAGCAGTCCGCCGGGTACTAATTGAGCCTCAAATACCGTTACTTCATATCCAAGTTTTGCCAGTTCGTCTGCAGCCGTGAGTCCGCCCGGACCGGAACCAACCACAGCCACCTTATGCCCATTCGGCGGCGCAGTCGCAGGAACAACTCCGCCGTGCTCAAACGCGTATTCATTCAAAAATCTCTCTATCGCGCCAATTGGTATTGGGTCGCCAACTGAATTTAATATGCAGGCGCCTTCGCATAAATATTCTTGCGGACAGAGGCGGCCGCAGATTTCCGGCATATTGCTTGTTGATTGAGAGATGGCGGCTGCTTCAAGAAAATGACCTTCTGCGGTTAAGGCGAGCCATTCCGGTATTCGGTTGGACATTATACACGCCTGAACGCAGGTTGGGTTTGCGCACTGGATGCAGCGGCTTGCCTGTTCGCGTGCAGTCTGTTCGTCAAAACAGGAATAAACCTCAAAGAAGTCTGCTATGCGGTCAAGGACTGAACGTTTCGGAGGTGGCTTCCAGGGGACCCACTTCCACGAATATTTTGACTCATACCAGTTCATTTTCTAAAGAATATCAGCCATACAATCGCCAGCATCGGCAGCATATACGGCACCGTGTACTTAATAATATAACCCAAAAATGTCGGAACGTGAATTTTTTGTTGGTCGGCGATAGATTTGACCATAAAGTTTGGACCGTTGCCGATATAAGTGCAGGCGCCAAAGAATACAGCGCCAACGCTAATGGACACTATAAAATTATTTAATGTCACATTACCAATTAAATACGCAATTTCAATTTCGTCAATAGTAACACTTCCTTTTGCGAGCGCCGATGCGTGATATTTTTGAAGCGCCATAAATGTCTGCCGCACAGGTTCCGAAACTGTGGCAAGGTCTGCGCCATTTGTCTGGATAAGATGTTGAACCTGACTGATTACGTCTGGACTAATCACTGCGCCAAAGACTGAACTCAAAAATGTTAGATAAGTAGGTGCGTTATCAAGGAAACTTGAAAGAATACCGGTTGCGTAGAAGTAAAAGGCAGGTGTTGGACTGCCGAGTTCGCCGGCGTGAATTTTTAGCCAGTCAAGCGCCGGCATCATTGTTGAAAAAATCCCAAAGAATAGCACTGCGACTTCAATTATTGGATGAAAATTGAAGTGATTGGATTCGTGAATTTCCCGCCGCGTCGTAAAATACGATCCAACCGCGGCGGCTATCAT
>JBAMMJ010000062.1:0-1173 GCA_039793825.1 Verrucomicrobiota bacterium | reverse complement strand
TAATTATTTCCCTGACGAATATCGGCTCGTTGATAAACACGGCTCCGAGGATCATTCCCAGAAAAACAATATTATGCAACCCTTCAAACCTGAATACATCTGGCGGTTCTGCAATAATATCGCGGACAGGTTTTGGCGCTTTATAATAATTTCGTTTATCAATGATATAGAATATACCGAGCAAAATCCCCACCCCAACAGCCCACATCTGCCAGCAATGTTCAAGCACCCACCAGAACGGAATCCCTTTTAAATATCCGAGAAAAAGCGGCGGGTCTCCGATTGGCGTCAGGCATCCGCCAACATTTGAAACAATGAAGATAAAAAACACGATGTGATACGCAGTGATTCTATATTTATTCATTCTTATCCAGGGACGAATTAGAAGCATTGACGCGCCGGTTGTTCCGAGCAAATTTGCTATTACGGCGCCGATAAATAAAAACAATACATTTTCGCCCGGTTTTGATTCCCCTTTTACCCCGATATGGATTCCGCCAGACACCACAAATAGCGAGCCAATCAAGGCGATAAAACTTATATATTCGTGTCCGGTGTGGAGCACGGTTTTTTTTGCCGGAGATGGGAGAATAAAAAGATAATAGATCAGGGTTACCGCCGCGAACGCAAACGCGACCTTAGGGTAATGCTTTGACCACCACTGCGGGCAGATAAGCGGCGCAAGCGCAATCGTCCCGAGCAACCCCACAAACGGCAATATCATCCATACACTCGGCTCGTACAACATAGAGATTAAAATTAATTGTCAGTATCCGATTTGGTCAAATAATTTGTTCGGATTGATATAAAAATCTGCAAATACAATTTAAAAAACAACGCCTTCTGATGGTATCAGGGACTTGACATATATAGAAGATTTTAATTGAGCAATCTAATGCAAGTTTAATCAAACCAGGTGTATGACGAGATTAAAAATTCCAATTATTCATTTTTGAGTTAATCAAATTTTATAAAGAGAGTTTGGAAAGAATGCACTTTTAAAAATTGCGCGCAGCGCTATGGAAAAGCCTTAAGATTCAGGAGCCTGTTACGGTTGGGCTGTTACGCCGAGGATAAGGACAGGTATATCAATATCTGCAGTTCCCCGATGCTCCAGGTCCCAAACAAACTGTTCAAAATATGAAACACCTGTAGACATCTCTTCAGCGAAAA
>JBAMMJ010000061.1:1668-9993 GCA_039793825.1 Verrucomicrobiota bacterium | reverse complement strand
ATTAAATGTATTGTTTTTGGACAGTAATGGTTTATTTTGTCCTTGCTGACGTTTACATTGATGGCGAACAAATCGGAGATAGGTTGGAAGCGAACGACCCCAGAAGGCGAGGAATTGCAGGTCTTTGCAAGGCACACCGGGGGACGCTGGTTGTTTTTCTTTCGTTATAAACGGTATGAAAAATGGCAAAAGTTAGAAAAACCAACCCTTGAAGATTGGTTGCTACTGCTTGATGCTGTAAAACGAAGAATTCCCCGACGTCTATTTGACCCACAGGAAGAGGTTCGGATTAAAAGAGCGATTTTGCAAAATTATCCTGACGCTGAATTAAAGTAGTTAATAATACATTTAATACATTACATAAGAACCTATCATTAGTATTACAATGATAACAAAACCTGAAATAGTTGTAGTTGATGATGAAGCCGGACTGAGAGAGTTTCTAAAATTGGTCCTCTCGCAAAATGGCTATAATGTTTATGACTGCGCCACTGGAGATGAGTTGAGGCAATTGATTAAAAAATTAACACCGGAGCTAATTCTGCTTGATGTCAAATTGCCAGACGCCGACGGCATTGAATTGTTGCCATTCCTCAAACGTGAATTGCCGATGACCGAGATAGTCATTATGACTGGGTTTGCAACGCTTGAATCTGCTGTGCTTGCGACCAAACTCGGTGCATACGACTATATTCAAAAGCCGTTTGACACAAAAAGGCTTCTCCACTCGCTTGAGTGCGCGTTAGAGCATAAGGCGCTAAATGAACAGGCAAATACTCTACGTAAGGCGCTGCTTTCGTTAAGCAGCGGCGCGTCGCCAATTTTCGTAAGCCAATCTATGAGACAGATTATGCGTTTGGTTGAACGCGTTGCCCCGAGCGATGCGCCAGTTTTTATCACGGGCGAAAGCGGAACCGGCAAAGAGGTAATTGCAGATATCATTCACGCTTTGAGTCCAAGGGCAAAGGGTCCATTTATTAAAGTTAACTGCGCGGCTCTACCAAGAGAATTAATAGAAAGCGAACTCTTTGGATCAGTAAAAGGCGCATATACCGGAGCGCACACCGACCGGGAGGGATTGTTTCATCAGGCTGAGCAAGGGACTATCCTGTTAGACGAGATATCCGAAATGCCCGTTGAAACCCAGAGCAAACTCTTGCGGGTTTTGCAGGATAAAGAGGTAAGACCCGTCGGCGGGCGTTCCGCATACAAGATTGACGTGCGCATCATTACCGCAACAAATCGTTCCGTTGACGAGGCTATCCAGAGCGGCAGGTTAAGAGAGGATTTATATTACAGAATCAGCACTATCACAATTGCAATACCGCCCCTTCGTGAAAGAAAAGAGGAAATTATGCCGCTGGCAAACCTGTTTTTGCGCAGATTTTCTGCCCAGGCGGGGAGGGCATTTCAAGGTTTTACTAAAGAAGCCCAAAACCTGCTTATGTCTTATGATTGGCCCGGGAATGTTCGCCAGTTGCAAAATGAAATCCAGCGCGCCGTATTAATCTCAGACGGCCCATTAATTGATGACAAAGACCTCTTAACCGGTATTGTAACTGGAGTAAAAGATACCCCGCCTGATGGTTTAACTATGTGGCAGGTTATTGAGCGCAACGCAATCATTCAGGTATTGAGAGAATGCAACGGGAAGAAACTTGTTGCGGCAAAACGGCTCGGGATGGGCAGACAAACCCTTTACAACAAAATAAAGGAATATTCTATTAAGATTTAAACAATAAATCTGCATTCGTCGGTTGACAATCAGCCCCTAAATTCTTTACGTCTGGCTTAACCGTTTAGCCGGTGCTTCATAGAACAATTGGTGCGCCTCTTTTAAAATTGAAGGAATTTTAGCGCCAAATGGACTTTTAGCCAGAGCTTGAGACAAATCAAGCTCATCAACTTTTGAGGCGTTTTCTCCAGGAAACCAGTGGTCTGCCTGACCAAGCAAGTTGTAACGCATCTTTGCCCACGATATCAGCCCCAGCGGTTTCGCGTAAGTCCATAGCCTCAAGATTTCAATTATATTAACATTGCCGGGGATATGAATATATTCAGGCACCCCTTCCCACCAACGGTTGCACCACTCTTCTCCCAGTTCGTCTGCCATCCTCTGTTTTAATCTATCCACAATCGGCGATACTACTTTTTGCGCCTCGTCATAATATTTCAAGACTTGAATATGTTCGTCAAAATCAGACGGCTTTGCCACGCCAATGCTCAATGTATGCACTTCCTCTTTTGCCAGGCAATACAGGTCATTGAACTGCATCGGAGTTAACGGCTTGCATAGCTCCGACATAACCGCCGACAGCTCGTAGAGTTTACCCCCTTTGTCATTTGGACTGATTATAAAAACCCCCATATCCCGCTGACGCGCCGCCACTATGGCTTTCCAATTCAAGTCGTTCACAAAATACCAGTGCAAATTAATATAATCAAAAAGGTCGGTGCAAACCGTATCATAAATAATGTCCGACGTCGCATGAGTTGAAAATCCGACAAATCTGCAATACCCCTGTGATTGAAGTTTTCGTGCCGCTTCCACGCAGCCGTTTTTTCTAATAGACCACTCAAGCAATTGATGGCTGTTGATCCCGTGCAATGCAAACAAATCAACATAGTCAAGTTTTAAATACTCCAGCGATTTATGAAATGTCCTGACAAAATCTTCCACATCTTCACGGGGGGAAACCTTTGTTTGAACGATTATTTTCTCACGCGGCAGTTTCGGCAAAACATAACCCAGTTGCATCTCTGAGGTTCCATATCCGCGCGCGGTCTCAAAATGGTTGATTCCCAATTCATACGCCCGCCAGACACAAGCCTCAAGATTAGCCTGATTTTCTGGCGGAATTTCGCTAAAATTTGCATCCTGCCACTTATATTGAAACCGCATCCCGCCACAGGTAAATACAGGGATATTGATGCCCGTTTTTCCGAACCGTCTATATTTCATTTTTCTGAATACCATTTATTAATAAGATTAATCTCAGGCGTGTTCTATGGCAAAATAGTTTTTCAAATTAAATGAAATTTGTCGGTTATTTATTATTATGGATTAATATAATATTCCGCGTCTGTTAATTTTATTGCGATTCTCTAATTATTCGTTCTTCATATCAGATTTAAAATCATCTGATATTTTCAGATAACCATTCAACGATTTCGCGTTCTTTTGCAGGCGAATCAATAATCTTCAGCCTGTTCTGGGCTCCAATGTTCTTATATGCCCGACGTATTGTTGAAGTTTTAAAAAGCGCTCCGGTATTGTGTATTAAAATCGGATTTGGCGCCGCAAGGATAAGCGCGCCTTCAAAAGAACCTATTCTTCTTAGCCCCGGCACAAAAATATCGCGAGCAAGCAGCGAATTATCGTTTTGAGAATTAAACTGGGCTGCATCCGCTATCAACGCATCGCAATGTGGCGCGGCAAGCATCGCCAATAGCCCCGCGCGGTCTTCTCCGTAAAGCGCGACCTTGAATCCTCTCTTTTTTGCAAATTCAGCCGCAACCATCAGGTCGCCCACACGCTCCTGGCAATCGGTTCTGTTATAAGTGGTGAAGAAATTAGCGAAGTAATCCCGTTTTTGCGCCGGTTTAAGATTCTTATTCTGGAGAAGTTCGCCGGTCATAAATGTGTCCATTAACAACACAGCAAATCCGTGCTCAATAAACTTAGCAGCTATGCCTTGAGGCGGTCCGTTTGAATTGATATAAGCTTTGCGCCCCAGTAAATTTGCCAGAATTACCATAGTCCTTGTTTTGTTTTGAATCGGTTCAAAAAGTGTAATAGGTATTCTGTCTCCCCGTCCTTTTGCTCCGATGTAAAGATTTCGTTCAATAACAGAATTATGTTTTTTAACTGACATTTCTAAAGTTTCAATGGATTGGGTTGAGAACTGGGTTTGCAAGGTATGCCGCCAGGCGGGCAGCATAATTTTCTTATAATCCAATAGTGAAGATATATCTTTTGGTATAAGCGCTTCAAACTGGGAGACGGTTCTGTTAATCAACCATTGTCTTACCTCCTCCTGTGTGGCGGCATCGGCGGGCAACTTTCCATCCGGGAAAACCCTGAGGTCAAGATTCGTGGCGGGTGGATAAGGTTCTTCTTTGTAAAAAGGCGGCTGCTTTTTTCCGAGCATCCACCGTTCAAAGAATCCATAGACTGCCTCGCGAGTGGTTTTATTATAATTATGACCAAACGGGAGAACCTCATAATAAACCCGATTAGTTGCCTTAAAAAGGCTATAGATTCTGGAAATAGCCGGTCCTTCAATAGTCATAAAAGTTTTTGTCCAATCGCCTGTGGAAGCCATAAAAATCTGCGGTTTTGGCGCTGGAACAGCGGCGATTTCCATATTTGAATATTCAATTCTTAGTCCTGGCATATTTTCGCACGAACATCCCCCTTGCATAGAATGAGAGACCATAACCGTTGGCGCGAGGACTGTTAGTCTATCGTCAACCGCCCCGAGGATGAAGGTTTGCGTTCCGCCGCCAGAGGCGCCTGTACATGCCACACGCGTTTTATCAACATCAGGAAGCGACAATAAAAAGTCAAGCGCCCTGATACTGTTCCACAATTGCAATCCCATCAGACTAATCCCCCAGAGTTGGTCCGATTCATTCGTTCCAAATGAACGATGATAAGCGTAACCAGTCTCTGAACCTGCCATCCGAAACAATGTATCGTTGTATCCAACCATATCGTATGAAAAGGCAACCATTCCCATTCGCGCAAAACTTATACAACGCGCCGGTATGCTCCCGGTCTCAGAATCCTCAAGCCGTCCGTTTTTCCAGTGCCCGTGGGGATTTAAAACCGCCGGAAAAGGTCCGTTGCCTTTTCCAACAGGCCGATATAGATTGCCACAAAGATAGAATCCTGGAAGCGATTCAATGTAAACTTTCTCCACGCTGAAATCCTTGTGTTCACTCTTTCCGAAGACCGTAGCCTTCAACGGCGGTTTTTCAGTCATAGGATATAAACCGGCGCTGACAAGCACCTGGGTTCGTATTTCCTCCGCGCGCCTTTTCCATTCAGACAGATTTTTAATACTCGGGAATGACCGGGGCGTGTTAAGGTCTATAACCTGTTCGCCCCGCAAATCGCGTTCCGGCAATGGCGCGGCAAATATCCCGAAACAGATAGCTGAGCAAATCAGGATTAATAGAGAGATTGATTTGAGCTTTTTCATTGGATTTAATTTACAAAACGATTTAAAAAAAACAAGCCTTCAAATCGGATTGTTTTAACAGGATTCATTCGTCCGTGTTTGACTTTATTGCCCGACCGTTTAGATATTTTCCCGTATCCTTGTTAATTTGGCAGAAATGTGCTTTGTTTGCGGGATTATAAATTTCTTCACTTCAACCTCAACCTTTGAAACCAGATTGAACTCTTTTAGAATAAACCGCGCTATGTCAGCTGCAAGCGTCTCAATTAATTTCCAGCTTCGTCCTGCGCCGAATGTTTTTAACCGATCGACGATTTTTTGGTAATCTACCGCCTCGGAAATTGAATCGTTGGCAATGGCTTTGTTAAACGGATAATAGATTTGGATGGTTATGAGAAGCCTTTGAGGTTTTGATCGTTCCTCATCGGGCACACCCACGCAGTAAAAGACTTCAAGGTCTTTGATAGTTATTGAATCGGACTGAATCTGGTTTTGGAACGATTTCTTTTGCATAAGACACCCTGCAAATAAATTAGTGGTTATTAGAATTTTGTCGCCTGTTCAGGATATAATTAACAAGGTTGCGCGTCGGTTTATTCAGAGGTAACTTTAATGCCTCATCCAGTGTTAGCCATTTAAAGTTATGCGCCTCTTCGTTCAATTTTACATATTCTGCGTTCTCGCAAATACAGACGTAATTTATCAGAACAAAATGTTCATCGCGGTAGAATTCTTCAGAATGAATACAATCGTGAATCATTGCGAATTGAATTGAATGAATATCAAGTCCGGTCTCTTCTTTAATCTCTCGTTTTAGGGCAGTTTCTGCTGATTCGCCATATTTAATTTTTCCGCCGGGTATTCCCCACAGGTTTGACCATTTGTATGTCTGCACAAAAAGCGCTTTTCCCTCTTTATTAAAAATCAAGGCGCCGACTGTGACGACCGGTCTTGACCTGTTTGAATGGCTTTTAACAACCCGCTTTGAGATATCAAACTTGCATTGTTCAAGGATTTCTTTTAGTTCGGCAAGATTCTCAACGATCAAATCCGGTTCGCAAAGCCGAAGTTTTTGCGGCTCGTTATAGCCTGTCAAAACAGCGCAGGAATAAACGCCGGCGTACCGCGCGGTGTCAATGTCGTGCTCCATATCGCCGATGTATATAGTCTGAAGCGGCTCTAATTTTTCTTCTCCAAGAATTTGTTTTATCTTCTGTCTTTTGTCCCGCACGCCGAGGTGCGACGAGTCTATATAATCAATGAACCCGGTTTTTCTTGCCTGATTGTAATAATGGTCGGCGCGAACAGAACTTAACACGATTGTCTTAAGTTTATTCTCCTTGCAAAAACGTAAAAATTCCTCGGCGTATTTTATCCCACAAACAAGATGCTGCACCTCTTCAAATTTTTTGTGAAACCATTCCTCAAGTTTCTCCATCGGTATGTGCGGGGTATAACGATTGTAAAATTTTGTGAATGGAAGACAAAATTCGGAGCGAAACTCCTCAATAGATAAACCCTCAATCCCGGCATTTTTCAGAACATAATTTGTCGCCTCCCATACCGCAGGCAGGTCATCCACCAGAGTACCAGACCAATCAAAAATTACGTTCTTTATCACAATCAAATAGTCTAATCGCCCAAAGCAATTTTACAACGATTGTTTATCATTTTTCCAATACCGCCACGGCAACAGCATAATTTTGCGTATGACTCAAAGAAAGATGAATTGCGGCTGCATTTAAAACATTCATCAACTCCAATCCGCAGCCATACAATTTTATAAACGGTTGTCCGCTGTCGTATTTGCAAACTTCTATATCCTGCCAACCAAGTTTACTTCCAATGCCTGTGCCAAACGCTTTTGAGACAGCTTCTTTTGCCGCAAATCGCGCAGCAAGATGTGGAACGGGGTTTTTATGCGACAGACAATATTCTATCTCTTTTTCTTTTAATATCCTTTTTAGAAAACGCTCGCCAAAACGTTCATACGAGGCTGCGATTCTTTGGACTTCTATTATGTCAATGCCAACGCCGATAATCATTTATAACTTCAGCAGTTTTTAACCCCGATAATCTTTCATTAAATCAAGCATCTCTTTCACAGCCCTCTCTAATCCAACAAATACAGACCTGCTCACAATACTATGTCCAATATTGAGTTCAACAAGATGCGGAATTTGGTAAATCAACCTGATGTTTTTGTAATTTAAACCGTGGCCAGCATTTACCTTTAAGCCCAGAGAGTTTGCCGCTTTTGCAGCCGCTATTAGTTTCTGAATCTCTTCTTCCTGCTGGGGATGTTTTCCAAAACTTTCTGAAAATGCACCCGTGTGCAATTCCACGAATTGCGCGCCTACCCTTGCCGCGGCTTCAACCTGCTCAATCGTAGGATTGATAAATAGGCTCACCTCAATACCGACGTCATTTAGCCGTTTCCTCGTCTCTGTCAGAGACAGGACATTGTTCACCACATCCAGTCCGCCCTCTGTGGTGATTTCCTGGCGTTTTTCTGGAACAACGCAGACAATATCAGGTTTAACATCAATTACGATTCTAACAATCTCCGGAACATTAGCCATTTCAATGTTGAGGCGAGTTTTGACTGTTTTCCTCAACGCATAAACATCCCTATCTTGAATGTGCCTTCGGTCTTCTCTAAGATGAGCGGTGATTCCGTGCGCGCCTGCGGCTTCGCAGATTCTGGCTGCCTCAATGACATCCGGTTCGCCAGCCTGACGCCCCTTGTAGCGCGCCTCCCGCAACGTTGCTATATGGTCAATATTAACCCCTAATTTAAGCATATTTTCCCAAACACATAGGTTAAAAAATTGGTATATTGGCTATGATTTATTTGTTCCTTCTTGCCGGTTGTTGAGCAGGAACTTTGTCCGTCTTTTTTCCAAGATCAACCCACCGCGCAAGTTGTAGCAGTTCAAACCCGGTTAAACCCGTCGTTGACCGCCTAACAATCAAAACCTCATTTGGATTTTTCAAAATCATTTCTGTTGCGGCGTCACCAAGTTCAGGCGCAATTTTCATTATCCATTTTTGTCCAGTCCTGGATTCTGGAATCTGCGGAATCTTTGTGAACAGCGGTAAGATTTGATATAGTTGAGCCCATTGCAATATTCTTTCG
>JBAMMJ010000061.1:0-1658 GCA_039793825.1 Verrucomicrobiota bacterium | reverse complement strand
CGCGCGTAAAGTCCCAATCGTAATACATCAGGTTTGTCCTTGTAGAAAATTGTTTATACAATTCCGCCGGCGCAGGATTTTTCTTAGATGGCGCCGCCGGAAATAGACCGCCAAAAATATATTGACCATTTTTATCCGACGCGGCTTTCAAAAATGGTGTCATCAACGGCAAACCCTGCCAGACCAACTCCGCCTTATTGCTCACCCAGTAAATATTTCCATCTCGGGAAATTGAATTTGTGCTGATAAGAATGGGCGGCAATTTCACGGCAAACTCGTTCATCAGACTTGTTGCGTTTTTGACCGGAACAGCAAAGAACGTAGAAAATGGTGTTATTCCCTGAGCCCATAGGTATAATTGGTTTGGCATACTTTGCAAATTTAATTTCTTTATTACATCAATCTCGTTTAACAAAGAAGCCGCCCCATTAATTGCCGTAAAACTCACCAACGGATCAGAAATCAATTCCTGTGGAGGTTGCCACGGCTCATAATTCCATTTTACAGCTGAGCCGTAGCTCAAAGTTATTAATGTCCTGACATCCCCTGAGCGGCTTGACATCGCAATGTTCGCATAATTGGCGCCGCCAGAAAACGGCGTTCTAACCCCGGACAACCACCGCAGGTCAACATCCGCCTCAAACCAGTTATTGGATGTAAAAGCGGCAGGATAACTTTGTCCGTGAACCTTTCCCAGAAGTTCGTCAAATGCGTTGAATTTGTTAGATGCCAAACCAACCACCAACCAGTCGCCGGATTTTGTTAACCTGATTAGATTTAAATTACCGTTCACCTTCGCTTCCCACCCGGATAATGCGCCAAATTTTCTATTCGTCGCCTTTCCCCCACAAACCTCCACCGCTTTGAGAAGGTTATTGTCCCAGATCGTCTGCCTCGGTCCGGGCGCAGAAACCGCAATAAATACTTCGCTTGCAGCCCCTTTTATTCCGTAAATGGTTATACCCCATTCGCTTTTATATAAATCTTCAAACAACGGCTCTAAAAGAGACGATTGCGCAGAGATTTTCTCTCCAAATATTGCTTCAGAGACACTCGCTGATAGCCGCTTAAAAAGCTCGCCTTTAAAAGCTGTGGTTTCCTCAACCGATAACACCTTGTTTAACTGGTTCGCCTCTTTGTTCGCCCTTACACGGTCAAAGCCCGCAAAATGAAATTTTAACACTACCTCTTGTTGCGTCGCGGCAAACACCGATAAACCTAACGCGGCGCAAACGCCAGATGTCAAAATTCTTATAGCAATTCTCTTCAACATAATCCTATTATGCATTTTTATTATAAATGATGATATAGATTTATCAATTCAGTAATAACTAAATCAATTCAATATTGCCATAACTTTCTAAATTTAAAACTAATACTGTGGCGGGATATCTCTTTTTGAAGCTTCAAAATTTGGTTGACCTCTATTTTTCTCCTGCAGCAAGCACAGTCTCAAAATTGGGCGGTTGTTCCTCCCTATCAACAACAGCGATTTCTATATTTTTAAACCCAGCCGACTCCAGC
The DNA here is from genome assembly GCA_039793825.1 of Verrucomicrobiota bacterium. Lineage (GTDB taxonomy): Bacteria > Verrucomicrobiota > Verrucomicrobiia > Limisphaerales > JAKPVM01 > JAKPVM01. Next base: position 134 of record JBAMMJ010000061.1, on the reverse strand, counting down.
CACTGATGAAGCTCGTGTTCAGAAAACCCTGTCCATAAATCCCCAAACATTTCCTTTGCCTTTTCAAAAGAATGTTTTCGTAAATCAAGAATAATAAGCTGTCCGCCAGGTTTCAAAATTCTGTATGCGCTTTT
>JBAMMJ010000060.1:0-1260 GCA_039793825.1 Verrucomicrobiota bacterium | reverse complement strand
AAAAAGAATCTAATTATATGTCGTAAATCCCTAACTTGCCTTTTGCGGGTATTGGTGGGGCTATGATTTGTTGCTCACGCAATTTGAAGATATAGAATCCATCAGGATGTTTAACGCAATCGTATAAATAGGCTTTGCCGATGATTGCGCCGAATTCTAAATCCTCTGGATTAAATTCGTGGCCCTCATCAATTGCGAGCTCAAAATGCAGCTCGCTGACCTTATTAGAGGCGTGGATATAGATTTCGCCTCTATATTTTGTCTGCCATTTTCTTGTCTCCTCGTGCAATTGACCGGAGGCAATGAGCCAAGCGAAAGGCTGCAGAATTGATATTGCTTTCATTTTGTCTTATGCTTTTCAGATAACATTTTTAGTTGTGCTAAAATCTCCCTGCTTCTTCTGCTTGCCCATCCGCCTTCGCGCTGAAGCGCCTTTTGCAATGCTTCTGCACAATCCTCTATCTTCATTTTGTTAACCTTCTTAATCTTCATTTTTTCTCACCTCCTTTCTTCCATCTTATTTTTGCTATTTGCGAAAAATACCCCGGCGGACGCTTATGGGGCGCTGATCCGCCGAGACGGCCGAGCAAAGAAGCCGCCAGCGGGTCTCGCTTGAGCTTGAGCCGTATAGCGGCTTTTCGGACTAATTGTTTGTCCATAATATTTATTCTTTAATGAACCCCGGCACTGCCACCGGGGCTCGGGTTAATTTGCCGGGCAGTCGGCATTGGTTATTTAATATTTTCCCAGCTCTCGTCCCATTCTACTGGCGTCTCGTGACCGTTCGCGACCGAGTAAATATGCCTATCACTATAGCCGCCCTGCATTTTACACGCCCTCTGATCCCGGCGCAGGCAGCGAATCGCCGCAATCAACTCCCTATGGGCGTGTCCGCATTCCCCTCGGACAGAGCCCTTACAGACATAATATGATTTGTATCTGGTCTTCATTTTTCTCACCTCCTTTCCATTTTTATTTCTATTTTGAACCAGTTTATCTTGATTTGTTCCAGCTCTTCGGCGGTTAAAATTCTTCCTTCAGGTAATCGTGTCCCGAGAGCGCCGACAATCAAAATATCATATGGCGCTAATTTAATTTCCACCCTATTAACTGGTATGGTAATGCCTAATATTCGGCTAAATACTTCTGCGGTGGACGCGTGCCCGACTGCTGAAATGAAAGGATGCGTCTCCAAAAGGTCGGCCACATCATTTACATTAATTTTCTTGATATTGAGTTCCGCATCGTCATTCAGCATAT
>JBAMMJ010000059.1:0-10031 GCA_039793825.1 Verrucomicrobiota bacterium | reverse complement strand
AGGCGGGGCGTCAGTGGCTTTTACGGCGCATATATGTTCAGTAGTCAAAGACGGTTTGAAATATTACATAATTCAATTGTTATCCGAAGCCCCTGAAAAAGCTGCAGTTTCTGCCGCTGATAAAACCGCGAACGGTCGCTCTTTATCTGAAACTGAAGCCATTTTTCACAAACAGAAACTTGAATGTGCGTTGCAACTTGCGCGCACCGTGGCGTTGGATTTTAACAATGCGTTGACGAGTATAATTGCGCACACATCATTTTTATTGAGCAAGATTGAGCCTAATCATCCGCTGCGAAAATCGTTGTTGGAAATTGAGAAATCTGCGCAACGCGCGGCTGAAATTGCGGCAGACCTTGCCGCTTTTAGCCGTCAGGAAAAAGATATTAAAGGCGAAAGGTCTGGCAATATAAATGATGTTGTCCGAAGGACTGTTGAGCTTTTTAAAAGACAGGGTGAAGAATATCCCAGATTTGTATTGAATCTTGAAAAGAAGATATACACGGTAAATTACGACGAAGCAAAGATTCAACAGGCGATTGTAAAGGTTATTGAGAACGCACTTCAGGCGTTGCCTGAGGCTGGTAGGGGGACAGTTTCCATAACAACACGCAACATTGATTTGAAATCGTCCACCCAGGATAGAAATGTAAAATTGGCTGCTGGACAATACGTTTGTTTGGAAATCCACGATGATGGCTGCGGAATAGCAGCGGAAAATTTGAATCGTGTTTTTGAGCCGTTTTTCACAACAAAAAAAGGGCATAGAGGACTGGGTTTGACCTGGGTGTATGGCATTATCACCAATCACGGAGGGAATGTTGCGATTTCAAGCGAGCCAGGGAATGGCACTTCTGTCAGGATTTACCTGCCGGCAATTGGCCGTTTTGTAAAGGATATTTCAACTTCTATAGAGGATTTATATGGAAGAGGGACTATTTTGATGGTTGACGATGAAGACCTTATTCTCACGATGGGCGAGACTGTGCTTAGTGAATATGGTTATAAAGTCCTGACAGCAAACAACGGGAGGGAGGCTCTGGAGATAATCAAAAAAGAAAAAGACAATTTAGACCTGATTATAACAGACCTTGTTATGCCACAGATGAGTGGACGCGAGCTTGTTGAGCAGGTGTTAAAAATTGCTCCGGATATAAAAATATTGTACACGAGCGGTTTTGTGCGTCCTTCAACAAAAGAGGAAACCAACTATCTTCAGAAGCCATTTACAAGTCAGGATTTGTTACTCAAAGTCAAACAGATACTTTCGCCAGATTGAAATTTTTTTCGCTAACTCCAGATAATATATTCTCTGACTAACGGTTCAAAGGGGGATAATCTTTCTTGTTTATTGCAGAGCCTCTTTTTGATAAATTTTAAAGTCGGTATGAATAATCAAGTTGCATTAATTACGGGGGCTTCTCGCGGGATAGGGGCTGGAATTGCTGTAGAGTTGGCAAAAGAAGGTTTAGATTTAGTTATTAATTACCACAACAACGAAGAGGCTGCCCGAAAGACATTGGAATTATGCGTTGAAAACGCTGCGGTGAATGGCAAATCAATTGAGGCGAAAATTTTTAAAGCCGACGTTTCCATTGATGCTGAGAGGAGAAGACTTGTTGAATTTGTCAAAAACCAATTTGGTAGGATTGATGTTCTTGTAAACAATGCGGGTGTTGCGCCAATAAAACGGATGGATATTCTGGAGTCTGACGAAGAGGGTTTTGACCGATTGATTCGGATTAATGTAAAGGGGCCTTATTTTCTGACGCAAATTGTTGCAAAATGGATGATTGAACTTGTGTGTAAAAACAAAGAAATCAGACCCAAGATTGTGTTTATCAGTTCCATCAGCGCTTATACGGCATCGGTAAACAGGGCTGAGTATTGCATATCAAAGGCTGGGTTGTCTATGTGCGCCAGGTTGTATGCGGCGCGACTTGCCGAGTTGGGGATATTGGTGTACGAGATTCGTCCCGGAATAATAGAAACCGATATGACGAAACCTGTTAAGGAAAAGTATGATAAATTAATTGGCGACGGGCTCACGCCTATTAGACGTTGGGGCACTCCGCAAGATGTTGGCAGGGCGGTCGTAGCGATTGCGAAAGATTATTTTCCTTTTAGCGCGGGTGAGGTGATAAATGTTGATGGCGGATTTCATATTAGAACTCTTTAAAACCTGATTTTTATGATAAAAGTAGATTATTCTCTTACTCCAGAGTCTCTTGAAAAGCCAATAAAACGAATGTTTGAGCTTTCGGGAGAAAAGATTATGTCTATTGCAGAATCGTGGGATATTTCGCTTGGCGCTCCTGTTTTTACTGTCAACGGTCGTTATACAACACGTGGCTGGACGGAGTGGACGCAGGGGTTTGAGTATGGTTCGGCTTTGATTCAATATGAGGTGAGCGGTGATGATGAGTTTTTGAAGATTGGCAGGGATAATATTTTTAAATATATGGCGCCGCATTTGACACATTTTGGCGTACACGATCATGGGTTTAACAACATTTCTACTTACGGAAATTTACTGAGACTGATGAATGAAGGAATGATTCCATTTAACGAGAATGAGAAGGCTTATTATGAACTTGCGCTTAAGGTGTCTGGGGCGGTGCAGGCGGTTAGGTGGACTACGATATCAAACGGTTTAGGCTACATTTATTCATTTAACGGACCGCATTCGCTGTTCATAGATACGATGAGGTCCTTGCGGTCTCTTGCAGTAGCGCATCGGTTGGGGCATTCGCTCAGGGTTGAGCGAGATAAAGAGATATCGTTGTTAACCCGTCTTTTGCAACACGGCCTGACGACAGCTACTTACTCCGTCTATTACGGAACAGGAAGAGACATATACGATGTGCGGGGTCGGGTTGCGCATGAATCTATTTTTGATGTGATTGACGGCTCATATCGTTGCCCGAATTCCCAGCAGGGATATTCTCCATTTACAACCTGGACGCGTGGACTTGCCTGGGCAATTCTTGGATTTGCCGAAGAAATTGAATTTTTAGAATCATTAAAGCCTGAAGAGAAGCAAAATCCTGACACTGCGGTTTCAGATTTAGGGATGGTCTGTTCAAAATTTTTGGAAGCCGCTCAGGCGACTGCGGATTATTATATTCAAATTGCCTGTTCCGACGGTGTGCCGTATTGGGATAGCGGCGCGCCGAATCTTTACAAGTTGGGCGATTATTCCAATATGCCATCAAACCCATTCAATGAATGGGAGCCAGTTGACAGTTCAGCTGCGGCTATTGCCGCGCAAGGATTGTTAAGACTTTCAAATTGTTTATTGCATTCTGATAAAAAGGAGGATGCCAGAAAATACCGACAGGCAGGTTTGACTATATTGAGGACTTTGTTGGATGAACCCTATCTTTCGGTTGAAAAGAGACATCAAGGGCTGTTGTTGCATTCTGTTTATCATAGACCGTTTGGCTGGGATTATGCGCCTTGCGCCCAAAAAGTGCCATACGGCGAGAGTTCAATGTGGGGAGATTACCACCTTCGCGAAATCTCGCTTTATGTATGGAGAATGATTAATAAAAAGCCCTGTTTAACGTTTTTTGCAGGAATGTAAAGGTTGCAGCAAATAAATTAAATGCTTGAAAAAATATAACTGTAAATTTATATTCATCTAAATAAGTCACCTTATATATGAAAATGCAATGTTGTTTTACTCTTAAGGGATTACAAATAACGTCATTAGCATTAATCCTTTTATCTGCCGGGACTTCATATTCCGCCGATGTTGTCATAAGCGAATTTATGGCGTTAAACACTAAAACGCTCGCGGATGAGGATGGCGATTATTCCGATTGGATAGAATTGCATAATGTTACCCTGACCAATGTAAACCTTGAAGGCTGGTTTTTAACAGATAACACAAACAGTCTTTCAAAGTGGAGATTTCCTGCGACGAATTTGCCGCCGAACGGATTTTTGGTTGTGTTTGCGTCTGGGAAAAATAGGGCAGTGCCGGGGAATCCATTGCACACGAGTTTTCAACTTAATGGCAACGGGGAATATCTTGCGCTTATAAGACCGGATTTATCAATAGCAACCGAATTTTATCCAACGTTTCCCCCTCAATATCCTGATATTTCGTTTGGAGATGGGAGAGAGGTTCGTCCAACGATGCTTGTGTCAAATGGTATGACGGCAAGATATTTCGTTCCTGCTGGTAGTTCACCAGGAACAAATTGGGCTTCGGCGGAGTTTAATGATTCATCCTGGAGTTCAGGTGTTTCAGGTTTCGGCTTTAGTAAATTAGCCGATCTTGCACAGACAAATCTATACGGGTATTGGCCTGTGGATGAAGGGTCAGGGACTGTTACAACAAACCTTGCCGGGGGAGCAAATGGCACAATTAGCGGCGCAACCTGGGTAAATGATCCTGACCGAGGTTATGTATTGGAATTTAATGGCACAAGCAGCTACGTCTCTGCCGGGACAATCCCCAGACTATCTCAATATACCAGCAATTTTACCTGGTCATTCTGGTGGAAGCAGCTCTCTGTTCCCAACAACTTGGGGGTAATTCTTGGAAATCGCTCCGGCGGGGTTCAGTCGCCTCTGCAATTTATAAAATTCACACCGACAAGGTTTGAATATTATCGCGGAGGCGACATAGGTTTTATGTATTACACAATTCCGAACAACCAGTGGTTGCATCTTTGTGTGGTAAAAAGTTCAAATTCACTGAGTTATTACGTGAATGGCAAATTGGTTTCGGCGAATTTTGCCGGGGGCGATATTGAGTCAAATCCGTTTTATTGGGGCGGCGACCCTGTTCAGGGTGAGTGGGCAAACGGAAGGATTGACGATGTTGCCTTGTGGACCCGCGCGTTGACAGGGGCGGAAGTCCAGCAATTGGCATCTGGTGTGCGTCCCAAAGGTCTTGGTGGATTGGCAAAGACAGATGTTAAAAATCAAATGTTAAATAAGAGCAGTCTCTATATCAGGTACATCTTTAACCTTTCAGATTCATCTATTTTTGATGCATTTACCTTGAGGATTAAATACGATGACGGTTTTATTGCTTATTTAAACGGGGTTGAAGTAGCCAGGCGAAATGCGCCTCAGAATGCGGACTGGAATTCAACGGCACTCGTTGATAGAGGAGACTCGCTTGCTTACGATTATGAGGAAATTGATTTGACTCCGTATTTAGGATTGTTAGATAGCGGAGCCAATGTGCTTGCAATCCAGGCGTTAAATTCTTCTACAAACGATCCGAATTTTTTGATTTTGCCCGAACTTGAAGCCGATGAAATCACCGGATTAGGCGCGCGTTATTTTGGAAAACCGACCCCCGGATTGGCAAACGACCCTGGTGTAATTGGGTATGTTGATGATACAAAGTTCAGTCATAATCGCGGGTTTTATGAGACTAACTTTGAACTCACTATTAGTTGCAAAACCCCCGGAGCAGTTATTCGCTATACATTGAACGGTAGCGCGCCGTCAGAGACAAATGGATTTGTCTATTCAGGTCCGATTCCGATTGACAGGACAATGGTTGTCAGAGCTGCTGCATTCAAGCCGGGATGGAAACCTTCTAACATTGATACACACACTTATATTTTTATACGCGATGTAATAAACCAGACAGGCGCAGGTTTTCCAACAACCTGGGGCAGTGCTACTGCAGATTATGCAATGGACCCGCGTGTAGTAACTAACGTTCCCTACCGTAATACTATTACAAACGATTTAAAATCTTTGCCAGTTGTATGCATAACTGTTAATCCTGACGAATTTTTCGGACCTCAAGGAATATATTCAAATCCGTCCTGGAGAGGTGTAAATTCCGAACGAGCCGCTTCAATGGAGATGATTTATCCTGATGGTTCAAAGAGTGATTTTAATGTAAATTGTGGTGTGAGACTCGCCGGTGGCGCCAGCAGGACAATGACTCCTAAGAAGGGATTGCGGGTTGTCTTCAGAGACCGATACGGTCCGAAAAAATTCAATTATAAATTCTTTGAAGATAGCGAGGTTGATAAATTTGACGCCATTCAGTTCCGTCCGATTTTCAATATGTCCTGGGTAAGAACGGATAATTCAGGTCCGTTAAATAATGCGAACGCTGATGGGGCTGAGCGCACTCATGCAATTTATGTAAGAGACCAGTTTACCCGTGAAAGTCAGATTGAGATGGGTTCTTTAAGCGCGCATGGTCGGTTTGTTCATCTTTATATCAATGGGTTGTATTGGGGAATGTATAATCCAACAGAGCGCACCGATGCCGCTTTTGCCGCTTCGTATTTAGGCGGAAGTAAAGATGAATATGACGCTATTTTTAGCGAATTAAGCACACCAACTCAACCGAAGGTTGCGGACGGAGATAGGCTGGCGTGGGATACAATGTTTAATATTGCAAACGCCGGTCTCACAACCCCAGAACAATATGCAGCCATTCAAAAGTATTTGGATGTGACAAATCTTGCTGACTATATGATGCTGAACTTTTACACCTGCACTGTGGATTGGCCCTGGCAGAACTGGAATGCAGTCAGGCGACGTTCACCAGATGGCAGGTTTATATTCCTTGTGTGGGATGCGGAGTATACATTGGAACTTCCGCCGTGGGTTCCTGAAGATAGAACAACCGTTGGAACTGAACCAAGGGAGGCTGTTTCACCAGCAAGGCTTTATTATCAATTAAAACAAAATCCGGAGTGGCGGATGTTGTTTGCGGATAGAGCGCAAAAGTTCTTTTTCAATAATGGACCGTTGACAACGAACCAGACAATACCGAGGTTTTTAAAACTGTGCGACACGATTGATCGCGCGATTGTTGGTGAATCGGCTCGCTGGGGGGATGTCGTCAGGACGACGCAGCCTTATACCCGAGATGTGGAATGGGTGGCAGAGAAAAATAGGCTGTTAACTCAATTCTTTCCAAATAGAACCGCGCTTGTTATTCAGCAGCTCAAAAACGCCGGGTTATATCCAAATGTTGAGGCACCTTCATTCAGTATGCAGGGGGCAAGATTTTCAGGTTATATGATGCTTACAATGAGGGCGCCGGCTGGACAGATTTATTACACAACAAATGGCGCCGACCCAAGATTGCCCGGAGGCGCGCTTTCGCCCCAGGCAATACCTTATACAGGACCAATAAGATTGACTACAAGTCAACTTGTCAGGGCAAGGGTATTATCCGGCACAAACTGGAGCGCTTTGAATGAAGCGCCATTCGTTGAATCAACTCCGATTCCATTGCGAATAGTTGAAATAATGTATAATCCGGCAAGACCTCCGTTAACAACAAACGATATTGATGATTACGAATACATTGTCTTAATGAATGCTGGAAATTATTCGTTAAATCTTGAGGGAGTAAAATTTACCGCCGGAATTACCTTTGTATTTCCGCAGGTTGTATTGAATCCCGGAGAACGAATATTTGTCGTTAAAAGCACCAATGCATTTGAAACGTTCTACCGGTATAAAATGGGCGTAAACGCGCCTATGCCTAAATATGTTGGCGAATATGTCGGCACTTTGAGCAATGATGGCGAACGGATGAGGCTTGAAGGTGCGCTTGGCGAGTTGATTCAAGAATTTACTTATAATGATTGGTATCCGTTAACGGATGGTCAGGGTTTTGCTATTGTAGCAAATTCTAATAATAATTTATTGGGCGATATTGACTGGAGTTCTAAGAGCCGATGGAGAGTCGGTTTGTTGGACGGCATAATGCCATATCAGCCGCAACCACCTAAGATTTATGTTAATGAAGTATTATCTCGCGCAGTGGCGCCGATGATGGATGCGATTGAAATTTATAACGGTTCTGAAACAAATGTTGATATTAGCGGATGGTTTTTGACCGATGATCCGTATGAACCCAAAAAGTATAGAATTCCGCAAGGCACTATAGTGCCGGCAGGCGGTTATGTTGTGTTTTACGAGACCAATTATAACGGCGGAGAAGGTTCTCTAAATCCGTTTGGGCTCGGTTATTCTGGCGATGCAGTGTGGATATTTTCCGCTGCTTCGGATGTTTTAACAGGTTATAGTCACGGATTTGAATTTGGGGCGGCGTTGCCCGATGTTTCTTTTGGCAGATATATTGATAGCACTGGAAAAGAACAATTTGTTCTTCAAAAAACTACTACACTCGGCGCCGAGAACTCCGGACCACGCGTAGGACCGGTAGTTATTTCAGAGATAAATTATTATAGCCCGAATGGAATGGACGAGTTTGTAAAAATAGAAAATATATCCGATAACGAAGTTCCTTTATTCAAACCTGATAATCCGCAGGATGTCTGGAGAATAAACGGAATTGGATTTTATTTCCCGGCAGGGACTATTATTCCTCCGAAGGGGAGGATTCTTGTTGTAAATTCCGACCCATCGGTCTTCAGACAAAACTATGGCGTTCCGCAAGAAATTCCGATTTACCAGTATAGCGGTAATTTGCAGGATAATGGCGAAACAATATCAATTGAGATGCCCGATACGCCGACTGAAAAAGGTCCTGTTTATGTAGTTATTGATCAAGTTCAATACAACAACAAGTCACCCTGGCCACTTGCTGCCGCTGGTTTGGGCGCTTCATTACACAGAAAAGATAAGCTTGCGTTTGGAAATGATCCTTCAAACTGGTATGCGGCAGCGCCGAATCCTGCGAGCGGTTCAGTTGTTGGCGCGGCGCCAATGATTCAATCTATGACAGGGGATAAAACAGTGTATGAATACGCAGATGTTGTGCTATCAGCCGCAGTTACTGGAAGCGCGCCGATTTATTACCAGTGGAAATTCAACGGAGATAATATACCCGGCGCCACAAATAACGTTCTAATTCTTCCAAAAGTAACATACACGAATGACGGTCTATATACATTAGTTGCCTTTAATTCTGTTGGTTCAACCGAAAGCGCGCCTGTGAGGTTGTCGGTTATTAAACTTCCAACGATCGTGCAGCAACCGCAAAGTGTGTCAGTTAAGCCTGGTTCAAATGTGGTGTTCAAAGTTGTAGCGCAAAGCTTGACGTTGTTGCGTTATCAGTGGCGGTACAATGGTGTGGATATTCCCGGCGCAACATCAGACACGCTTACGTTGTCAAATGTGCAATTAAAGGATGGCGGTTCTTATTCGGTGGTTGTGACGGATGATGCGGGTTCAGTTGAAAGCGATGCGGCTCAACTTGTGATTTTAATTGATCCGACCATTATTCAACAACCGCTTTCAACAACAGTTCCGAAAGGTGGAAACGTGACATTGAGCATTGAGATAACCAACACAGCAACCTTGCCAATAACTTATAGATGGAGACGCGGTTCAACTTATCTGGCAACGAATACCCTGATGAGTTATAAATCGTTCTTTACAATTACAAATGTTCAAACAAACGCGAATTATCAGGTAATTGTGTCAAATCCATCAAGAACTGCTGGTCTGGCAAGCAGCCAGGCAACGATAACGGTATTGAATGATAGCGACGGAGACGGGATGCCGGATGTGTGGGAGCTTGGTTATGGTTTTAATACGAATTCAATTGACGATGCCACGATTGATTCTGATGGCGATGGTATGAACAATTTAGCCGAATATATTGCAGGCACGAATCCTCTTGATCCATCAAGTTTTTTAAAGGTAAATTCAATTGTTACCAACAATTACATTATGATTCAATTCATAGCGGTTTCTAATAGAACATACAGCGTTCAATACACTGACTCGTTGTTCACCAAACCCTGGACAAGCATTTTTGATTGGGTAGCAAAGACAAACGTTAACTCGGTCACAATCACAAATATAATTGATAATAATAAGCCGGGATTTTATCGCATAGTAACGCCTGCTCAACCGCAGGGACTATGAACTGTTGGTTACCCTGAATCGTTAACATTGATGGAAAAGCCCTCTACGTTGTGGTTACTTTTTTAGCCTTACCACTGCAATCCAAAAATGTATTTTTTCTTCGTTCGTGTTGGATTCGGGAAAATACCTGAATCATTAACATTGAACTCAACGGTTGATTCCATAATCGGTCAAAATACAACCTC
>JBAMMJ010000058.1:5812-10106 GCA_039793825.1 Verrucomicrobiota bacterium | reverse complement strand
GAAGCAGATTCACCCACAGGTCAATGGACCTATGCCCGCAAAATCTTAACCCACGATAATTATAACTTTTATAACCCTGTTCATCATCCGTTCTTTGATGAAGATAATGGCGCAATAATATATTTTGAAGGCACCTACACCGCTGCGTTTTCTTCAGCCAAAAACCAGACTCCAATGTTTGAATACAATCAGATTATGTATAGACTCAACCTCGCCGACCCTCGCCTCGCCCTGCCAATTCCGGTTTATGAGATAAAGTATAAAAATGACAAAAAAACGCTCTATGCGGTGGGAAATAGCCTGAAAGAATTAAACTTTAACGATATAGTTATCAATATCCCCTTCTATGCTTTGCCTCTCAATCAAAAATTACCCGTCCTTGAAGAATTCGGTTATATAATATCGCATCCTTTCAGATTACTCTCCAGATCAGCGGTAAAAGACCCGAAAGAATTTAAGCCTTTGTTCCGCGCTATACCGCAAGCAGGATTAAAGATAGAAAATTTGCAGGATAATGTAAAGGAAGCTATTTCAGCGCTTAATTCAATATCAGTGCCGCTTTATGAATACAAGTTAAGCGACGGAAGCGGATATATGTATTCAACAGATTCAGGGCTAAAAGGCGAACGTTCTGCTGAACCAATTTGCAAGGTATGGAAAAACCCGCTTTCATCGTTAACCATAGACCCCGACGCCAGAGCGGCGCGGTGAGTTACTCATTTCAGTTCAATCAACTAACTTATACTTTATCCTTCTGGTGAAATTAAAAACAATGTTTTCCCGCACCTGCGTGAAATCCGCTAATTTTCACAATAAGACTATTTTAAATCATCCGATGTAACTTTTATTTCTTTCCATTCGTCTGATTTTTATAGCAATTAATTAAATAGTCAGGCTTTTTAATAGAGCGCGGCTGTCAGGAAAAAGGCACAGATTTTTGGTTATGAATCAAAACAGCAACATAAAAAAGGTCAGTATAAGCCAGAACCTGGTAATCGGTATCATTCTTTTTGCCATTATAGTGGGGGGAATTATCTGGTATTTCTCAGGTCCCAAGCCGTCCTGGTTAGTCAAGCTGGAGATAAAACAATTTTTAAAGAAAAACAGCGGCAAAAGTGATTTTGCAGTTAATAATTTCAAATTTCCACCAAAATCTGAGATGGAAAAAAAGCCTGTGAAAAAGAATCTGCCTGATGAGAAATCGTATAAAGGCAAATTGACCAAAAAAGATTTTCAAACCCTTAGAGATGAATACATTGAATTGAAATCGGCGGCTTTGAAGTTAGAGGAATCAATAAACACCAACAAGATACTGATTCAGATTGCCACCGCGCGCATAGAGGGGAAGGCTGAAGATACTAATCTTTTGAGGTACCTTGTTGAAGGGGCGCAACCACCAACACTGCCAAAAGATACCGAAGAACTTAAACACCGGATAGCGGAGCTGCAGGCTGAAATTGAGAAAAACGCAAAACTTCTTGCTGAAAAAGAGGAGCAGATTAAGCCGATATTGTCCGATTTAATAGATTTTCAATTGATGTTCAAGGAGTTGTTTCAGCCGGTTGATTATATAGAAAATAGGGAACTTGCTGCGGCACAGGCTGAATTTATACAAACTCTTCGTCAAAAGTTTGATGAAGCCACAACCTATAACAAGATGTATGAGTATATTGGGCAGGAATTATGGGTGGCAGACCGATTATTTGAAAGTGAGAATCCGGATATACTGCGGGCGGCATTGAGGATGGCTCGCCAGGCTGCCAGAGACGCCATAGATTACGCCCAAAATTACTGGCTTGCGGCGCGGATTTACGAAGGATATGTATTGCCTAATATAGACCTTGCAAGTTCCGGCGGCAGAGGAGGCAGGAGAAACAATTTTACCATTGAAGGTTTGATAAATGAATCGGCTAATATCTTTCAAATGAACGAAGAAACCCAGAACGTCATAAGGTGTTATGAACTACTGTTAGCCGCGGCGCCTGACTCTCCAAGAGCGGACTTTACCCGAATTCAACTGGCATCAATATACGAACAATCCGGACAGACCAGCAGAGCCGTAAAATATCTAAAGCAGGTGCAATCCACAAACACATTGAACTTTGCGCTCCGCAGGTTCCCTTCATTGCAGCAATATATACAAACAAGATAATTTTGACGGCTTTTTTAATTGAATACGGCTTTATTGTTTCAACTTTAACGCTTTCGGAGGCAAATATTTAAAATTAAATTTGACGGATTAACAATTTTAGATTAAAATAATTTAAGAAAATTAGCCAGGCGCCATATAAGGCGCGATGGATGTTGAAGTCGGTAAGTTTACCGACTTTTTTGTTCTCAAAACTTAACGAGTGATTGTGCCGGTATGAAGACAGAGATATTTGATATGCTGGACTACTGGGAGAAAGAAAAGAAAATCCCATGTCCAACGTTGATTGAAGCGTTAAAAAAGGCGTTTCTTGCCGCCGGCAAGAAGGCTGTCCAGCGCGGACGCAAACTTGAAGTGATTATAAATGAACAAGAAAAAGAGATTAAACTATTTGCCACATTGGTCGTTGTGAACAGAGTTCAAAACGCTCACGATGAAATATCGCTTGAAGAGGCGCGAAGATATAATAAAGATGTGAAGCTTTCTGATGAAATCCGAATAGAGGTTACACCCAAAGACCTCGGACGGATTGCCTCAACTATTGCAACAGAAGCTTTTAAGCGCGCGTTAAGACAGGCTGAAAAGGAAAAAATAATTGAACAATACCGCCATCTCATCGGCGGAATAGTAAGCGGCAAGGTTATTGGATTTGAGCAATGGGATGTGCTCATAGATTTTGGCGATTGCGAAGGTGTAATGCCGCAAAACGAAAGGGTGCGTTCGGAAAATTTTTCTGTTAACGATAATATTCGCGGTCTTTTAAAAAGTATTGAAAACAGACAAAGCGGTCCAAGACTTATAATCTCCCGCGCAGACCCTGAGTTTGTTAAGGCTCTATTCGGGCTTGAGGTCTCGGAGATTAAAGAAGGAATTATTGAAATTAAGGCAATTGCGCGCGACCCCGGACGGCGGACAAAGGTTGCTGTCTATTCAAATAATCCGCGGGTTGACCCGGTTGGCGCTTGCGTCGGACTACGCGGCGACAGGGTAAAAAATGTCGTCAAAGAACTCGGAAACGAAAAGGTTGATATCGTCCACTGGGATAGCAATATTGAAAAATTCATCGCAAACGCAATACTGCCAGCAAAAGTAAAATCCGTTGAAGTTGATAAAAATCAAAGAAAAGCGCTGGTTGTTGTTTCGCGCGACCAGTACCAGATTGCCTTTGGCAAACACGGCCAAAACGCAAGGCTCATCTCACGTCTTTGTGGTTATGACGTCGCTATAATCGCCGAAGCCGAACCTGAAATCCACGTGGATTTTGAAGAAAAAATGGCTGAGGCAATTAAGGAATTATCAAGCCTTCCGGGCATAACAACCGAATTGGCGAAAACGCTCGTTGAAAATGGCGTGACAAATCTGGAAAGCTTGCTCGGTATGGAAGTTGACGACCTCGCATCCATTGACAGCGTCGGCGATAAAGCCGCTGAAATCCTTGCCGCAGCGCGGCAGGAGGCAGAAAAACGAAAAATCACTTTAACTTAATTTGATTTGTAATATCGGAGCTTTAAGATAAAATAGTTAAAATAAAAGCTGGGTTGGTAAAAATAAGCACAATATAGTATGCCAATTAGAATTTACGACATAGCAAAAAAGTATAGCATAACAGCCAAAGAAGTGATTGATTTAGCTAAATCTAATGACGAATTAAAACAATATTTAGCTAATAAGAACCTTACACCTTCAAGCTCTCTTGATAAGATTACCGCAAATTATTTAGAAGATTACTTAGAAAAAATTAAAGGAATAACAGCGACATCATCACCAATAACTGGTGACCAACCAACACCTAACTCGGGAACTCCTATCAAGACTATTAATGGTGATTCGCTTGATAATTCAGGCACTTCGGTCGGCACAATTGAATCTCCAAACACCACCGCAGTTGAAGAACCTCCCCAGTTAGGCGTTGGGATAACCGAGCAACAAAAACAAAACCAAACCGACGATAAAGCGATTGCTGTCACAATAACCAATGATATCAAGAATACCGGGGATGTTATTACCGAGCAACCTACCACAAAAACCGATGTGGTAGAAGGTCCCAAAGTTATAGAAGCAACACAACAAGAGTCTACCACAGAAACTATTTCAAATTCTACCATAGAAAATATTTCAGAAATAGATTTGGTAAAGAAAGAAGAC
>JBAMMJ010000058.1:0-5802 GCA_039793825.1 Verrucomicrobiota bacterium | reverse complement strand
TTAACGCCCGGGCTTGTAGGTGAAACTCAGCCTACTTTTGCGGATGTTGCCGGTAAAGGGGATTCACATAATGTTTTAAACATTACACCGGTAACAACTCAGGATAAGGAACAACCTTTGAAGGAACCTGCTATTAGTCCCACTTCAGGAGCTACCGCCACTGCTGAAATTGTTGAAGATCAGTCAGTCAAGGCAGATACAGGGACTGAGACTGTTTTAGAACAGCAAAAACAGCCTGCTTCGGATACTGCTCTCCAAACGGAACTTACAAAGACTGAGGAATCAACGCCGGTAAAGTCTCCTGAAAGCGCAACGGCAAATGCCATTTCCTCACAAACAACCAGCAGTGAACCACCAAAACCTAGTATAGGCGAAAAAGTCGGTTCAATAGATTTAAGCAAATTTAATAAACCAAAAGAAAAACAAAAAAACCAGAAACCGATCCAGCAACAACAAAAGAAGCCACAACAACTGATACAAACAAAGGGAGAATACGTCAAACAGCAGGGTGGCAAACCGCAACTGCAGCAAAAACCACATCCACAACAACATGGCAAGACACAGACACTTGTTCAACAGCCTCCAAAAAAAGACCTGACCAAACCGTTGCATCCGCAAAATCAGTCTCAAGCGGTAAAAATTAAAGATAAAAGCAAACCGACCCCTACAATACCTAAGACGCCTGTGTTGCCTCCAAACGCCCCACAGGTAATGATAAAACCGCCAATACTCGTCAGAGACCTCGCTCAAGCTCTGAATAAAAAACCGTTCCAGGTAATTGCCGAATTGCTCAAAAGACGGGTGATGGCAAAGGTAAATGATATTATTGACGAAAAAATTTCTGAAGAGGTTGCCGCAACCTTTGGCATTAAACTTGTAATTGAAAAACGGGGAACAAGACCGCAACCACAGAAGCCAGACCAAATAAAGCCAAAAGAAACTGATGACGAATCCAAATTAAAGCCGCGTCCGCCTGTTGTAACGATAATGGGACACGTTGATCACGGCAAAACGACACTCCTTGACGCAATTAGAAAGTCAAATGTGGTTGCAACTGAGGCTGGCGGAATAACCCAGCATATCGGGGCTTACACAATTTCTTTCCCGCACCCTTATGACAAAAAGAAGTTGCAAGAAATAACATTTATTGACACCCCAGGACACGCGGCTTTTAGCGCGATGCGCGCCCGCGGCGCAAATGTGACCGATATTGTAATCCTTGTGGTTGCCGCCGACGACGGCGTTATGCCGCAAACAATTGAAGCGCTCAACCATGCCAAAGAGGCAAAAGTGCCGATTATCGTAGCCGTCAATAAATGCGACCATCCGAACGCAAATCCCTCCAGAGTGAGAGACCAGTTATCAAAACAGGGTTTAACCCCCGAAGAATGGGGAGGCGATACCGTTTTTGTTGATATTTCGGCTTTGAAAAAACAGGGCGTTGACCAACTTCTGGAGTTCATCCTGCTCAAAGCGGATGAATTGAACCTGCGGGCAAATCCGGATTGTCCGGCCTGGGGCAATGTGATTGAGTCTGGACTTGAACCCGGTGGACCCACCGCAACGCTTCTCGTGCGCCGTGGCACATTAAAAGTTGGAGACTTTATCGTCTCAGGGCAATTTTACGGCAAGGTGCGCGCCCTGATTAATGACAGAAATGAACGACTAAAAGAGGCTAAACCCTCCTATGCGGTAAAAGTGCTCGGGCTAAACGGCGCGCCAGAACCCGGTAGTGAATTTGAAGCGGTGAAAGATATTGATACCGCCCGCGAGATTGCCGAAAAACGAATTGAAGAACTTAAACAACAGGGACAGATCGTCGCTGCAAAGAAGATTACGCTTGAATCGTTGCTTGAATCTATTGAAGCAAGCAAAAACAAGGTTTTAAAGGTTGTCCTCAAAGCCGATACTCAGGGCTCGGTTGAAGCAATCTCTGCCGCGTTAAAAGATATTAAATCCGATAAGGTCTCGCTTGAAATCATTCATAGCGGCGTCGGAGCAATATCCGAAAGCGATGTTATGCTTGCCTCTGCGGCAAAAGGCGTCATTATCGGATTCCACACCCGTCTTGAACACGGTGTTTCCGATATTGCCAAGAAAGAGGGGGTCCAGATCAAACTTTATTCAATCATCTATGAATTGATTGACGAGGTAAAGAAAGCAATGGCTGGCTTGCTTGAGCCAATTATAACCGAGGTTGTGATCGGCGAAGCAAGCGTCAAGAAGGTGTTTGAATTGTCAAAAGGCGGAAAAGTTGCCGGCTGTATGGTGACAGATGGAACTATAACCCGCGGCGCAAAGGCAAAAGTCTTACGTGGAAAGAATTTGATATACGACGGCATTATCGGGTCGTTGCGCCACTTCCAGGACGAAGTCAATGAGGTTCGCGTCGGGATGGAATGCGGCATAAGAATAGACGGCTTCAACGACTTCAAAGAAGGTGATGTCATCCAATGCTACAACCTGGAAAAGAAACTGCAAAGCATATAAACATAATCAAGATTAACAGACCATAAACCGAAATGGAGGCAACTATGACATACCGATTGGAACGTGTGCGCGAACTAATAAAACGCGAGGTTGGAGAGGCAATTCAACGCTATCTCCCAATTGAACAAGCAGGTATGATATCGGTTTACGATGTTGAAGTTTCCCGCGATTTCCAGCAGGCTAAAGTTTATGTGAGCGTTCTGGGAAATGAGGAAAAGAAAAAAAAGAGTTTTGAATACCTGCAACAAAACAAAAATATCATCCAGCAACATATCGCCAAAACAGTCATAATGAAAAACAACCCAAAACTTCAGTTCCTGCTGGACAATTCAATAGAACGCGGAAATAAAGTGCTTTCAATAATTGAGGAACTTGAAAAAAATAATACTTCTTCATCCAACCAATGAAGTCTTATCCGAAGGTAGTTGAACGGATAGTTGAGGCTCTTAAAACCCACAATACTTTTTGCGTCATCGGACATATAAGACCCGATGGCGATTGTATCGGGTGTCAACTTGCAGTCGCTTACGCACTTTTAAATATTGATAAAAAAGTCGTCGTCTGGAACGCAGATGAAATACCGTATAAATATAAATTCCTTGACGAAAAAGGCTTGATAACAAAACCAGAGCCCGGACACGAATTTGATTGCGTTATCTGTGTTGACTCTGCAAACGCAAGCAGATTCGGCGAAGGACTTAACTGTATCGGAAATAGAAAACTTCTAATCAATATAGACCACCACGAAAGTAACGACAGATTCGGCGACATTAACTGGGTTAACGGGCGCGCCTCCTCCACAGGGGAATTAATCTATAGAATCCTTAAAGCCGGACGATTCGCCATCACTCCCCCGATAGCGGATTGTCTGTTTACCGCAATTTCAACAGACACAGGCTCTTTTCAGTATCCGACTACCAAACCCTTAACTTATCACATTGCCGGCGAACTGGTAAGTAAAGGGGCAAATCTGGCTAAAATAAGCGATAGGGTTTACTCCTCGTTCCCACTTTCGCGCGTTCGCCTGCTTCGCCATATCTATAACAATTTTAGACTTACTTACGACAATAAAATTGCCTATTTCTGGCTCCGAAAGGAGGATTTTCAACGCGCCGGCGCAAATTGCAGCGATACCGAAGGCCTTATAGACCATATCCGCGCAATAGAACCGGTGGTGGTCGCCTGCGTTTTTGAGGAAGAAGAACCGGACCTTATCAGAATCAGTCTACGCTCAAAAAGTAGTTTGATAAACGTAAGTGAAATCGCAAGCCAATTTGGTGGCGGCGGACACGCTGCAGCCGCTGGAGCAAGAATCCGCGGCACCCCGATCTCTGTGCAACGTCGCGTCCTTGCAGCCATTAAATCCGCCTTAAACTCGCACTTTTAGACTTTAAAATTTATCTTTAACATCTATCAAAACAATAATGAGTCAGTCTTTTGAAATTTCGCCATACGACGGGATATTATTGGTGGACAAACCGGCAGGTCCGACATCTCACGATGTGGTGGACACTGTGCGCGCAATCCTTGGAGTAAAAAGAGTTGGCCATTGCGGAACCCTGGACCCCAATGCCACCGGTTTGCTCGTGATTGTTATCGGCAAAGCTACTAAACTCTCCGACCAGTTTACTTCAACCGATAAGGTTTACGAAGGCGCGATGGTGCTCGGAACGGAAACCGATTCCTACGACGCCGACGGTAAAATCCTGGCAACCAATCCAGTGCCGCAAATAACGGTTGAAAAATTAAATGAACTGGCTAAGAAATTCACCGGCGACATATTGCAAAAACCGCCAATGGTCTCGGCTGTGAAAAAAGATGGTGTTCCGCTCTACAAATTGGCAAGAAAAGGTATTGACATTGACCGCGAACCACGCCCTGTTCATATCTACGATTTCACATTTGAAGATTACGTTGTACCAATGGCATGGTTTAGAGTCGCCTGTTCAAAAGGAACTTACGTAAGAAGCCTTGTTCACGACTTTGGCAAGGAACTCGGTTGCGGAGCTTATTTAAAGCACCTGCGGCGAACAGTCTCGGGAAAATTCAATGTTAAAGATGCCATACAGATGGAAGAATTGATTAAAATGGACGCCGAAACGTTGAAATCAAAAATTATAAATCTTTATGAACTTGCAAAGATTTTATATACAAAATAACCGTAATTCTTTAGAGGCAAAATGAATGTCCTCATTCCAGATGGCGGTTTCACTGCTCACAAATCATTGTGCGATTCGGAAATATTCCCTCCAGCAAACGCACCGTCTGCTGTTCACCCAATCAATGTCTGCAATGAAGAACTTGTTCCAACCCAGAATTTTAACGGTTGCGTCCGCGATTATCTAAAGCGATCAAATTGTCAGAATGTCTGTGTCGCGATTGGTGTTTTTGACGGCGTTCATCTTGGACACCAGCAGGTGATAAAAAAAATGATTGCCGACTCAAAAGCGCACCGTGCCACGCCTTTGGTAGTGACTTTTGACCGCCACCCTAAAACCGTCATCCCGCATTCTAAACCGCCTCTATTGATCTATCCGCTAAAACAGAAACTCAAAGTCCTTGAATCCTGCGGCGTCCAGAACACCATCCTGATCCCTTTTGACGTCAATTTCAGCAAACTTGAAGCTAACTGTTTTGTAAAAATATTGAGTTATGAGCTTGGAAACATCAAAAGCATATCCGTCGGCAAAAATTTTCTCTTCGGACATAATCGCGTAGGAAATGTTGCCCTTCTGGAAAATATGGGCAAAATACTCGGGTTTAAGGTTTATGGCTTAAGCCCGGTCTCCCTTGACGGCAAAACCATCAGCAGCACAAGAATTCGGGAGGCAATCTCAAAAGGCGAAATTGAACTCGCTTCTCAAATGCTCGGTAGAGAATATAGCATTGCGGGAAAAGTGATAAAAGGCGACGGTATTGGCAGAACACTCGGATTCCCCACCGCAAACATTGATGTGAGCGGTCTTGTCTTACCCCCGCGCGGCGTTTACCTTGCGCGGGTCGTTATTAAAGAAAACATTTACAGTGCAGTCCTGAATATCGGCGAGCGTCCAACGCTTAACCTACCTATCCCACAATTAAGATTTGAACTCCACATACTTGATTTTGATAAAGAGGTCTACGGAGAAGATATTGAAACTATATTTATTAAAAAACTTCGGGACGAAATCAAATTCAATTCATTGCAAGAGTTAAAAAACCAGATTAAAAAAGATATCGCAGCGGCAAGGAGAATGTTGAAATGATATTAATTTCCCAAATCATTAACATTGAACTCAATGATTGATTCCATAATCGGTCAAAATACAACCT
>JBAMMJ010000057.1:0-10107 GCA_039793825.1 Verrucomicrobiota bacterium | reverse complement strand
TTCCTTTGATTATCTGACATCTGATGTCACAAAGCTGTGATGCGGCTACCCCGTATAGCCTTATCACAGCACTCCAAAGCGGCGTCACAGCCGCCGCACTCCATATATCCCCGCTTCAAAAAGTTAATTCAGCCTTCGCGAACTAAAATAATACAGAACCCCATTGCCAAATAAATCCTGTCTCACCAGTCCTTAGATATATGTTTTTCAATTGAAATATTTCTGGCTAATGTTCCAGTTGTGAGGTGGCTTTTACGTTTTATAATTGCCTTGTATAATTCATTTAATTTGTCTCCGTCTACTTGACTAAACAGATCAAAGTTCTATGTCTAACATTACTGCCCTCGCCACAAAAAAATCTATATTTAATTCTCTTTTACGAATCTAATTTCTTACATCAACGCATTCTCTCCAGTTCCCCCAATCACTCTATAAATAATTTTTGGTTTGATATCTGAAATTATCCGCTAATAATAGTAAAATGCATTATGATTCATAATCTAAAAATCAAACGGTTTAAATCAATCAAAGAAATTGAACTTGTTTGCAAGCGGGTAAATCTTTTTATCGGACATCCTAATAGCGGTAAATCAAACATCCTTGAAGCGCTCGGACTTCTCTCCTTCTGCGGACATATTGCCACTAATATCAAAGATTTCATCCGTTTTGACCTGACACAATACCTTTTTTACGACGGACTGGTTGATGAACCTATTGAAATTCAGGTTGATAATGCGCTTATTACTAAAATAATTTTTAAAGGCGGCAGTTTCAATATCACTGTCAACAGACACGGTGGAGTGCAAAATGAAATTACTGGTATTATTTATAATAATGGGAACATCTCAAGTGGCTTTGTTATAAAGGAATTTGAACCCATCAAATTCTATCGCTTCAAACAATTAGCAGAATATAAAGATACCACTCCCAGCCCTCTAAATGTCCCCAGCGGAAGTAATTTATTCAATGTGGTTTATGGATCAAAAAATATTCGGGAATTTGCTACTCAACTCTTTAAACAATTTGGATTTAGGCTTATTTATAAATTGCACGAATTTAAATTTGAGTTGCTGAAGGAAAAAGCAGATGAATTCGTATCATTACCATACTCGCAGGTTTCCGACACTCTCCAGAGAATATTGTTTTATTATGCGGCGATTGAATCCAATGAAAACGCCACCCTTATTTTTGAAGAACCTGAATCAAACGCATTTCCGTATTATGTAAAATTCTTGAGCGAGTTAATTGCCCTGAACGAAAAAAACCAGTACTTTATTACAACACATAACCCGTATTTTCTGCAGGCGATTCTTGAAAAGACTAAAAAAGAACATCTCGCAATTTTCGCTGTGTATTACAAGGATGGCCAGACCAAAATTAAGCCCTTATTTGATAAAGACCTGGAACGGATGTTTGAGGGTGACCCATTTTTTATGATTGATGATATTGTGGGAGAAAAATGAAAGTCTTTGTTGAATGTTATCCCGATGCTGAGCTAATAAAATTTATCGGTAACAAAGCCGATTCAGTCACTCATTCTCAAGGAAAAGGGAATGTGATAAATAGTTTACTGAAAACTAACAGCCCGATAGCGTTTGGAATAATTGACGAAGACCCACATTCAACGCCAATTCCTGCATTAAAACATTTTAAAGTTGCCGACAAAACCCCAGATATGATTCTTTACGAACATAAAAATGATAATAATAAGAAATTAATCATCTTAAAACCAAGGCTGGAAGAGTGGTTGTATAAAACAGCTAAATCTGCAAATATAGACCCTTCATCTTTTGGTTTTCCCAATAGCTCAAACGAATTACATAAAATACCGCGTTATGACAAAATGAAAAATTTTATTGATCTTATTAATTCGTTAAAAGATTCTCAAGATTTCCATAGATTAAAAGAATGGCTCAATAAAAAATGAACCTCTACACTTCAAGAATTAAGTAACCATTGATATTTTTTACACAGAGTCGCTTTATAATCATTTTTTAATCCTCTACCATTATGTTCTGAGAAGGGACTTTTTGGTTTACCAATTTTTAAAACATCCTTATTAAGCCCGAATTATTAAGATTAGCAAAGCCGCCCCAGACACAAGAATAATACTCTCAACCGTTGTTGTTTTGCTACAAGCAGCATATCACCTTTAAACACCTTTGATAAATTCCATTTCACTACAGAAGCTATACTTCCTTGCTCGGTTCAAAATTCAGACAAGAAACGGGAATTTATGGATTGAATAAAATATCGGCCTTGTTCAATCTAACAATTGTATGAACATATTAAAATTGAACGGTAATCTGGCGAATGTTATCAATATTTTTATTTTTAATGCGTTTGTTATTTTCCCGTTTTGCGCACATTCGCAGGAGATAAATAATGCTCTGGTGACAGTCCGCGCTGTAAAGAAGGGAAGTTTATTTTCTGGTTTTGATGTCCTGAAAGGAACAACGAATGCGGCAACTATAAGGTTCAGTTCAGAGCCAATTGCCTTGTTAGCCTCCAAATGCTCCATAACCAAAAGCGCAGACACGATTGAATTCTCGGGTTTTCAAGCCCGCAGCGGCTCTGGTGTTGTTTTTGGAAAAGAGGATTTTATCCGCGTCCGGCTTATTCGCAACGACCCTTATCCGGAAATAGAGTTCAACATAACGATAAGCCAGTTTGATAATTCAAAATGGCAGGCGACGGTCGGCAAAGAGCCATTTCATTTTCTTGCATTATATTTGAGGGAGGCAGAAACGTGGCACACCTGCGGCTGGTTGAACGCCACACCGCTTGTTGACCCGTTCCCATTGTTGCTTGATAAGCACGCTGGTTCGCCTGAGATTTCAGCCTATCATTACAATCGCAACTGGAGTTATATCGTCCCGCTGGGCGCCCATCCAATCCCGGTTATTGGTCTGTGGTCTGCAAGAAAAGGACATTATGTCGGCTATGAGTTTCAGACCACGCGCGCTGGAGATAATTCCGAACGCGACATCGCAACCGGATACCGCTGGATTGGCGACAATAGCCCAAACTTAGATTCACAACAGTTTGTGGCTCTTGTTTATCCTTATGGCGGATATGGATATCAGCAACTTGTCCTTCCGGAACAAGGGTCCCGATTAAATTCAAAATGCAGATTGTTGTGGAATTTGAACCTACCTTCAACCGACGACCCCAACCGCTTTGTGTTGTCATTTGTCTGGGATAAGACAAAAGACAGGTTGCCGCGCGTGCCGGCTGTGCCAGATGTGAGCTGGATACCCGGCGGAATACGATTAAAAGATTTCCAAGGTCCGCCGCGCGGCGGTTTGATTGCCGGTGTTGAGCCGCCGTTTCAGGTTCAAGGAACACGGCTGATTGGCGGCTGGACCTGGCATAATGAAAGCCCAACAGCGGCTGCCGCAAAACAAAATGATTCCCAGCGAATTGCAGATCTCAAAAACACCGCAGCTGAGTTGATGAAATACGCAAAGAAATTTCAGGTAAATGGAGAAGATTGTGTTTTTTGGGAAAGACCGCTTGAAGGCGAATGGACAGAACAATGGGGCGGAAAACCTGTAACGACATTGCACAACGCACATGGCTTTGCGGCTGCAAGGGTGTTTCTCGGTTTATACAGAGACGCCGGGATGAAAGAATATCTGCCGGTGGTTGACGGAGTGTTGAACTGGGCAAAATATATACAATGGACGCGAAACGAATTTGCCGATGTCCCCTCTTCCCCATTCGCGATTGGGGGCACATTAAGCGCCTCGTTCTGTCTTGAATATTACAAAACATTTAAAGATAGCCCCGATAATGAGCACCGCAATCGGGCAGCCCTGGCTCTGGAACTTGCTCGCGCATTTACCTACAGGTATATGATAATCTGGTTTTCGGATAACAATAGGTTTGACAACCTTGATTCTTCATTTCTTTGGGAAGGAAACAGCGGTAGAGATTGGACAGGGGCAGCCTCCGCAAACGAGGTCTTCTGGAATCTGGATACCCTCGCCCAAACGGCGGTTCACACAGGCGACCCTATCCTGATGTGGGCGCTGCAGGGCTCGCTTGATAGATGGCATCAACTTTATCAGGATGTTATTAAAAACAGCCTTCTGGAATATCAGGCGCGGGATATGACAGAAGGTTACGGGCTTTATGCCGGCAACGTTTACGGCGTCGGCAAACGCGCCCAGTATGGATTTGCCGCGCCTCTGGTTATGACCGAACCCGTCGGTAATTCTTTTATAAGAATACTGGCAGGAGAAAAAGCGGCACTGGCTATTAAAAAGGGTAAACAACAGGCCAATATTTCTCAATACAAATATAAACCAGAGGGAAATTTCGCATTCACAGTTCACTCCGAACGCGACGTCTTTGACGTTTCATTAACCTCGCCTTATTCGGACATAAGTCAAAAATCAGTCTCAATTTTCCGTAATGGCAAAAAGATCGCATTAAATCCAGGCTCCGATTTCACAAGACCGCCTCAGGCATTGTGGTCTTTATATGTGAAAAATATAAGGAATGGCGATAGAATCATTGTTGGCGATGTGGACGAAAACGCCCCTGTCCTGCCTTCAACTCCACCGCTCGCCTTCGCCTCCGACCAAAAGGCGGCTTCCAGAAAGGTTATTGAAACCGTAGATGGTTTCAACCTTGTCCCAATCCCATACGACAGCGCCCCTGATTTTAGCTGGGAAAGTCCAGAAGGATGGGCAGGTATGCCGCGCGGGCGAATCTGGGTCTGCGGAGTGCCGTTTAATATTGAATATTCTAATGAACGGTGCGTGTTGACACGCCTGAGCAAATTATCCCAGACGCTTAAGGCAGTTGACTTTGTTTACCTCTTATACAGCGATGGTGATGGGGAGGGTCCAGCCCTGATTTATTCCGATGGAACAAAAGAACCAGTGGATACCGCAAGCGAGGCGCTCGCCTGGAAGGCGCACCCGCCCCTTTTCAAAGCGCGATTGTTAATCGGTCGGATCGCTGTTAAAAAAGGAAAATCAATTCAATCTATCGCCCCGGGCACCAGAATGGTCTGGGCTATGACCGCCCAAACCATCTCTGATATGCCCGCGGAGAATTTTAATCTTATTAATCTGACACTGACCAAATACGCCAATGAATGGAGAATTCAAAAATCGCAAGAATTGACATTGAATGAATTGCGCCAGAAAATTAAATCCTTGCCTGAAAACAAGATTGCAATCCTCCCACCAAGCCCGGGCGGAGTGGCTCACACATTTTTGCAAAGGATCGGATTAATTGAAAAATCTCTGGTTTTAAACAATCAGAGATTGGTAGATAGTTCGGTATTCAACCCGCAGAAGGTTGCTGTGGCTATCTATCTTGATAGCGAGGATTATGTGCATACGGTAAATACTATTGCCGATGGCGCAATTGCTGTTGAGAATTTTCTAAAAGGAGGCGGGACGATCGTATTTCTCGCTTCCGGTCCCTGGCCAATGTTCTACGCTACAGGTGGCGGCGACAGACGCGGCGAGGCGCTCACAGAAAAGTTGGGACTTCCCCTCTCTATGGCTGTAGAAGGAATTCCATCGGAAAAATTGACTATTAAAATTAATCCGCAACAAAACATCCTAAAATTAAGTAATTCTGAATTTTCATATCCGCAGGGCGATGGAAGGCTCAGAGCCATACTCAGAAACCGCATCCCAAAAGAAGCAAAATATACACCAATAGCAACTGTCGTAGGCGAATCGGGCAAAGATTATGGCGACGCAGCCGGTTTGATTGAATTTCCCAATGGCGGAAAGTTACTTTATATTGCCAGCGTTCTCCAACTTGACACAATTAACGGTTTTGACATCCGTCGCGGTGTCGCTGAATATTTAATCAAGCTTGTAAATAAATAATCGGGTTTAGCAATTAATCCGATGGCGTCCTTTTGTCGCGGTAAAAATTAGCGCTCCCATCAAGCATCATCCTGTTTCTGCCGCCTGTATGTGGAGTTCTACCGCGCGCATTTTCAGGCAGACTTGAAATTGTTGCTGGAAAATAAACATCCACCGCAAGCTCAACCTCCGATATTGAAGCAGGAGCAGGGGCATTTGGATTTTTTGCCAGTCTAAGCGATGAAACACACTCCTCTATTGAGCGTCCCCAGAAATTATCAAGCGGTATCGGCTCATCAAATCTGTCAAAACGCCACATCCAGTATCTGACCGTGACAGATATTGAACCGCCATTGCCAATATCTGCCAGCTGCGACGTCTGAATAAACGACGCCAATCCTTTCCTCTCAACCGCCGGGCAATTCCAGATATTTGATTGGTTCAAATAGTAGCGCAAAACTACCGCTGCCCATCCTGCTCTCGGGTCGCTCGCAGGCCAGCTTGACCAGGGTTTGTATCCGCCAGAAAGCGTTTGTTTCAAATCGCGTCTGTCCGGAAACCTGTTCTGATTATCATCTAAATACATCAACCACGCGGTTGCCTGTTGCCGCAAATTAGAAAGACAGGAGATTCTATATGCCATATTCTTTGACCTTGCAAGCGCTGGCAGTAATATGGCGGCGAGAATACCAATAACGCCAATCACCACAAGAAGTTCAATCAACGTAAATCCTCTGTTTTTTGAAAAATCTGAATAAAAACTCTTTTGCCCGGCAGAACAATCTGCACACCCCTTCAGATATTTTGTTCTGGCTGAACAACCTTCTGCGCCAGCAATTTCATTTATTAAAAAGCTATAGGTGCCTGAACGGTTGCTCATTTTCAATTTGCAGGTTCAATCCTTATTATCCTGTCGGGTTTGTTCATCGCAAGATAAAGGTAACCGTCCGGTCCGGTAACAACCGAGCGAATACGTCCGATTCCTTTAAACACAATTTCCGAATGCGCTACGCGATGTCCCTCAATTTCTAATCTCCATAACTCCTCTCTCGCAAGGGATGCCACAAAGAGGTTATTTTTCCATCTTGCGAACTTGTCCCCTCTATAAAAACCTATTCCGCAAACCGCAATAGATGGCGTCCAATAAAATATCGGTTGCTCCAGCCCTTCTTTATGCGTTAAATGAGTGATTGGAGAACCGTCGTAATTCATCCCATAAGTAATAATAGGCCAGCCGTAGTTTTTCCCCTTCTCAATTAAATTAAGTTCATCTCCGCCGCGCGGTCCGTGTTCTGTTTCCCACAGCTCGCCGCTTAGCGGATTAAAATCAAGACCTTGCGGATTTCTATGCCCGTAACTCCAGATTGATGGAATTGCGCCCGGGACATTTACGAATGGATTGTCTGGCGGCACTCTGCCGTCATCAAAAAGGCGGTGCACCTTGCCATTGGGTCGCGTCAAATCCTGCGCATGCTGCATAGTGCCACGTTCACCAATTGAGAAGAAAACGTGTCCATTATTGTCAAACACGATTCGGGAACCAAAGTGAATTCCGCCGGGACGGTAAAATTCTGGCGAGGCTCTAAAAATGGTTTGTTCATCTGTCCATTTGCCCTCTTTAATATGCCCGCGAACGATTACGGTCAACCCGACATTGTTTCCAAGATTATTTGTCCCGCGTTCTGAATATGAGAGGTAAACCCAGCGGTTTGTTCTATAACCCGGGTGAAGCGCAACATCCATCAAACCGCCCTGCCCTTCGGCGCGAACTTTAGGTGTGTTTTCAATCGGCGCAGAGATATTTCCGTTTTTGTCAACAATTCGCAGTCGTCCGACAAGCTCAGTCACAAGCATCTTGTTATCTTCATCCGGCAAAAAGGCAATCGCCCACGGGGTCGAAAGCCCCTCGCACACTGTCTTAATCCTGAAATTATGCTTTTCGCTTTTAACAACCTGGTCCGGGACAGGTTTTGGCGGAGGAGAATTTTTCAAAGCCGCCTGTGTCTCTTTCTCTCTGATATAAATTACCATTGCCCGAATTTCCGGCTCGCTAAGCGCGTTCTTCATCGCCGGCATCCCTTCTTCCTCTTTCCCGTCGCGGATTATTTTTGCAATGTCTTCATCGCTTGAGCCATATTTCCATTTCCCATCTATTAAACTTTCTCCGGCACCTCCTTCAAGGTTCGCTCCGTGACAGCTGGCGCAATTGTCCGCATAAACCCGAGCGATGTCGCGCGCAGAAAGATTAACCGTTAAAACACCTGCAATTAAAATGATTAATGATTTATATTTAATGATTTTCATAAACTATTGCTAATATAAATTATTAGTAAATAAAATTGCTGAAATTTCGCTCAAAATTATTTATTTGTCAAATCGGTTTGAACCAATAAGGTATTAACCTTGATCGTTATCAGACCAGTCCCCACACCTACCGATCCCGTTTCAAAAAAAATCGGATATTAATAATGAAACAAAATATTGCCAATAATTTCCACAGCACCCACGCAATCATAATTAACATAGTGCGGTCAAAAGCGTCTCTAACAGCAGCAATCAGGCTTTAAGAATTTAAGAAACCTCGGCGCGAAACAAATTCGTTTTATTTTTTAACGTTAGAAAATTTTTTCCACAAATAATAGATAGGGATTCCGGTTAAAACTATTATAAGACCCGGGACTGTATTGTGGCTTGTCTTTGGAGAGATGAGCAAGATGATAGAAATTAAACTGGCGGCTATAATGTAAAGCGACGGTAGCAGTGGATAACCCAATGTTTTGTAGGGGCGTTCAACATCAGGGCGTTTTTTTCGCAATATGAACAATCCGACAATAGTTGCAATGTAGAAAATAAGCACCGCGAAGATTACATAATCAAGCAAGTCGCTGTACGCGCCCGAAAGCACAAGAAAAGACGACCAGACCGCTTGAAAGATTAAACCGTTTTGCGGAGCGCTGTTTGAATTTAATTCCGCAACCTTTCTAAAGAATAACCCGTCAAGCGCCATAGCGTAATAGACCCGCGCGCCTGCGAGTATCATTCCATTCATACACCCAAATGTAGAGATCATTATAAAAACAGCCATAACGGCACCCCCTGCTTCCCCAAACATTATTCGCGCGGCAGCGGTGGCAACTCTGTCGTTTGTTGCAAACTGTATGCCGCGTCCAAAATCATCCGCAGCTGCAGGAGAACCTTTTAATGGCAATGTTACAAGATATGCAATGTTTGCCAGAAAATACAATGCGGTCACAATTGCCACGCCGACCAATAAACTCAATGGCAAATTTTTTGAAGGCGACCGAACCTCAGCAGCCGTAAAGGTTACGTTATTCCAGGCGTCGGATGAAAATAATGAACCAACCATTGAAACGCCAACCGCCATTACCAGAGTTATCCAGCTATGCGGAATTTGAACCGCTTCGCCCGAAGCGGTTGTTTTAACTATACTCGCAGACCAGAGATTGCTGAAATTTAGTTCAATAGCCCTGCTATTTGCCCCGATTAACAACCCCGCAATTATGAGCCCAACAAGCGCGGCTATTTTTGTAAATGTAAAAATGTTCTGAACCGTTTTGCCGGTCTTTAAACCTTTGCAGTTTGAATAGGTCAAAAGCCAGATGATGAGGATTGCAACAATTGTGGCTGGTGAGAGCGAAAACCTTCCAATCTGAAAGAATTTGTGCTGCTCAGACACTATTGGAAATAGAACACCGACAAATCTCGCAAACGCAGACGCAACCGCCGCTATTGTGCCGGTCTGAATAACCATAAATAGCGCCCAACCATAAAGAAAACCAAAGAGCGGATTGTATGCCTCGCGCAGAAATACATATTGACCGCCTGCGCGCGGGAACATCGCAGCCAATTCGCCATAACTCAGCGCCGCTATTATTGTAAGAACCCCACTGAGTGCCCAGACAGACAATAGCCAGCCCGCGCAACCAACCTGACGCGCCATATCCGCCGAAACAATGAATATCCCCGACCCAATCATTGAGCCGGCAACAATCATCGTGGCGTCAAACAAACCAAGCCCCTGAACAAGATGCGGCTTTGTTTGTAAATTATTCATCAGCAATCGGCTTTTTAAATCTTTAATATTATTAATTTTTATCGTCTTCGCAATGAGTTAATATTTTGCAACCCTTAACCTGAATTCTTAATGCCGATTCGCGAGATTAATAGAATTTGATTCTAATTAATTAATTTAAACTATGGAGTGCGGTGTTAAGCCTGCGCAAGCAGGCGCAACACCGCTTTGTGA
>JBAMMJ010000056.1:0-10362 GCA_039793825.1 Verrucomicrobiota bacterium | reverse complement strand
TGACTGAATACGATTCCTCTCCGTTCCTCTGTGGCAAAAAATAAATAAACCACAGAGAACACAGAGATTCACAGAGAAGAAACAGAGTGGTTGCCAATGTATGACACCTTCGGGGTCGGTTCAGCCAATCACTAAATAATTTTGAAAAATCTAATTTCACCCAAAAGTGCCTTTTTTCCTGGGATGCTAATGATTCAGGCATTGGTTAATCAATATACTTTTGGGGGCATCAATATTAAAAGGCTAATTTTTCCAATTAACGATACATTTCATCAGTCGTCAGAGGGGGATTAGAAATTTGAATCTATTCGGTTTGTTGATGTTTTTGGAAATTCAAATGGTTTTAGTTAATTTGCTAAACATAAGGCAAGTTAAAACAGGTATTTACTTTATAGGCAAGGCTTGATGAGATGATAGACATACCGAGCCGTCAGGGCAGGTTTGTTTTACCCATTAAATATCTATCCACCTCTCGGGCAACGGCTCTGCCTTCGTTGAAAGCCCAGACGACGAGGCTCTGACCGCGTCTGCAGTCGCCTGCGGCGAAAAGACCTTTTATATTTGTTTTAAATTTACCGTATTCGGCTCTGATGTTTGAGCGCTGGTCGCGTTCAACGCCAAGTTGTTCAAGGATTGTGGATTCTGGACCGAGGAACCCCATTGCCAGCAAAACCAGTTGGGCTGGTCTTTGAACTTCGCTGCCAGGTATAGGTTTTGGAAACCATCTGCCGGCAGAATCTTTCTCCCACCTGACCTGAACGGTTTCTACTGCTTCCACGTTTCCTTTTGAGTTACCGAGGAAACGTTTAACCGTTGTTAAATAAATCCGCGGGTCATCGCCGTAAATGGCGGCAGCCTCTTCCTGACCGTAATCAGTCCGTAAGACTTTAGGCCATTCTGGCCAGGGGTTGTCAGGTTGTCTTTGCAAAGGCGGTTTTGGCAGGATTTCAAGTTGAACTATACTGCGGCAGCCCTGCCGAAGAGCGGTGCCAACGCAGTCTGTGCCGGTATCGCCGCCGCCGATAACGATTACATCTTTTCCTCGGGCGGTTATGTAGCCGCCGTCGCCTTTGCCGTCAAGGATAGCGCGGGTGTTTAAGGAGAGATAATCAACCGCAAAATAAATTCCGTTTAAGTTGCGACCTTCCACCGCAATGTCTCTTGGCTGGGTTGCGCCGGTGCAAAGGATGGCTGCGTCATAATCGGTTAACAATTTTTCTGCCGGATAATTTTTGCCGACCTCTGTGTTAGTGATGAATTCAACTCCTTCTTTGACCAACAGGTTGATTCTGCGCAGCAGCACCTCTTTTTTGTCCAGTTTCATATTGGGTATGCCGTACATCAGAAGTCCGCCCGGTCTATCGGCGCGCTCAAACACGGTAACGTAGTGTCCGGCGGAGTTTAGTTGAGCGGCTGCGCAAAGTCCAGCCGGTCCGCTGCCGACGATTGCTACGCGTTTGCCTGTCCTGAATTTTGGTGGTTGCGGGATGACCCATCCTTCCTGCCAGCCGCGGTCTATTATGGCGCATTCTATCTGTTTTATAGTTACCGGCGGGAGGTGCAATCCGACGGTGCAGGAACCTTCGCACGGTGCCGGGCAAACGCGTCCGGTTATCTCCGGGAAGTTATTTGTCTTGTGCAATCGCGCTAATGCTTCTTTCCACAACCCCCGATAAACAAGGTCGTTAAATTCCGGGATGAGGTTATTAATCGGGCACCCGGAGGCGGCTCCTGCCAGAATTCTGCCAGTATGGCAGAATGGGATGCCGCAATCCATACACCTCGCCGCCTGTTTTCGCAGTTCGTCATCGTTTAAAGAGAGATGAAACTCCAACCAGTCTTTAATTCTCTCTTTTGGCGGCCTGTCTGGCGGGGTCTTTCGCTCGTATTCTAAAAATCCAGTTGGTTTACCCATTTTTAAACCTCGCTGATTAAATCAATTTCCACCAACTCTTGCAAGGTCGCGCGCGTTTTGTTCAAATGCGACCATAAGCGCCTGTTCGCCGGTAATTCCGGATTTAGTGACATTTTCAATCGCCTGCAACATACGTTTGTAATCTTTAGGAATAACCTTAACGAATTTCGGGATATATTGGTCTGACAAAGCCAGAATCTTCCATGCGCGTTTGCTATGTGTATATTCGGCGTGCCGTCTTATCAGATTCATAACCTCTTCAATTTCTTTTTCGTCCTCAAGTCTTTCAAGTTCAACTGTCTGGGTGTTTACTCGCAGGTTAAAATCGCCATCCTCGTCAAGCACATAGGCGATACCGCCCGTCATCCCGGCTGCAAAGTTGCGTCCTGTCTTTCCGAGCACGACAACGCGGCCGCCTGTCATATATTCGCAGCCGTGGTCGCCGACTGCCTCCACAACCGCGTTTATTCCCGAATTGCGGACGCAGAATCGTTCGCCAGCCATACCATAGATATAGGCTTCGCCGCTTGTGGCGCCGTAGAAGGCTACATTGCCGATTATGATGTTTTCTTCGGGTTCAAATGTCGAACCAGGTGGTGGAACGACAATTATCTTGCCGCCTGAAAGACCTTTGCCGATGTAGTCATTGGCGTCACCTTCAAGCACAAATGTCATTCCGCGGGGTATAAACGCGCCAAAACTCTGGCCGGCGCTGCCTTTGAACTTAATCCAGATTGTGTCTTCCGGGAGTCCTTCGGCGCCGTAGCGTTTAGTAATTTCGCTGCCAACCATTGTTCCGACAACACGATTTGTGTTTTTTATCGGGAGGGTAGCGCGAACTTTTTCGCCCCGTTCAATAGCAGGGGCGCATAGTTTGAGCAGAACGCGCCTGTCAAGCGCCTTTTCAAGACCGTGATCTTGCTGGATCATACAATATGTGCCAACATCAGGCGGGACATCCGGGCGATAAAAGATATTTGAGTAATCCAGACCTTGAGCCTTCCAAAGGTCTATAGCCTTCTTCATTTCAAGGCGGTCAACCCTGCCGACCATTTCATCAAACCGCCTGAAACCCAGCTGCGCCATCAGCTCTCTTACTTCCTGAGCGACAAACCGCATAAAGTTAACAACATACTCTGGTTTGCCTGCGAATCTTTTTCTTAATTCCGGGTCTTGCGTGGCGACGCCGACCGGGCAGGTGTTTTTGTGGCACACGCGCATCATAATGCACCCCAATGCGATAAGCGGGGCTGTGGCAAATCCGAATTCCTCGGCGCCAAGCAGCGCGCCGATGACAACGTCGCGACCGGTTCTTAATTGTCCGTCCACCTCAACCACAATTCGCGAACGCAATTTATTCAGCAACAGGGTCTGATGAGTTTCTGAAAGTCCGAGCTCCCAGGGTGTGCCGGCGTGTTTAATACTTGTTAACGGCGAGGCGCCGGTGCCGCCGTCGTGCCCGCTAATCAACACAACGTCCGCGTGAGCCTTAGCAACACCTGCGGCAATAGTGCCGACGCCGACCTCTGACACGAGTTTCACGCTTATTCTTGCGTCTGGATTGGCGTTTTTCAGATCGTGAATCAACTCGGCGAGGTCCTCTATTGAATAGATATCGTGGTGTGGCGGTGGAGATATTAATCCAACGCCGGGTGTTGAATGTCGCACCCGGGCAATCCAGGGATAAACCTTGTGACCGGGCAGCTGCCCGCCTTCGCCGGGTTTTGCGCCCTGGGCAATCTTAATCTGCAATTCTTTGGCGTTGACGAGGTAAAGACTTGTGACGCCAAAACGGCCGGATGCAACCTGTTTAATTGCGCTATTGAGTGAATCGCCGTTCGGGAGCGGTTTATATCTCTCGGGGTCTTCTCCGCCTTCGCCGGTGTTGCTTTTACCCCCAATTCTATTCATCGCTATGGCAAGCGCCTCGTGCGCCTCTTTTGAGATTGAGCCATAGGACATAGCCCCGGTCTTAAACCTTTTCATTATAGATTCAACCGGTTCAACCTCTTCAATTGGAATGATCTGGGGCGCAAATTTGAAACTAAACAGGCTTCGCAATGTGCAAAGTTTCTTTGACTGCTGGTTTATTAATGAGGAATATTCTTTGAATAGTTCATAACTTCCCTTTCTGACAGCCATCTGGAGTTTATAGATTGCGTCTGGATTTTGAAGGTGATACTCCCCGTCGCTCCGCCATTGATATTGGCCGCCGCTGTCTAACACTTGAACTCTGTATGGCGAGTTGGGATAGGCTTTTTCGTGGCGCATTTGCACCTCGCGCGCAATACCATCAAGGTCTATGCCTTCAATCCGCGAAGGGGTACCGGTAAAATACTTGTTAATTACGGACTTTTTGATCCCGATTGCTTCAAAAATCTGTGCCCCCTGATAGCTCTGAATCGTGGAGATACCCATTTTTGAAATGACTTTGACAATGCCTTTGACGGCGGCTTTGACGTAATTTTTGCAGGCGGTTTTATAATCCAGACCGTTGAGCATCCCTTTCTTGACCATATCCTCTATTGTTTCAAAAGCCAGATACGGATTGATAGCGCCGCACCCGTAGCCGATAAGAAGGCAGAAATGATGAACCTCGCGCGGTTCTCCGGATTCAAGCACAAGACCAACCCGGGTGCGAGTGCCTTCTCTTATCAAATGATGATGCAATCCTGCTACAGCAAGCAACGCCGGAATGGGCGCTTTTTCTTTGCATATACCGCGGTCTGAAAGGATAATGATGTTTACGCCCTCCTGAATCGCCTTGCTTGCGGCTCGGCACAATTCATCCATCGCCTTTTCAAGTCCTTTACCGCCTTCATTTGCGTTAAACAATATCGGCAATGTAATAGACTTGAACTCGCCTTCCGCAACATATTTGAGTTTGGCTAACTCTTCATTGGTGAGAATGGGTCGTTCAAGCTCAATCTGGTGGCAACTTTCGGGAATCGGATTCAGGAGATTTTTCTCCGAACCGAGCGTTACCGCCGTTGAAGTTATGATTTCCTCGCGGATACTGTCTATGGGCGGGTTTGTGACCTGAGCGAAGAGTTGTTTAAAATAGTTGTAGAGCAATTGCGGCTGGTCCGAAAGCACTGCCAGCGGCGTATCGTTGCCCATTGAACCGATTGCTTCAACGCCATCCTGAGCCATCGCCGCCATTATTATGCGTTGGTCTTCAAATGTATATCCAAAGGCGAGCTGGCGTTCTAAGAGCGTCTGTGGGTCTGGTTTGCCAACCTTTGGTGGGTCTGGCAACTCAAGTAATTCAATCAAATACTTCTCTAACCACTCTGCGTAAGGACGTTTGCGGGCAACTGTCTCTTTAATCTCTTCATCGGAAACTATTCTTCCCTCCTGGGTATCTATGAGAAACATCCTGCCCGGCTGAAGTCTTCCCTTTTGGAGAACCATTTCCGGGGGTATATCAAGCACGCCGACCTCAGAAGCCATTATAACAAGGTCGTCTTTTGTGACATAATAACGGGAAGGACGCAGACCGTTTCTGTCAAGCACTGCTCCGATCCTGACGCCGTCGGTGAAAGCGATTGAAGCCGGACCGTCCCACGGCTCCATAAGGCAGCTGAAATATTTGTAAAACGCCTTTTTGGTTGGGCTCATAGTGTTGTGGTTTTCCCACGGCTCGGGGATCATTATCATCATTGCTTCGGGCAATGAGTATCCGGCAAGAACAAGCAATTCAAGGCAGTTGTCAAACATCGCTGAGTCGCTGCCATCCGGACAGATCACCGGCAACACCTTTTTTATATCGTCTCCGAACAGCTCGCTTTCAAACAAGGATTCGCGGGCATTCATCCAGTTTATATTACCGCGCAGGGTATTGATTTCGCCGTTGTGCGCGAGATACCTGTATGGATGGGCGCGCGACCAGGTGGGGAAAGTGTTTGTGCTAAAACGGGAGTGAACAAGCGCAAGTGCGCTTTCCATAGCAGGGTCTGTGAGGTCTGGGTAATATTCTTCAATCTGTTCAGCCATCAACATTCCTTTGTAAACAATGGTTTTGTGAGAAAGACTGCAGATGTAGAAATCCTGGGTTGCTCGGCTTCCTGAATACCTGATCTCCTTTTCAGCGCGGCGTCTTATCACATAGAGTTTGCGTTCAAAAGCCATCGGGTCTTTAATGTTGTTGGCGCGTCCGATAAATGCCTGTCTAACAAAAGGTTCGCCGCTTTTTGCCGTTTCGCCAAGTGTGCTGTTATTCGTCGGCACTGTGCGCCAGCCGAGAAAAATTTGACCCTCTTCGGCAACAATCTCTTCAAACCGACGCTCGCATTTCTTCCTGAACGGTTCTTCTATTGGGAAAAAGACGTTGCCGACACCATATTCGCCAGCCGGCGGCAGGTGTATTCCGGCGTCGTCGCAAGCCTGTGCCATAAATTTGTGCGGCATCTGCATCAAAATTCCCGCGCCATCCCCTGTATTGGCTTCACAACCGCAGGCGCCGCGATGACGAAGATTAACAAGAACTGTTAAGGCTTTTTTAATAATCTCGTGCGAACGTTTGCCTTTGATGTTTACAACAAACCCGACACCGCAGGCATCGTGTTCGAACCACGGATCATAAAGCCCTTAAGCCGCAGGCATCAGCTGCGGAGTAGAACTTTGTTCCAGATTCACTCTATTGCTTACTGTTTCGCTCATTAAACCTCAAAAGATTCGCATTTAGTTATAGCACCTTCAACACCGTTTTACAAAAAATTATACAGGTCCTGTTTATCCATTCTATATGTTTTATTTTTCCAGATTTGTTAAATCAAATCTAACGGTTTATAAAAAATTTATCTGTAATTAATGCATTGTTACTCTTTGTTCAATATATTTCTTGCATATTCAATGGCTTGTTCGGGGGTGGTTATCTCGTCCTGAAGCTGTTTTTCTCTAATCTCCTTTAACACACGCCCGAGTTTTACACCCTGCGAAAAACCGAGTTTTTTCAGGTCCTCGCCGGTTATTAGAGGCGGCGGCAACGCCTTTTCTTCGGGATACTCTTGTTGTTTTTGTTTTAAGAAATTATAAATCTCCAGTCCCCGTTGCGAGGCAAGGCAATCAAGTCGGTGCAATTCAATTTCAATGTTAATCGTCGGGCGCGCCAGCATTCTGCGCAATGTAGATTTTTTCATTTTCGGTGCGTCTTTTAATTGCATATGATGACGGACGCAGGCGACGATCGCTTCAATTTTGTCGGAAGGAAATTTCAACCGTTCCAGGATGGCTTGAGCCATCTGCGCGCCGACCACATCGTGTTCGTAAAACAGACGTCTGTCGTCACATTTGCTCCGGGCGGCGACGTGCGGTTTCCCAACGTCATGCAACAGAGCCGACCAGGCGAGTATATCGTCTGCGTCTGGAGGCAAATTTTCCAGCACTTTCAAAGTGTGCGTATAAACACAGCCTTCGGGGTGATATTCAGGGGATTGCTCAACCCCGATCATATCAGCAACCTCGGGCAGAATCTCTTTTAGCAATCGGCTCTGGTTTAACAATTCAAGACCGCGGGCGGCGTGGGGCGGCAGAAACAATTTCAGCAGCTCGTCGCGGATTCTTTCAGGGCTGATCAATTTGATTTTTTCGGCGTTTTTTTGAATTGCGGCAAATGTGGCGGCTTCTATCTCAAATCCCAACTGGGCTGCGAACCGAACGGCGCGCAACATCCTTAAATAATCCTC
Source organism: Verrucomicrobiota bacterium (assembly GCA_039793825.1). Classification (GTDB taxonomy): domain Bacteria; phylum Verrucomicrobiota; class Verrucomicrobiia; order Limisphaerales; family JAKPVM01; genus JAKPVM01. The sequence continues at coordinate 2,760 of JBAMMJ010000056.1, read as the reverse complement.
GTTGAAACGTTCATCCGGGCAGCCAATCGCGCGAATCAGCCGCCGCTCAATATCCATTTTGCCGTTGACATAATCAATTACCTCGTTTTTTAGAGGGTCGTAAAACAAGCCATTAATTGTAAAATCTCTCCTTCTTGCGTCTTCTGCGGGGTCGCAAAAGGCAACGCGCTGCGGATGTCTTCCATCTTTGTAATCGGTCTCGCTTCTGAAGGTTGCAACCTGAAAAGAATCCCCGTCAACAACTACCAGCATTACGCCGAATTGTTTTCCGACAGGAATAGTTTTTTCAAACAGTTGTTCTACTAAGTCAGGTGTGGCGTTTGTGGCGATGTCGTAGTCGTGCGGCTGTTTGCCAAGCAACATATCTCTTACACAGCCGCCTACCCAATACGCGGTGAATCCGGCCTGTTTTAGCCGGTTAACAATTTCAAGCGCTTTGTTGGCTTTTGGGTTTAATTTCATTAACAGTTCTTTTTGTTTCAGGGTTCTAAAACATCTTGCTGAACAGGTTCAGGTTTTGCGATTTCTTGCAGGTGATGTTTTTCTCTGAATGTTATATAAACGACGCCACCGAGCAAACTCCAGAAGAGGCTGCCGGCGAGAGCGAGCAACGATAGCGAGAGGGCTGGCGTCGGTTCAACATTAAATCCCGGCGCGGCAAGCATAATTACAAACAGGTTTTCTCGCACCCCGAGTCCGCTTGGGGTTATTGGAAGCGCCGCAATGGAGATAATCATCGGCACTATGCCAAACATTGCAAGGTCTGGTGTGTTTATTCCCAATCCACGCGCCAATACAAGGAATTGCAAAACACACACAAAGTTTAAAACCATTGAGATTATAAAAGCCATAAACAACCGACGCGGCTGTTTGCCCAGTTCACGGCAGGAGTCCAGACTCTTTTCCAGAATTTCGCCCATTGGAAGACGTCTGAAAACCTGGCGAGCCTTTGGGAAGTGCCGGGACACCCCGCCGCGGAAAGCAAGAAAGACAAGCGCCAGGCATCCGAGAAACATCAGGATTACGGTGTAAGCTGTAATTTTTGTGGATTGAGTGTCAAACAGCCATTTTCTATTTGGAACCATCATCAATACCGCAAAAAACAGCATAGAAAAAAGACCGATCAACCTGTCGGCAAACACCGTCACGGCTGCTTCTGTTTTGCGGTGATGCGTTTCGCGAGCGGCGTAATAAGCCTTAATCAGGTCGCCGCCGGTTGAACCTAAAAGGAATGCGTTGAAGAATTGAGCCACAAGCGAAATCTCAGTGGCGCGCAAAAGCGGCAAATCAAATCCCTGCATTTTTAGAATCAATCGCCAGCGCAGGATTCCGAGCAATACAGTCCCCCCAACAAGCAAAACCGAGCCTGCCATTGATTTTTGATCAATAGCGGTAAGACTTTTCCACAACTCCGGCGGTCCGTATTGCCAGGAAATTTCCAGTCTTTGTTTTCGGGTTAAATTTTCCCACGAAGGTTTAGAACCGTTTTGTTCCCAGGCTCGTTTGCCTTCGTCCCAGAATATCGCCTGCACAATCCATACGGTTAATAGTGCGCAGAGGGCGAACTTTATAAAAATTTTTAGCAATCGCTTTTCCATTTCACGCTGTTATTGGTTGCCCCATAGCGATTTTAAATAAGAAACTCCGGCCTTGATATGTTCAACGTCCAGCGCCGGACTTAATTCAAACACCTTTAAGTGCTCGGGCTTAATTAGCGGACGCAGCGCCGCAAAGTCTATTTCACCCATACCCGGCGGCGTATGGTCAATATCCGGAAATTTTACATCGTGTATATGTAATCCGAAAAGCCATTTTTGCATAGCTTCAAGATGAATCCTGTGATGAATAAAGCCAAGATTTTCTTTTATTTGAGCGTGGCCGGTATCGTGCCAGTAAACAACGGTTGAATCGTTAAACTCTCTAAAAAACAATTCAAAATCGGTCTCAAATGGTATCTCTTCTATTCCTTCCCGATTCTCTATTCCAAGTTTTACCCCGTTCTTTTTTGCTTCCTGGGCGACTTTATGCAGAATTTCAAACACATTATCAAGATGCGACTTTTTTGCCTCCTCGCGTTTTAACAACGCCTCCGAGCACAATTTTTTATAATGTTCGTTATTTTGTTTTCCTTCTCTTGCCAATTTTCGCAGCCTATCGGTGTAATCCTGCATATCCACCGAGCCAAGATGCAGCACTACAACCTGCGCACCAACCCTTGCAGCAGTTTCAATCGTCCTTAAAGTATGACGCAACGCGCTTTCTCTTTCACGCGAACGAAGGGCGCTGAATTGAAAAATATTTGGCGCCGCATGATTAACCCCAAGCGGAAGCGGACAAAAATTGTGAAGACTTGATATTTTTATTTCGTGCTTATCAACAGCGTCAAAAATCCCCTGCAACAGGCTTACTCGGATTCCGTGACTCAACTCCGCATACTCAAACCCAAGTTCCCTTATCTCATTTAGCATCTTTCTGCCGTCTGTATGACGGTGCGAATTCCAGCATGTTGAAAACGAATACATAACTCCAGTCCCTTAACTTGCAAGCAACCCCATAAATTTATATTCATATAAAATTGCACGCCCCAAACATTGGCAATAATAAATGTTAAATAATAGAATACAAATCCAGGAAATACAAATGATAAACCCGGATTCTGGACCGATTGCCTGAATCCTTAGAAATGAAATTTTGTAATGCCGTTATATGGAGTGCGGTGTTAAGTGAGCAAACGCGAACGCAACACCGCTTTGTGAGGTC
>JBAMMJ010000055.1:41814-57640 GCA_039793825.1 Verrucomicrobiota bacterium | reverse complement strand
GTGTAAATGAAGATTATGTAGAACTATATAACCATAGCAATTTCACAAATGATTTATCAGGATGTATATTGACTGACAATCCTGATACAAACAAATTTGTAATTCCTCAAGGCACAAAGATAATGCCCGGCGGTTATTTGGTATTTTATCAATCTCAGCTTGGTTTTGGACTAAAGGCTGGGGGTGATACCATATATTTGAAAGCTCCGGATGGTCAAAGAGTAATTGATGTATTGAGATTTGATGCGCAATTGCCTGGCATTTCTTACGGAAGATATCCAAATGGTTCAAAAGATTTTTATTTATTAAAGGAACTTACACCGGGTTCGCCAAACACTGGAATTTATGTTTCTGAAATTGTTATTAATGAAATAATGTATCACCCAATATCCAGAAATGATGACGACCAGTATGTTGAGATCTATAACCAGAGTACAAATACTTATAATCTGAGTGGTTGGCGGTTTGTTGACGGGATTGATTTTGTATTTCCTACAAATACAATAATTCCGCCGGGTGGATATCTTGTTGTAGCTAAAAATGTAAATAATTTATTGTCAAAATACACTCAACTAAATTCTTCAAACACGGTAGGTAATTTTAATGGTTCATTATCTCATAATGGAGAACGGGTAGCGCTGGCGAAGCCAGTTTATACCTATTCAACAAATCAAAATGGGAGTGTCATAACTAATATAAACTATGCAGTTATTGATGAGGTGACTTATTCAGATGGCGGCAGATGGGGAGAATGGGCTGATGGAGGAGGTAGTAGCCTTGAGTTGATTGATCCGCGTTCCAATCACCGTTTGGCATTTAATTGGGCTGACAGTGACGAGACATCAAAATCCGAATGGACAACAATTGAAGCGACTGGTGTGCTTGATAATGGCGCAAATTATGCCGGCGGCACAATATCTTTTGCTCAGGTGGGGCTGTTAGAAGCAGGGGAATGTCTTGTTGATAATCTTGAAATAATTCCGTATGGAACAACTCAGAATTATGTTTCTAATCCTGGTTTTGAATCTGGACTTGCAAATTGGTCACTACTCGGCTGTTTCAGTCGGTCAAACCTTGAACCGGGGGCAGGTTATGGTGGAGGCAATGCGTTGAGATTGCGAACCCGCAACAGAATTTTTACAGTGGCGAACTCGGCTCAATGCAACCTGAATAATACCAGTTTAGCTGCCGGTCAGACTGTAACAATGCGGCTTAAAGCACGGTGGTTGCGTGGGTGTCCAGAAATACTTTTCAGGTTGCACGGAGCCTGGTTTGAAGCCACAGGGGCGATGAAAGTTCCGAGCAATCTTGGAACACCAGGTTTACCAAACAGCAGGGCGGTTACAAATGCCCCGCCAGCTATTTACGCCGTTAAACATTATCCTGCGCTACCATCAGTAGGTGAAAATTGTCGTGTTTTTGCAATGGTGGACGACCCTGATGGGATACAATCAATCTATTTAAATTATAGAATTGACCCCAATGCTGCATATACTCAAGTTCAGATGGTGGACGATGGAACAGGCGGCGACCTTGTTGCTGGTGATGGTATTTACACTGCATTGATACCGGGACAACCTGCAGCAACAACCGTGGCGTTTTATATATCAGCCACCGATAACTATGGCGCCTCATCAAGATTTCCAGAATTACTTGATGATAACGGACCGGTGCGTGAATGTGTTGTTAGATTTGGAGAACCAAATCCGCCAAGCGCCTTTGGTATTTACCATCTATGGTTAACTCAATCAAATCGGACTCGGTGGATTAATTTGCCTGTGTTAAGCAATGAAGACATTGACGGGACTCTGGTTTATAACAACAGGGTTATTTATAATGTTGGCGCCCGCTATGCAGGAAGTCCTTATCATCAGGCATTTGACGCACCTGATGGGAATAACGCTTGCCATTATAATTGGAGTATGCCTAAGGATGATAAACTTTTAGGACACGTCTCGTTCAACAAAATCCACTGGATTGGCAACGATATTCAGGATGATAACGCAAATGCTAATAACAACGATTCTACTTTACAACGGGAACAGGCTGCAAACACCTTCCTTCGCTCGCTTGGATTGCCATGGGTTTATAGAAGATATGTAATAGTTTATGTTAATGGCGTCCGACGGGGGCAATTGATGGAGGATGCGCTCAGACCCAGCGTTAGCGTTCCTGATGCATATTTCCCGAACGAAAAAGATGGGTTTTTATTCAAATTCCAGCCCTGGTTTGAAGGTGGCGCTGCAATGCAATCAGGTGGTTATTGGCCCTGGGAAAATAAGTCCTGGTGTCTGTTTATGCCTTATACCACAACAGGCGGCGCTTTTAAACTTGCCCGTTACAGATGGAATTATCAAATGCGTCAAACACCTGATTCACAGAATAACTACACCAATTTCTTTACCTTAATGACCGTAGCAACGAATTATAATTTAGCAAATTACGCTGAGTTGATGGAAAACGTGGCTGATATGGATAATTGGCTCAGGCTTGTAGCCGCGAATCACGCAGCCGGAAACTGGGATTGTTGGGGAATTAACAATGAACAGAACGTATATGGATATGTCAGCAGCAGAACGCGATGGACTTTATTTATGTTTGATTTCAGCATAGTTCTTGGAAACAGAATCGCCTGGTCTCCGGGGTCAAATCTTGAAACTATAAACAGCGGCGATGTTACCTGGCAAAGAATTTATGGACCCAATGGCAATCCTAAGTTCAGAAGAAAATACTGGGCTGCCCTTAAAGAGTTAACAAAAACTGGATTGAAAAATGAGGCTATTGACCCGGTTCTTGATGCTAAATATTCGGCATTTATCGCCAATAAAATCTTCGCTGATTCACCTAATCCGATTAAAACCTGGATTGCGTCAGCACGTTCAAGTATTGCGTCGCAAGTGGCAGCGCGAGATACACAATCTTTTGCTTTAAGCACCAACACAATCGCCACAACATCAAGCGTGGTAACAGTTAGCGGTGTTGCTCCATTAGAAGTAGAATCCATATTAGTTGACGGAGTTGTCAGACCGGTAACCTGGAATAATACTATAACATTTAATCTTTCATTCCCGAACAAACCCGGCACAAATGTCTATTCAATAGTGGGAATTGACAGAATTGGAAATGTTGTAGGGGCTATTACGCAGCAATTAACCGTTATTAACCTGGCTCAACAGCAAGATGCGCCGGAAAACAAGGTTGTCATAAATGAAATAATGTATAACCCGCCTGCTCCAGAACTTGAATTTGTTGAGATATATAATACTTCTTCAACAACTGCATTTGATATGTCTGGTTGGAAAATTAATGGTCTTGGGTACACATTCCCTTCTGGTTCATGGATTAAACCCAATGGATTTATAGTTCTCGTAAGAAGTAGAACTGCATTCGCAAATTATTATGGGCCTTTAATACCCGTATTTGACGAGTTTACAGGCAATTTACAGAAAAATGGGGAAACATTGAGCATTGTGCGTCCGGGCGATAATGGTGAGGAGATAATCGTAAATAGGGTTAGATATGAAAATAATTTGCCCTGGCCACAATTAGCAAATGGGAACGGTGCATCTTTGCAGGTAATTGATCCAACTCGCGATAATTCAAGGGTATGCAATTGGTCGGATCCAACTGGTGGCTGGAGATTGTTTACGGTAACGGGACAGCCGAATGGGTATAGATTAATTTTATATTTAGATTCCGCTAATACAATTTATATAGACGATATGTCCTTGATTGTTAATGGGACTAATATGATCAAGAACGGCGATTTTGAAAGTGGTCCATTAACCAATTTCTGGAAGTTTCAAGGAACAAACGGTGCCAGGAGCGATATAACAACCGATGTAAAGCGAAGCGGCAATAGTTCACTTAAATTAACTTTCAATCCTGCCGGTGGACCATCATCATATATTTATTATGATTTTGCGGCGTCTAATGTAACTAACGTATGCACATTCAGTTTCTGGTATAAAACCGGGACGAATACAGGCAACTTGCAATGGAGAATAAGCGGGACATTTAGGGGTATTGTTTCGGTTCAACCACCAACGGCATTTACGCCGGGGCAGACAAATTCAGTTGCTTCGTCTCTTCCGCAATTGCCATTGGTTTGGTTAAATGAAGTGCAACCACCAGGAACAAAGGGATTAACAAATGAACTTGGTGAGCCAGCCGGTTGGGTGGAATTATATAATTCAGGAGATTCACCAATAGACCTCAGTGATTACTATCTGGCGAACAATTATACGAATATAACTCAATGGAAATTCCCATATGGAACGGTTATAGGACCAAAGGAATTCCTTGTTGTATTGCTGGATGGGCGTACTGAATTAAATTCAACCACAAGATTACATTCCAATTTCTCAATACCATCGGGCAATGGTTCAATAGCGCTTGTAATGCCGATAAACTCTGTTCCGACAGTTCTTGATTACCTTAATTATTCAAATTTACAGGATGGATACAGCTATGGCGATTATCCTGATGGACAACCGTTTTATAGACGGAGCTTCTATTATGTTACACCGTCTGGTACGAACAATCCAGCCAACGCGCCTGTCATCCTTTTCATAAATGAATGGATGGCAAGCAACACGCGAACTATAGCAAATCCTGTAACGGGCGCGTTTGATGACTGGTTTGAACTATACAATCCGGGTAATTCGCCGGTAGACCTATCAGGATTTTATCTCACAGATAATGCCACTAATAAATTCAAATACCGTATTCCTGATGGATATTATGTTCCAGCGAAAGGTTTCCTTGTGGTATGGGCGGATAACACTCCATCATTAAACAGACCTGAATTAAACGAACTTCACGTAAATTTCCGTTTGTCTAAGAATGGTTCTGATATTGCGGTGTATGCGCCTGATGGTCGGCTTATTGATATGGTGACATTTGGTGTTCAAGCCAGCGATGCAACCGAAGGTCGTTATCCTGATGGAGCGTCTTTCATCACTCTATTGAACCCACCGACACCTGGTTTGCCAAACAAGGTCTCTGGAGTTGAAACAAATACGCCTCCAGTAATACAACCGATTTCTGATAAGTTTATTGTTATTGGGCAAACGTTAAGATTGACGATAAATGCAGTTGATTATGATATTCCTGCCCAGACATTGAGTTATTCATTAGAAGGCACAATTCCACAAGGCGCTCAAATTAATAATCTTGGCGAATTCGTTTGGACTCCATCACCCGAGCAGGCTATATCTACAAATGTTATCACTATACGGGTAACAGATAACGGTAATCCTCCTGCAAGCGCAGTAGTTGTGTTTAAAGTCATAGTTGGGCTACCGCCTAAATTGGTGCCCGGTGGTATAGTTTTCGCAAACGGGCAGGTGAGGGTAACAATCCAATCGCTACCGGGTAAATCTTATAGGATAGAGTATAAAAACAGTTTGTCAGAAACATCGTGGACGCCAATAGGAAATCCGATCGTCCCTGTCGATCCAATATGGACATTCACCGATTCGGCTGTAAATGGAAGCAGCCAGCGATTCTACAGGATAGTTGTATTGGAAGAGTAATTGTTAAAGTTGGCTAATCTTTTAAAAATATCTAATCTGCATATTCCGGGGTTATCGGAGAAGTTTTTCCACTTTTGTATGCCTGCCAACTGGCAGACATAGAGCGCAATTTTTCAACTGAGTCCTTTATGATTTCAACCGCTCCTGGTATATCCTCTTTATTAATTTCTTCACCCCAGGACAAAAGCACGCTACCAATGGCAAGAGAATAATCCACTCCTATTGCCTGCAGAATATGTGAGATTTTTGAAGCCCTGCTTGAACATACTGAACCGCTTGAAATCAGCAGGTTTTTCATATCACACCGCAAGACGAGTCCTTCGCCTTCTATGAATTCAAAGCTTATATTTAGGGAATTGGTGAGTCTATCAGCGCCGAGCGGTGGACCGTTTAACTTTATATGGGGGATTTTGCTTTTTATAGCGCTCCATAGCAGATTCTGGATATATGATGCTTTTGATATACGCTCGTGTAGCCTTGCAATTGAAATTTCTGCCGCCTTGCCGGCGCCAATTATTGCCGGGACGTTTTCATTACCCGGTCTTTTTCCAGATTGTTGACTTCCCCCGTGCAATAAGTTTGCGAGTCGCGCCTTGTTAGAATGATATAGAACTGCGCATCCCTTTGGTCCGTAAAATCTTTGGGTTGAGAAAGTGATTATTACATTTGCAGCAATTCTTTGAATATCAATCGGATGCCATCCTATGGCGGCGTCGGCATCAATGTAGAGCTGTACCCCGAATTCTGCGGCGATTTCAGAAATTCTTTCAATAGGCTGGATAACTCCAATTTCAGTGTTTGCCAGTTGAACAGCAATCAGAATTGTTTTATCGGTTAGGGCTGACTTTATTGATTCAGGGTTGATTTTTCCGATGGAATCTACTGGTATTTTTGTAATTTTAAATCCTTGATTTTCAAGCCATTTGGCAGACTCAATTACCGGAGAATGTTCAATTGAAGTAATTATGATATGGTTGCCAAAACGTTTTAGCGCTTCAACAGAGCCTTTTATAGCCCAGTTAGCGGCTTCTGTTGAATCACTTGTAAAATAAATATGGTCAGGGTTATCGGCATTTATTAAACCGGCGAGATTTTTGCGCGCTGTGTCTATTGCTTCGCGGGCGTAAAGACCGAGTCTGTGAAGCGATGATGGGTCGCCATAATTATCACTCAGGTATGGAAGCATTGCTGCCCTGACCTCGGGGAGCAATGGAACTGCAGATAAAAAATCTAAATTTATAAGGTTGTTTTGCGTTTTTTTTCCATTAATTTCCGGCATCAATTAGAGGGTTTTTGCTGTTGTTGAGGCGGCTTTTGTGCTGGTCTTGGTTGACCTTTTGGATCAAGATTTGCTGTTAAATCTTCTTCTGTTAATTGACATTCAACTCCATTTGGTGGAACTTCAACTTTAGCAATCCATAAAATGGCATTAAGCACCACCTTTCTAAAATTTTCATTTCCCCAATTCTTATGGGAATGTCCGCCTGTAAAGCCGAATCCTCTGCCGCCATCAGGACGTTCATAGACCCACATTAGATGTTGTGGCTCTTTGTTTGTAAGCACAGCTTCACGGACATAAGGATTGTTTTCGTGTGGCCCGTCGCGGCGGTTTAATGTGCTTGCAGGAGGTAAAGCGGATAAAATTGGGGTTACTCCTTCCATTTTATCTCTAAAGCGCATATGATAGTACCATTCATCTCTCATCTTAAAAGGTTTGACGCCGCGGGTAACAGGATGGTTTGGAAAACTGTTAAATTCTGCTTCCCAGAAAGGGTTTACAGACCAGTCGGTTTCAAAATAACCGCCAATCCAGTCTAAAAATTCCTTCCCACCTTTTTCTTTGGGAACCTCAACTGCATAATGGACAGCTCCGAAACCGACGCCTTTTTTCATTAACTCGCCAAGTATCTTGAGGTGGTCTCCTTGAATTGCCGGGTGTCCGCCCCCGCCGTCGGAATAGATAACGATAGCAGCCGCTCCTTCAAAGGCATTTGGTTCTGTGGGCCAGCCGTTGCTATAAACGACGGAGGTTACGCCAGGTATTGAATTCAAACATTTCTGGAAAAGAAGACAACCGGCGCGGTGTTCGTGCTCACCGGGTCCGTGGCTTGGACGACCGGCGATTAAAACGATTTTCTTGTCTGCGCCATACAATGTTATTGTTCCGATTATAAACAATGAAACCAGCAGGTTCTTCATAACAGGATTTTAATTTAATGGTTTGATTCTGATGTTTTTGAATTGAACTGTCATTGGAGGACCGACGTGAATTTGCAAAGCGATGATTCCGGATTTAGCAGCGCGCTGTGTATCTTCATCTATAACATCAACTGTTTGCACGCCATTTATAAATTGTTGAAGATGATTTCCTTTCGCGATTATAACGTAATCATTCCAATCTTCATTTTTTATTTTTGCTTGAATCTCATCGGATTTGCCTAATTCTCCAACCTTCTCAATTACAAATTTTGATTGATTTTCCGGGTTGGTTTTAATGATTACTTTTTGGCCACGGGTGGCGAGAATGCCGCGGCCTCGTTCTTCATACAATATTCCGCTGTAGGTCTTTCCAGCCTCTATATCCGCCTGATAACCGCCAACAATAGGACCGAATTTCCCCTGTTGCACCACTTTGCTTCTATATTGGACGCCGGAATTGCCACCGACTATTTTGTAAGAAAGCCGAAGCTCAAAGTCGCTAAATTCTTTATTGGTGTAAACCAGAAAAGTGTTATGGCTTAGCTTTGTGTCGGCTGTGGTAACTCCGGTTATTGCGCCATCCTTAACTGACCAAATCTGCGGATTGCCCTCCCATCCACTTAAGTCTTTTCCATTGAAGAGCGGTATAAACCCGGGCTCAACATCTTGAGCGTAGATATAACCTGCGCATCCGAATAAACCGAGTAGAAGAACGTTTATAATTTGTCTTTTCATACTATTTATTTAATTTGATTTATATTTAAAGCATATTCAATTGCTTTACAATTATAAAATTTGACGACCGACCAGCTAAAAGATTCAAAGAATGTGAATGTTATAATGGAAAGATTGAAAGGGTATCTGAATATAGTTAAAGTAGTTTATGAATTTGCTTAACGACACAATTGCCGCAATAAGTACACCGATTGGTGAGGGCGGACTTGCGATCGTCAGGCTCTCAGGACCGGATTCTCTACGGATAGCCGATGAGTGTTTTAGACCCGCTGCAAAGAACATTATACCGAGTGCTGTTCCGTCGCATACTGTGCATTATGGGCATATTGTCCGTAACGGTGAGACTGTAGATGAGGTTATGCTGACTGTATTGAGAAAGCCAAAGACTTTTACGCGGGAGGATATGCTGGAGATATCGTGTCATGGGGGCATTTTACCGGCGAAGATGGTTCTTGAAACCGTAATTGAACACGGGGCAAGATTAGCCCAACCGGGCGAGTTTACGAAGCGCGCCTTTTTAAACGGACGCATTGATTTGACCCAAGCCGAAGCCGTAATTGATATTATACATTCACGCACCGATTTAGCGATGCGTCTTGCCCAGTCTCAGCTTGCCGGGAGACTATCGGCTCAAATAGAGGAGATCAGGAAGATATTGATGCGCGTGCTCGCGCATATTGAAGCCCATATAGATTTTCCAGATGAAGATATTGAACCGGACACACGCGAAAGTCTTTTGATGCAAATTAAAAGGTGTATTGATTTTATTGATAAACTTATACAGACGGCTGATGAAGGACAGGTTCTGCGACAGGGGATTAAAGTGGCGATTATTGGCAAGCCTAATTCCGGGAAATCAAGTTTGTTAAATCGGCTGCTTGATTTTGAAAGGGCGATTGTTTCGCCTATTCCGGGCACAACGCGGGATACAATTGAGGAGACTGCAAATATTCGCGGAATTCCGGTGGTGTTTACCGATACGGCGGGGTTGAGGAGTTCTGATGATATTATTGAGGCAGAAGGTATCAAACGGACAAAACGGGCAATTGAACAAGCCGAGTTATTGTTGATTGTTATGGATGGAAGCGAACCATTCAGAGAAGAATATAAAGAAAATTTGGATTTAGTGAAGGGGAAAAAAGCCATAATTGTCCGAAATAAGATTGATTTACCGATTAAACTTGAATTGCCTGCGGAAATAACGTTTCCAGTAGTTGATATATCCTGTTTGACAGGCGAAGGGATAGAAAGATTGAAGGATAAAATCAGAGATATTGTTCTGAGCGGGAAAACGGGAGGGGAGACGATTACGGTGGCAATAAATCTGAGGCATAAAGAGGTATTGATAAAGGCACGAAAATCACTTGAAACTGCGGTAAATGCGCTGATTTCAAACGAAAGTCTTGAATTCGTAGCACTGGATTTGCGAATTGCCGTTAATTCAATTGGTCAGATTACTGGACAAACTGCAACAGAAGATTTGCTTGATGTGATTTTCAGTCAATTCTGTATTGGCAAATAGTAGTTTTTAGGATAACCATAATTTGAAGTCAATGAACAATGATTATAAAAATATTCTGGATTCTGCAATTGGCTACATTCAGGAATTAAAAGCCAGAGGAATAAAATATTTTTATGTTGAGTCGGAGACGTTAGAAAAGATTTCAAAACCTATGCCATTACCGCGAAGGGAAGGAAAACAGAGGGAATCTACCAAACAAGGGAGTGATAAAAAGATAGACACTTCGGTGCCAGTTAACCTTGGTCTAAATCAGTTGTGGGCGAAGCCTGAACTCACACCAGAACAAAAAGCAGTGGCTCTTTCGGTTTTAAGAGAAAAAGTTTTGAAGTGTAAAAAATGTCCGCATCTCGTTTCATTTCGCACGAACGTTGTTTTTGGGGTAGGGGACAGCAATGCGTCATTGATGTTTGTTGGAGAGGCGCCCGGGGCAGAAGAAGATTTGCAAGGAGAGCCATTTGTTGGAAGAGCCGGACAATTGTTAACGAAAATTATCGGTGCGATGGGTTTGAGGCGTGAGCAGGTTTATATTGCAAACATTCTTAAGTGCAGACCCAACACGCCCTTACCAACAGGTAATCGCGCACCGACAGTTGACGAAATGCGCGTGTGCTCGCCGTATTTGCTTGAACAGATTGACATTATCCGACCGAAGGTAATTGTGGCTTTAGGGGCTACAGCGATTGAAGGGTTACTTGGCGAGAAACTTAGTATCACGAAGGTTCGTGGCATCTGGAAAGAATTTCGCGGTATACCGGTAATGCCGACCTATCACCCGGCTTATTTATTAAGAAATCAAAGCATCGCTGTAAAAAAAGAGGTCTGGTATGATATGTTGAAAGTAATGGAAAAATTGGGAATGCCAATCAGCGAGAGGCAAAGGAACTACTTTGCTAAAAATTCCCAGGATACAATATAATCTTAGCAAGACATTATGAAAGGATATATAGCGCAGTTATTCAAAGGCATTGCAGTATTTGGGATTGCCGCATTAATTTTGGCTTCTGGCAACGGTTGCGGTAAACCGGGGGACAAAATCGTAAAAAGCCAGAAGAAATTAAGGATTGCGGTCATACCCAAAGGATTGAACCAGATATACTGGAAATCTGTCCACGCCGGAGCAGTAAAAGCGGCTGAAGAGCTGGGGGTTGAGGTAATCTGGAAGGGACCTCTAAAAGAAGATGACAGAGAATCTCAAATAAAAGTTGTTGAAGATTTTGTTGCCGCCGGCGTGGATGGGATTGTTCTTGCTCCGCTTGATAATGTTGCATTACGCGCGCCTGTGAATAACGCGATGCGAAGCGGGATTCCTGTTGTAATTATTGATTCTGCGCTTGATGGTGAAAACTATATTAGTTACATAGCAACCGATAATTATACAGGTGGAAGAAAAGCCGGAGAATATCTGGCGAAGTTATTGAACGAGCGAGGGAGGATAGTTGTATTCAGATTTTTAGAGGGTTCGGCAAGCACCGAAGAAAGGGTTAAAGGTTTTCTTGATGCGATTAAAAATTATAAAGGGATTGAAGTTGCCAGTTCAAATCAACGCAGCGGTAGCACGGCAGAGGTTGCTTATCAAAATAGTGAAAACTTGCTTGCAACATTTAAAAAACCTGATGGTTCGCTTTCAATTGATGGTATATTTTGCCCCAATGAATTCACGACGTTCGCAATGTTGCGCGCCCTTCAAGATGGAGGCTATGCAGGAAAGGTCAAATTTATCGGATTTGATAGTTCGGAGATGCTGGTTAATGCGATGAAAAAGGGTGAGTTGAATGGACTTGTTTTGCAAGACCCGATAAATATGGGGTATTTAGGTGTAAAGACCATTGTTGAGCATATAAAGGGCGGCAAAGTCCAAAAAAGAATTGATACCGGTTCAACTATTGCAACTCCTGAAAATATGAATGAGCCGCGAATTAGCGAATTGTTGAATCCTGATTATAAAAAGTGGTTAAAGGAATAAAAGGACTATGGCGGAACGGTGATGCATTTTCTATCTGAAAACAGCAGCGGTCAATTGCCTGAATTGCTGATGGAAAATATCAGCAAACGATTCGGCGCGACAGTTGCGCTGGAAGATGTAAGTTTATCAGTTAAAGGCGGAGAGGTTTTAGCGCTTGTAGGTGAAAATGGCGCCGGAAAAAGCACATTGATGAAAATTCTGTCCGGTGTTTATAGACCTGATTCTGGTAGTATAAGACTTAATGGCTCGGAATTTATACCGGAAAATCCAATACAAGCGAGGAAAGCCGGCATTGCGATGATATATCAGGAGCTATCTCTTGCGCCGCATTTGACAGTTAAGGAGAACATTTTATTGGGGATGGAGCCTTCAAAATTCGGCTTTATCAATTGGCGAGAGGTTAGGGAAAAGGCATTGCAGGCATTGGCATTTTTTAATCATCCTGAAATTACACCTGAAATTCAGGTTGGTAAGCTTTCGCCTGCGGCTCAGCAGCTTGTTGAAATTGCGAGGGCGCTTGCGGTTGGATGCAGCATACTTGTTTTGGATGAACCAACCAGCAGTCTTACGGGGCGCGATGTGAAGCGACTTTTTGAATTAATACACTCGTTAAAATCGCGTGGACTTGCAATCATATATATTTCACATTTTCTTGAGGAAGTTAAGGCTGTGTCAGATAGGATTGTAGTTTTGCGCGACGGCAAGGTTGTTGGAGCTGGACTTACTAAAGATATGGATGTGAATCGGATTGTTTCTTTGATGGTAGGGCGGCAGATAGAGGAACTGTATCCGAGATCGGTTAGAAAGACGGGGGAACTTTTGCTTGAAATCAAAGAACTTGACGGTGTTGTTAAACCATCTGGCGCGAGCATTCAGGTTCATCGGGGAGAAGTTGTTGGGATTGCCGGGTTAATGGGTGCAGGCAGAACTGAGCTATTACGATGCATTTTTGGATTGGATAAAGTAAAGTCTGGCGAAATTAAAATCGGAACATACATTGGTCCGGCTTCTCCGACCCAGAGATGGATGCAGGGGGTGGGCTTTTTGAGCGAAGATAGAAAACAGGAGGGACTTGCGCTTTCAATGGGCATAGCTGAAAACATTACAATAACAAAATTAGACAAATATAAACTATTTGGCTTTTTATCGCCGAAACGGCAAAGTGAAGCGGCGCGGAAGTGGATAGAAGAATTGAAGATTCGCTGTGCCGGTCCGTGGCAATCAGTAATTGAATTGAGCGGTGGGACACAGCAAAAAGTGGCGCTTGCCCGACTGTTGAATCACGATGTTGATTTGCTTTTATTGGATGAACCAACGCGAGGAATTGATGTTGCAGCAAAAGCTGCGATTTATAAACTAATTGATCAACTGGCAACAGGCGAGTTTGGGGGGAGACCGCGCGCGATTCTAATGGTGAGCAGTTATTTGCCTGAATTGCTTGGTGTCTGTGACCGGATAGCAGTTATGCGGAAAGGTTATCTGAGCGAAGCAAAACCTGTTTCTGAAGTAAATGAACATAGCCTTATGCTTGAAGCAACCACAGGTTACGATACACAGGAAACATAATTCGTTTATAGATTTTTTGCATACGTTGTTATTTTATTGAGGAGTCCTGAAAATCTTTGTGTGGTTTTGTTATTTTTAATTGAAAAATAAAACGCCTTTTTTTGTCCGATAATGATAACGAGTTTTTTTCCACGGGTTATAGCGGTGTAAATGAGATTTCGTTGGAGCAATGCATATTGTTGCATTGCAATTGGGATGATAACAACAGGAAATTCGCAACCCTGGGCTTTATGAATGGTTGTGGCGTAAGCGGGCAGGATTTCATCCAATTCGTCAAAATCGTAAACTATTTCTTTGTTTTCAAACCTTACGACTACCTCTTTTTCAACAAGGTCAATTTGCGCAATTTGACCTATATCCCCATTATAAACACCTTTTTCATAATTGTTTTGGACCTGCATAACTTTGTCGCGCAACCTGAATTGCCAGCCGAATCTTTCAATTGCCGGCTCTTGTGGTTCAAGTGGATTCAAGATGTCCTGTAGTCTTTTGTTAATTTCCTGGATTCCAAGAATACCGCGGTGCATAGGACACAGAACCTGAATATCACGGATTGGGTCGTAACCAAATTTTTCAGGGATTCTCTTTGAGACAAGTTCAATGAGTAAATCTACAGCATTTTGAGGGTCATCGCGGTGAATGAAATAAAAGTCTGATATTTCATTTTTTGCAGGTAATTTTGGAATAATACCTTTATTTATCTGGTGGGCGATTGTAACGATGTTGCTTTGACTTGACTGACGGAAGATTTTTTTCAGACGAACAACCGGAATTAGTTGTGAATCAATCAAATCATTTAACAGATTGCCCGGTCCGACTGAAGGAAGTTGGTCCGCGTCACCGACAAGAATTAGGGAGGCAGTTTGAGGCAGTGCCCGCAATAAGTGACTCATTAGCAGGATATCGACCATAGATGTTTCGTCCACAATAAGAAAATCACACTCAAGCGGTTGTTTTTCATTATGCAAAAATGAACCTGTCTGTGGGATAATTTCCAGCAGCCTGTGAATGGTTTTGGCTTCAAAACCTGTGACTTCAGATAATCGTTTTGCGGCTCTTCCGGTTGGAGCGCAGAGCAAACATTTAGTCTTTTTTGCCACAAGAATTGAAACAAGGGCGTGAATTACAGTTGTTTTTCCTACACCAGGTCCGCCTGTGATTATAAGAATACGATTTTCTAACCCCTTTATGATTGCCTCTTTTTGTTCGTCTGCAAGGATTTTCCCATACTTTTTTTCATACCATTCAATAGCTTTTTGAGAATCAATTTGCCGATGGGATTGCCTGGATTTGAGCAAATTGCAAATTTTTGAAGCCACAATTTCCTCAGCCTGTTTTAAAGTTGGGAGATAGATGAATGTTTCTTCGTTGATATGTTGTCTTTCAATTTGATGTTCAAAAACGGATTTTTCAATTGCGTCTTGAATGATTGAATCGTTGATTTGCAATAATTCAGCGGCATTTTTTTTGAGCAGCGGTTCGGGCAGGGCGCAGTGCCCATCGGATGTTGCTTCTATTAATATGTGATTTATACAGGCGCAGGCTCGCAGTATAGAATCAGGAGGTATGCCTATATTGCGGGCGATTTTATCGGCGGTTTTAAATCCGATCCCTGGAATGTCAATCGCGAGTCTGTAAGGATTCTCACGAATTATGTCAATAGCACGTTCTCCATAGGTTTTATAAATGCGAACCGCTCTTGAAGTCCCAACGCCGTGTGAGTAGAGGAAAAGCATTATATTGCGGATTGTTTTCTGGGATTCCCACGCTTCTTTAATTTTTTTTCTCCGCCCTGGACCGATGCCGTCAATTTCCTCAAGTTTTGCGGACTGATTTTCAATGATTTCAATCACGCGCTCTCCAAATTTATCAACCATCTTTTTTGCATATATCGGACCTATACCTTTTATGAGGCCGCTTCCTAAATATTTTTCAATTCCTTCAATGGTGGTTGGCGGTGTAATTTTGGCGGCTGTGGCTTTGAATTGAAGACCATAATTTTTATCGCGTTGCCAATAGCCTTCTGCGGTTATCCATTCCCCGACATTTATTGAAGCAAGGGTGCATACTATTGTGACTGGGTCGCGTCTTTCTTTAATTTTTGCCTTTAAAACAGTAAATCCGGTTTCCTCGTTATGGAAAAGGACATTCTCAACCAAGCCCGAGATTAGTTCAGGTAGCGTATTCCCTTGCGGGATAAGAGGGATATTGTTTTTTCCTATGCGACTCAACTGGGTTATACTGTTAGAGGTTTTGAATTATTTTCCATAGAGGTTCAAGGTCTTTATCTGAAAGCGCCATAGA
>JBAMMJ010000055.1:35063-41804 GCA_039793825.1 Verrucomicrobiota bacterium | reverse complement strand
CGCCATAGATTTTAATTCGTCTTTGTTTTCCGCAATGGCTAAAGCCTTTTTAAACCAATTTATTGCCTCTTCAATTTTTCCGAGCTGGCAGCTGTAACAGGAGAGGTTGTATGGTATTGTGAAAATTCTTGGGAATTTATCTGCTGCAGGCAATAGGAGGTTGTAAGCGCTCGCTGTCTGCTTTAATTCATGCAAGGCGTAGGATCGGTTTATCCAGCCGGAGGGTCTATTGGGCGAAATTGAAACAAGTCTTTCGCTATATTTCAGCATAAGTTCCCATTCTTTAAATTCGGAATATATTTGAAGACGTAATTCAATGACGTCCGGGTCATTTTCGCCTTCTGGAGAAATGTGGTTCAGTTCTTCTAATGCCTCTTGTGGATTTCCGAGTTCAAGCCATCCAATGGCGGCGAGATAGTAATGAGTATCAGGAGGTTCAAGAGGCATAAGCGGTTGAGATTTTTGCTAAAATTGCTTTAATTTTTTGCATATTCCTATTTTGAAGAGGGTTTGAATCTTTCTTCTGTAAATCTCATTAAGAATTGCTCAACATATTTTCCAAGTATATCAGCTTCAAGATTTACCTCATCGCCAACCTTTTGAGAATGAAGGGCTGTAACTTCGTAAGTATGTGGAATTATCCAGATTCTAAAACCTTTTTTATCCGGGAGCACGTCTGCTACTGTTAAGCTAATACCATCCACTGCGATTGAACCTTTGAAAACGACATATTTCATAACTTCGTCCGGGGCTTGAATATCCAGCATATGATCCTGTCCCATTCGCTCCCAGCGGATTATTTTTCCAGTGCCGTCTATATGTCCTGTAACGAAGTGTCCTCCCAATTGTCCGGTTGCCGAGAGCGGTCGTTCAAGGTTTACCAATTTTCCAGGTTCAGCGTATTTAAGGTTTGTCCTATTCCAGGTTTCCATTAATAGATCGAATTGGAGCAGTTTATATTTTCCTTTTTGGCGAGTCTTAACCACGGTTAAACAGCAACCGTTGACGGCAAGACTTGAACCGACTTTTGTGCCTTTGCCGCAAATATACGCTCGCACGACAAGTTCAATTGATTTATCGGTTTTTCTAACGCTTTCAACTACTCCTGTTTCCTCGACAATTCCCGTAAACATATATTAAGGATGACAACAATTTTATGTTTGGACAAGCCGAAACTATTATGCAACTGTGCCCGGGTTTATAAATTAGTATTTCATTATTTGAATTATAATCGCATTGATTATATCAGGAGAGGTTTAAAGTGGTGCCGAGTCAGAGCTTTGCTATTAAATTGTTAAGAAATTCTCTGGTTTTCTTTGCTTCATTAACGACAGATTCATAATCTCCTTTTGCGAGGCATTCAACAATTAATGGTCCGGAGGAAAAGCCAAGTTCTATCATCGTTTTAAAAAGTTTTGGATAGCCAACCAATCCATTGCCGGGGGTCACATTGACATTTTTGGGATGGGTATAATCTTTTATGCTCATCCCTACAATTAATCCTTTGCAACTAACTATGTCGTCAATCGGATTAATTTGTCCATCAGAGTAGTAGAATATATTTGCCGGATCATACCAGACTTTAAAATTTTCGTGATTGACATAATTGATGATTTTTCTGAGGTCATTGCCTGTTGCGTTAGTGCCGCCGTGAGGTTTCAACGTGAGGTGGATATTTTTAGATTGGGCATAATCGCAGCAATTGCGGACGGTATTGTAATAAGGATTAAATGAGTTTTTATCGCCAATTCCACCCAGCATAAGGTATGGTGCCTGGCAAGCCTGAGTGCAATCAATGAGTTGCCGCAGGTATAAATTCCATTTGTCAACCGGAGGCATAGAGGCAAAATCGCCATAGACGCAGGAGATTTTTAAACCGCGGCTTTGAGCTAACTCGCCAATTTTTAAAGCTTCGTCAATTTTGGTTTCAGGTGTTATTACTACCCAAGACTTTCCTTTTGCCGTCATTATTCCGCAATATTTAAATCCTGCCGCGGCAATTCCATCCAGAGCCCTGTCCAGTTCCCAATTATCAAACGGACGGGTAAAACAACCTATCTGGTAATTAACCTTCGTTTTTGTTTCCACCGATACGGCAAGGTTTGTAAGGAATAGGCTTAATGTGGAAAAGATACCCGATGATATAAAATTGCGACGGTTTATGTTTTTCATTAATTATATTTGGTGACGCAATAATTATGACTGGTCAATCTTAATTTTCTTATGTAGAGAAGGTTCAATATGGATTAATACGTCGCTGACGACGGGCAGTTTTTCTTTTATTTTATCCTTGACATTATGGGCGATTTTATGAGCTGCATCAACGCTCATTGAACCTTCAACCTGCATGTGCATATCTACATAGAGTTGATAGCCCATCTTTCTTACATAACATTTTTCAATACATTCAACGCCATCTACTTTTTCTGCGATGTTCTTGATCTGCGCGATGACCAGAGGGTCCGGGCTGGTATCCATAAGTTCATTTAGAGCCGGTTTCAGGAGTCGCCAGCCGTTGTAAGCAATTATCCCGGAAGCCACAAGGGCGGCGATATCGTCTGAACCTTCATAACCTTTACCGCCGATGAGAGCAATGCTAATTCCGATGAATGCGGCGAGAGATGTTATAGCGTCGCTTCGGTGATGCCAGGCATCTGATTGGACTGCGGTATTATTTACTGCCGTGCCTTCGCTTTTGACAAAGCGGTATAAACTTTCTTTAATCGCGACTACTCCTATTAGCACCAGTAGAGTAAAAGGGGCAGGGGACTGATGTGGATTCATAATTTCCTGGAACGATTTGATTGCAATTCCTGCTGCCGCAAGCAAAAGCATCGTTGCGACGATTGCCGCAGCGATTGGCTCGGCTTTGCCGTGACCGTAAGGATGGTCTTCATCTGCCGGGGTGGCTGCGACCACGATGCCGCGCCAGACGATTAGAGAACTGAAAATATCAGCGAGAGATTCAGCTGCGTCGGCTACCAGGGCGTGCGAATGTCCGACTATCCCGGCGAACATTTTACCACAAGCCAAAATTAAATTAACTGTCAGTCCGAAAAAAGTTGCCCTCAGGCTTCTGTATAAACGTTCTTTTAGCATTGTTTATAAAAGGTAGATAAACATTGCGTCGCGGAGTTTGGGCTCAAACCAGGTGCTTTTGGGCGGCATAATTTTCCCGGAATCCGAAACTGCCATAAGTTCGCTAATTGTAGTAGGATGCATTGAAAAGGCGCATTTTGCCCTGTTCTCGTTGACAAGCCTTTCAAGTTCTTCGGTTCCCCGTATGCCTCCAACATATTGAACTCGTTTATCAGTTCTTGGATCGTTAATTCCGAATATTGGTTTAAGAATAAATGCTTGTAAAAGCGAGACATCCAATTGGTCAACAGGGTCATTTAAATTCAATATTTCGTCTTTAAATTCCAATCGGTACCATTGTCTGTCTATGTAAAAACAGACGACTCCCTTTTTATCTGGTATAGAATTTTCTGATGGCTCAACTGTGCAAACCTCGCTGAAACGTTTTAGCAGAATGGCTTTCGTGTTTCCGTTGAGGTCTAAAATAACCCGATTATACGGAAGAATTTTTACTTGATGGTCTGCAAATAGCACTGATATTATACCGCTCTGGTTTTCAGTTAATTGACGTTTTTTATAAACTCTAACCGCTGCCGCTGCGCGGTGATGACCATCAGCAATATATATTGAACTTATTTTTGAAAATTCAGATTGTAAAAATTTAATATCTGCCTCGTTATCTATCGTCCAGCTGGAATGTCTGATTCCATCAGGTGAAACAAAGTCTATCACTGGTGACGACTGGATTTTGTTAGAAATGAATTCATCAATGGAATAAATAGCTTTATAGTAAAGGAATACCAGACCTGTCTGGGCGTTTAGGGTTTCAATATGACGCATCCGGTCTTCTTCTTTATCAGGGTGCGTCAATTCGTGCTTTTTAATAACGTTGTTCAGATAATCTTCACAACTTGCCAGAGCGGCTATTCCAATTTGGATATGATTTTTCCATATCAGACGATATATATAAAAACAGGGTTTTTCATCCTGAATTAACCAGCCTTTGACCAACATTTTTAAAAAGTTTTCGCGCGCTCTGGCGTAAACTTCTGGCAGATAAGGATTTGTTGTCTGCGGGAATTCTATTTCTGGTTTGCTGACTCGTAAAAAACTGTAAGGGTTGTTTGCGGCGAGTGTGCGCGCTTCCTCTGTAGAGAGGACATCGTAAGGCAGCTCGCATATTTGAGCCGCCAATTCCGATTTGGGTCGGACTGCTTTAAATGGTTTGATTATCGCCATATTTAAAAAATAATCCCTAAACTTTATAACAACATAATGGAAAATATGTCAAAAAACATATTCAAAAAGTTATTTTTAAAAAGCATTTTCAATTTGGTGATATAACAGACAATGCTGTTAATTGATTGTTGTTTTTTATTTACGAAGCGTGGACCCCCTTGTAAATTCTTGGCACCCTATAAGTAATACTTGTGAAGACCTCGTATGGTATTGTGCCGAACCATTGGGCAACCTGGCAGGCCTCAATTGCGTTGTTTTTTTGGGAACCGATTAGTACAACTTCATCGCCGGGTTTAACATTTTCAATCTGTGTAACATCCACGAGCATCTGGTCCATTGTGACTTTGCCGACTATGTTGCATTTGATTCCGTTAATGAGAACCTGTGCCATGTTGCTGCCTGCCCGCATATAACCATCGCCGTAACCGGCTGTAATCGTGGCGATTTTCATCTTTTGTTTACTTATGAAACTTTTTCCATAACTTAATGGAGTGTTAGGGGGTATTTCTTTAATAAAACTTACTCTGCATTTGAAGGAGAGGGCAGGCTTAAGATGTCTTTTAATGTCAGGGTCAATTTTTCTTTTTCCCTGCGGGGTAATTCCGTAGACGAGCAAGCCGGGTCTGACCATATTAAAAATTGTTTTTGGTTCGTGAATTATTCCGGCACTATTGTTGCAATGGAAGAAAGGGATTTTAATTTTTCTTTTTACCAGTTCTTTGACAATAAAAAGAAAGCGATTTTTTTGGATTTGAGTGAATTCCGCGTCGTCTTCAGCCGATGAAAAATGCGTAAAGACGCCCTCAATTTTTAGTTGAGGAGTTTTGGTGATATTTTCAATCAGGTTTAATGCGTTTTCCCAGTTAACGCCGAGTCTACCCATTCCGGTGTCAACTTTGATATGAACTTTGACGATTTTGCCCTGTCGTTTTGCCTCCTCGGTGAAGAGGTTAACCTCGTAATCTGAGGAAATGGTTGGCATAATATCGTCGCAGACAGCATATTTGATTTCATTCGGGAGACAGGCGCCGAGCATTAAAATTTGCCATCCTTTAGCGACTGAGCGAATAGCGTCGGCTTCTGTCAAATTTGCCACACCAAACACATCTGTGCCGCTTTGCATTAGTAAGGCGGCAATTTGTTTCAAGCCATGTCCATAAGCATCGGCTTTTACCACAGTTACAATTTTGACGCGGTTACCGACCCTTTGTCGTATCCAGAGCAGATTCTGGCGCAAGGCTTCAAGGTCTACTTCAGCCCAGCATCTATAAAATTTTGACATATTCCACTTTTGTAAAAACTATTGTTTATAATTAATTTTAAGAATCTAAATCAGGTACCATTTTATTGAATTAAGTGATATCAAAAATCCTCGGGGGCGGAGCCTTAATAAAAGCTACCTGCCGCAAATATATTGGTTCTAATTGTTCTCCGTTGATAAATGTCTGTTTTTTAAGGCTTAAGCGGTAGATTGATTTTGCATCTGGGAAGACATTAACTCCGGGAGAACCAAGTTCTGGAAGGTCATAACCTGCTATTATTCTATCAACGTCTTTGCTAATTTCATTTAATTTGACAATTCTGAGCGGATTGACGCATTTGTATTGCCCTTGTTCAACATCGTATTCGGAGCAGTAAAATTCGCCGCGCTGGGCGTCAATCAGGATTCTATATTTCCCATTCATTTTGTCAAAAGCGAGCTTCTCTGCAATACTTTCAGCGCTATTGACTCCGAGCAGTTTTATGTTCCGAGCCAGTTGCCACCCTTGAGCGATAGAGATCGCTATTCTAATCCCTGTGTAGGAGCCGGGTCCGGTCCCAACGCTAATGCACTCAATATCGGTTTTACTTACTTTTGCGTTGTTTAACGCTGAATCTATCAATTTGAATGGGGACAGTGCGGAGTCGTTGGATTCTTCGCTATAGCCGACAATTTCTCCATCAACTCCGACTGCGACACTACGTTGCTTTGAAGAAAATTCAATAGCCAAAATCTTCATATTCAATTTTGCGATGAAAATTATTAACTGCGGTAATTATCGTCTGGCGATATTTGAGACCGGTCAAAATTGCTGGAAGGTCTGAATTTTTGCTTGTAACTCCGAATAATTTTTCAGCCCATTCAATTGCGACGATATTATTTTTATTTAAATATTCTGTTATTCCTGTTTTATAAATGTCATTGATACCCTCCAGTCTATATAGATCAATGTGTACAAAGATGCCATTCAATATTTTATATTCATTTACTATGGCGAATGTTGGGGAAGTTATGGTTTGGTTAATGCCAAGACCTTTAGCAAGACCTTTAACCAATTGTGTTTTTCCACTACCAAGCTCTCCGATGAGCCCGAATATCGTTCCCTTTGATGTTTCTTTTGCCCACTGGATGCCGAGTTGAATAGTTTCTTCTTCACTATGCGA
>JBAMMJ010000055.1:23488-35053 GCA_039793825.1 Verrucomicrobiota bacterium | reverse complement strand
TGCGAAATGAATATAGCCATATTCCGTGATATCAAAGAGCCCATTTTTCGTCCTTATTTTGAAACCGACGATATCGGTAACTTTTCCAATGCAGGTTAATTTCAGGTTTTTGAACTGTTTTTTCCATTCGTCAATTAAAGCGACTGCGGACTTAGGATTTATAGTAAATAGCAGTTCAAAGTCTTCGCCATCTGTGAGTGCAGCGGTCAATGGAGGTTTAGAAGTCGGGTTAAGTCTTGCTCTTTTTTTTGCCGTCTCGCTGATTGGGATGGCGGAAGCCAGGATTTCGGCGCCAAGTCCCTGTTCTACAGTGATATGACGGAGGTCGCTCGCAAGACCATCGCTCAGATCAATCATTGAAGTGGGCTTAAAATTGTTCACAAGCCAATTGGCTTCGTTGATGCGCGGTTCAAATTCAAGATGTTTTTGTTCAATTGAACCTCCTAACTCGCCGGTTACAAATATTGCATCACCTGGATTTGCGCCGCTTCGTAGTATGCACCTGTTTTTTTCAACCAGTCCAAGCATTGCTACCGAGATCAAGAGTCTTTCAGGGTTAGTGGTGGTTTCTCCTCCAGAGATAGAAACCGAGTAACGGTTTGCGAGTATTATCATCCCGTTATAGATTCCTTCAATATATTCAGGTGAAAAATTTTGCGGGAGGGCAATAGTTATAAGCGCTGCTGTGGGCTTTCCACCCATCGCGGCAATATCGCTCAGGCAGCGGCCGAGCGCCTTATGACCGATTTTTTCGGGCTTGGTTCCGGGTAGAAAATGAATTCCTTCAACAACGGCGTCTGTTTTAAAAAGGACAAAACTATCCTGGATTCCAAAATCAAGGACAGCACAATCATCGCCGATGCCTACCACTACTGCATCGGATGGTGGCGGTAAAAGTTTTTTTATTTTATTAATTAGCTCCAACTCGTTCATCAGATCCTTTCTGATACCCTTTTCACTATATTTTCAAGGTTTACATTATACATCAAAATTAAAAAGTTCATAAGGTTAAACAGGGAGTGGGCGATTATTGGAGCAAGAAGATTACCAGTAACCTCGTAAACAATAGTGAGTATTATTCCGAAAAATGCGAGCGGGAGAGCAGCGACTAAATTATTATGTATCACTCCAAAAAGAAATGAGACGCCATAGAGAGCGACAAACGGATGTCCGGCGTTTTTGAGAGTTGTATAAAGAAGACCCCGGAATAATATTTCTTCGGCTATTGGCGCAAGGATTATTGTGCTAATACCTATCAGGATTGTATATATAACGGGCGGTTTTTGTTGCAATATTTGAACAACTACCTGGGATTCAATTGGAGCCGTTCCACCGGTTAGTGCGTTGATTAACAATATTGTAAGGCGCTGCAATTCAATACCTAACGGGACAAAGATAATAAATCCCACTAATCCGCTCAAAAATACAAACAATGGGGTAGACCTGTGAATTCCAAATATTTCTCCTGCCTGTAGATTGTGGCGTTTCAGAAAAATAAATGTAAAAATTATCGTGATGAGCTGGAAGCTAAATGTGTTTAACAGGAAAACTATAGGATTTTGTTCTTGATTGGATTTTCTTGATCCATCAGGGAAAATCAAATTCACAATTAGCCATACAGCCAATAGACTGGCAAAGATACTGATTAGTAACCGTATGACTTCTAACGCGTAAAATCTATTATTTTCAGGTTCTAAATCCATTTTTAATGATAATCAATATACATAGAATGGCTTAAATAAAACAATAAATTAGGTTTGATTCATTCATTTGATTTTGAAGGTTATTTAAAATTATGTTTGTCTTTGCATTGTTATTGAACGAAAATTATATGGTAAGAAAATTAATAAAGACGCAATCCAATGAAGATTAGAATACAATTTGAAAAGATCGGCAAGAAAGGTGTTAATAATATGATTCATTGTTTTCTACTTTTTATTTTAATTGGCGAGGCTTTAGGGGGTGGATTTGATTTGTTTGCTCAGGATAAGAAAATGCAGAATAAGACATATAGAAATCCAATTATTGACCGAATTGGGCCGGCAGACCCTCATATTATTAAGTATCAGGGGAGGTATTATTTATATCCCACGACTGATGGTAAAGGCTATGATGTTTTTGTATCTGAAGACCTTGTTAACTGGGAGCAAAAACCGAAAGTGTTTACTCATCCAAACGGGGGAGCCTGGGCGCCGGATGTTTTTCACGATAGTAAAGGGGATGGAAAGTTTTACCTTTATTATACGGTAAATGCAAAACCACCTCCTGATCGCGGTGGCAAGGTGATAGGTGTTGCAGTGAGTTCAAGCCCATTGGGGCAATTTGAGGATAAGGGAATATTAGTCCGGGATTCCATAGATGCGCATATGTTTCGGGACGATGATGGGGCATATTATTTGTACTACGCTGAATTGAGCGGTGGATTTAAGATCAAAGTTCAACCGATGGCGAATCCGTTAGAGAAAAAATCAGATGCGGCGGTTGTCATAAGACCAACGGAGGAGTGGGAGAAAAAGAGCGGAGCGGTTACTGAAGGTCCGTTTATGATAAAGCGAAATGGAATTTATTATTTGATGTATTCTGGCACCGGGGCTGATTCACCGAATTACGGGATTGGCTATGCCACATCAAAGTCGCCACTGGGACCGTTTGAAAAATATAAAGGCAATCCAATTGCTCATAGGACCGACAGGGTATTGGGTCCGGGTCATCATTCGGTCATTGAAGGACCTGACGGTCGTTTGTGGTTGGTTTATCACCAGAAGGCGAGCACAAATATCGGCTGGGATAGGTTTTTGGCGATTGATCCACTCTGGTTTGATGAAAACGGAGTGATTAATGTAAAGTTATCTCGCGGCACAGATGAACCAGCACCATAAAAATGCAATAAAGTATGTATTTTTGTTATTGCTGCAACTATTAGGTGGTTTGGTTTTGCAGGGGCAATCCAGCAATTCAAAATTTGTATTTGTTATTGATATATCGGCTTCAATGGCATCAAGAAGTCCTGCAACCAGTCTTGTTGTGGCAGAGATGGTTGAAAAGGGGGTTAGCGGGAAGATAAATGATGGAGACCTGGTTGAGGTCTGGACATATAGCGACAAAATTAGCACCACAAATTTAAAGTCTATTGTCTGGGATTCACAAGAAAGCCGCGACATTAGCAACCTAATTTTTGTATTTTTAAAAAACTTGAGGTATTCAAAGAAAACCATTGCAGCAGTTTCATTTGATAATATAAACAGGTTTATTGATATCAGAGACACCACCCGTACGTATTTATATATTGTTACTGATGGAACAAAACCAATAACTGGTTTGCCATTTGAAAGTGAATTAAATGTCGTGTTAAAGCAGAATTCCGCCAGGTGGAAAAGCGAAAAGATTCCCTGTATAATAGCAATTCTTTTAGAGCGGAATAAACCTTCCGATTGGGCTGTTGGAGAGGGATACCCACTATCGCCGATAAAAACGGTTGCAAATGGTCAGACACCGGTTGAAAATAGAATTGAAAAAGATAAACTCGCCGATAAAGCGGTAAATGAGGCAACAAAAGTATTTAAAGAGTTAGAAAATCAAAAATCAAAAGAAAGAGGTCAGGATAGGAAAACTCAGGATATTCAAAGAGGGTTGGTTGTTAACGAAGCTGAAAAGTCCACCGGCGAGTTAGTTCCTGAAAAAAAGAGAGAGGAAACTATCATAAAGCAGGAAACAGTTAAACAACCATTCGCCGAAATGGAGAAATCCAATTCATCAGGCGTTAAAAAGACGAATGAATTGATTAGAACTACTTTAACTTCTTTAGATTCAAAACAGGGCTTACCTAAATTGGATAATAGAACTAATTTTACAATTTTAACACCTGATAGCAGTAAGGCTGTAAGTAACAAAACCGACACTAAATTTGTTGTTTCTACTCCTGACAACAGCGCGGGAAACCTGAATAAAAACACAGATATTAAAATTGAAAAGAGCAGCAATGCATTAATATTTCCAAAAATAAAAAGCAATGTGAATGTCAGTATAGAAAAACCGTTGGAGGTGAAAACAAATCAGGTAATAAAAACTGTTATGGATAAAACAAACGAAATTAAAAATAAAGGTGTGAAAATTCAAGACTATCCTGTATTTACTCAATCAAACACTAATTTTGTTGAGAGCAGCGAAAAGGTAGATAGAGAATTGGTTGTTTTGCGAGTTGATACAAACAAGAATTCATCAGCTAAAACTAATATTTTTATTATAAGCGACAAGAAAGAAGGCGAAACCACAAAACTGATGAAGGTTGATAATAAGCCTTTATCGGAATCAACAATTACGCAAAATGTTGCTATGTTGCAAAACGATAAGAATGATGATTTTTTATTAAAGATGGCTACAGTGTTTGCAATTTCGGCGTTTGGTTTATGGATTTTTGCGTATATAAAATCCAGAACCGGCTATAGACATAGTTTAATAACAAGAGGTATGGATAAGAATAAGATTTCACATAAATAGGCAAATCATTAAATTATTGAGGATTAATGGAAATAGAATAAGAAAGAGTTTATGGAAAGTTATAATGATGATAAAAATATAAAGAACAGTTCGGAACATTCAGATTCTAACATTGGTGGGGCTTGTGGTTCTGCAGGACATTATCAAGGAGGGACGCCTCCAGAACCGCCCCCGATAATTAAACCGATAATATATCAGCAACAACCTCAAAAAAAATCAAAGGTATGGCTATGGTTTTTGTTAGCGCTTGGGCTTGTCTTAATAGGTGGGTGTGGGCTTGTGTTGAGCAGCTTTAGCGGGCTTTTAAGTACAGGTGAGTCTGTTGTTGGCAGTGGACCGCGATTTATAGAAACGGTCATTGAAGACAATTCATCGCCTGATAAAATTTTGGTAATAGAGGTTAGTGGAATAATTTATGACGGTCCGATAGATGGTGTTGGAACAAGCATCAGCGAATTAATTAAGAAGCAGCTCAAGAAAGCCGCTTTAGATAAAAGGGTGAAGGCGGTGATTTTAAAAATTGATTCGCCGGGGGGTGAGGTTTTGACCGCTGACGAAATATACAGGGCGATAGAAGATTTTCAGGAATCAAGCAAAAAACCGGTTGTTGCTTCAATGGGAAGCGTTGCGGCTTCTGGCGGATACTACATTGCCGCGCCGTGCAGGTGGATTGTGGCAAACAAGTTAACGATTACAGGAAGTATCGGAGTGATTTTGAGCACATGGAATTATAGGGGATTGATGAATAAAGTAGGTATTAAACCGGAGGTTTTTAAAAGCGGTAAATTCAAAGATATGTTAAGTGGACAGAGAGACCTGGAAAATATGTCTCCGGAACAGATGAAGATTTATAACGAAGAACGACAAATGGTTCAAAAGTTAATAGACGAAACATTTGAGCATTTTAAATCGGTTGTAAAAAAGGGGCGCGGGTTTGCAAATGAATTAAATAAAGAGGAGGGGAAAAAACTTGCAACCAACTGGACAGATTATGTTGATGGAAGAATTCTTTCAGGAAAAGAGGCTTATGAACTTGGTTTTGTAGATGAATTGGGGAATTTTGACGTTGCAGTTGAAAGGGCGAAAAAACTCGCCGGTATAACTGCCGATGCTAATTTAATTCAATATCAAATTCCTTTTGATATCTTTAATATTCTAAAACTATTTGGAAAATCTGAAGCGAAGAGCATCAAGATTGACATAGGAATGGAACCACCAAAAATTCAGACAGGAAAGATGTATTTTATTTCGCCGTCTCTTTTATATTGATTTAGTTTTGATGTATATAAAGAATTTGTTGATTGTTCCAAAATTCTCCAAATTGATCTTGAACAATTCTTAATTTTATATTACAAATATAAAAGTATGGCACCAATAAATAAAATTAGTCGGCGTAGTTTTATAGGAGTTTCAACTGCCGCTGTTGCCGCAAGTATTCTAAACAGATACGAGGAAAGTGATGCGGTTGCTCAGACGACTGCCCCATTTAAAACAGTAATCAAGAAGGCCGTAATAGTTCAAAAGCCCACAGAAGATGAATTAAAAAAGATTAAAGACGCAGGGTTTGACGGTGTAGAAGCCGGTGTTATTCCTGTTAACGAAGCTGAAAAATGCCGAACTATTGCTGAGAAGGTTGGATTAAGAATCCATTCAGTTATTAGGGGCTGGGCAGAATTTAACAGCCCGGATAATTCAAAAGTAGAGCAAACTTATAAGGTCACTGAAGATGCTATTGTTGCGGCTCAAGCGTATGGGGCGGATGCGGTTTTGCTCGTCCCTTGCAGGATTGGGGGGATGAAAATGCCGGAACCGTGGGAATTTCTAATTGATTACGACAGAGAGAGCGGGCACATAAAGAGTGTGACTGTGGGAGATAATTCGCCTTACGAAGAATATATAAAGGCGCATAATTATGCGGTTGACCGTTCGCGTGAGATGGTCAAAAGGCTTATTCCGCTTGCCGAAAAATGCAAGGTGGTTATAGCGCTTGAGAATGTATGGAATAATCTATGGGTGCGCCCTGCTATTTTTCGGGATTTTGTTGCTTCGTTTCAGAGCCCGTTTATAAAGGCTTACTTTGATATAGGCAATCACGTTAAGTACGCGCCGTCGGAGGAATGGATATTGACGCTAAATAATCTGCTGGCAAAACTTCACGCGAAAGATTTCAAGCTGGACCAATTTGGTGGTGGGAATTTTGTTAATATACGCGACGGGAGCGTAAGATGGCCTGTGGTTCGCAGGGCTCTGGAAAAGGTGGGTTATAACGGTTGGTTGACAATTGAAGGGGGAAGCTGCACTCTGGAAGAACATAGCCGCAGACTTGATTTGATAATTGCTGGAAAATAAAACGTCTTAGCGTCTGGAGTAGTTGTGAGGTGAGATAAATATTTGTTAAATATTTTTAACTCTTCGGATAAATTCATCAATAGTAATGCCAAAAATTGCGACTAACTTTATTTTTGATGTGTGCCCTTTAACAATCTGAATTGAACTTTTTGGAATATCAAGGATATCTGATAAAAAGTCTATCAATTTGTTGTTTGCTTCAGAGTCTACAGGGGGCGCGGTGATGGTAATTTTGACAAACTCGGTATTGTTGTCCTCAGGCAAAAAGAGTTTATTCTTTGAAGCCCTTGGTTGTACTTTTAATGAGATACGCAAAGAATCTGCCTGTTGTGTACACCAGCGCAAACGAGTTTTATCATATTCTGTTGGTTTGTTCTTTTCCATAGATATATTTTATTGCAATTATATACAAATCTTTTCTTGAAAAGGAGGATAAAAGTTAAGACAATTTCAAATTGTGCAACGTTGGGAAAAAATCGCGATAATTGGTGTTGGTTTACTGGGCGGGTCTATTGGAATGGCGGCTAAAGAAAGACGAATTGCCGGCAGGGTGGAAGGATATGTCCGCCGGGTAGAGTCAATTTTAAAGTGCGAATCCATAGGGGCAGTTGATAGGGCAAGTTGTAATCTTGGAGAAGTTGTTTCAGGGGCAGATTTGATAATATTATGCACGCCGCTGGCGCAAATGAAACAGCTTGTTGAGAATATGGATTCGTTTATTGGAAAGGAAACAATTGTAACAGATGTAGGCAGCGCAAAAGTAAAAGTTGTTGAAGAACTTGAACCTCTGCTAGCTAAGATGGGTTCGTATTTTGTAGGAAGTCACCCAATGGCGGGGAGCGAAAAGACGGGGGTTGACGCTGCAAAGTCAAATCTTTTTAATGGGGCTATTTGCGTGGTAACTCCAACAAAGACTTCCAATAAAGATGCTGTTAAAAAGGTTGAGGGATTCTGGCGAAGCCTTGGCGGGGATGTGTTGGAACTTTCACCTGAATTGCATGATGAACTTGTAAGTCGTTCAAGTCATCTACCTCATATTGTGGCAGCTGAATTAGCGCGTTATGTATTAAATCCAAAACACCCCAAAGAGCAATCAATGTTATGTTCGTCGGGATTTAGAGACACCACAAGGATTGCCTCAAGTTCACCTGAAATGTGGAGAGATATTGTACTTGCCAATCAAAATCAGTTATCCATTGTGCTTGATGAATTTATAAATGGATTGATAAAATTTAAGGAGATACTTACCCGAGGAGACTCTGAACAAATAGAAGAGTTTTTTAAACGAGCCAAAGGATTGAGAGATAATTGGATTGAACAAGGACATTCTCCTGAATGAAAGATGTTGGATTGAAACTGATAAAAGAAAAATAATATGGCTGAAGATAATGACAAACCGACGTGGAATTGTTACTGGTTACAGCCGGGCAGGGTTATGGTAGGCGAGTACCCGAGTTCCCGCGCCCTTGCTAACACCCAGGAAAAATTAAGAAACTTTTTGAATGCCGGTTTCAGTTGTTTTATTGATTTGACTGAAGAGGGAGAGATGCCTTCTTATGTTGATATTTTAAAGGACGAGGCAAAGAAGTTGGGAAGAAACGTTGAGTATATCAGAATCCCTATTAGAGACGTCGGTATTCCGACAAAAGATTATATGGTGAGGATACTTGATGTGATAGATAGGGCTGTTTTGGACAATCATATTGTATATGTGCATTGTAGGGGCGGTATTGGCAGGACTGCAATTGTTGCCGGGTGTTATTTGGTAAGACATGGAATGAGCGGCGAGCAGGCGCTTGAGGCATTGCAAAGAATGTTAGAAGAAGTTGAACCTGGAGATGTTGTTCCACGAACACCGGGCACTTATGAGCAACAATATTTCATTAAAAACTGGAAAGAGAGCGACGAGCCGGATGAAGAATTTCTTCCTGTTAACGAAGACCCTTCAATGCGGATTCAACGGTATGCTGGATGTTTAATAGGGCTGGCTGTTGGGGATGCTCTCGGAGTCGCGGTTGAATCACTTCCTGCGGGTAGATTTAAGCCTGTTACGAATATTTTAGGCGGCGGTAAATATAATCTTAAGCCGGGTGAATGGACCGATGATACAGCATTGGCGCTATGCATTGGCACAAGTTTGGTTGAGACTAAAGGCTTCAATATACAGGATCAATTGAGCCGTTTTATAAAGTGGCGGGATAAAGGGTATATGTCCTGCACCGGCTCGTGCATAGGTATTGAGTATTCAATTGCTCGGGCACTAAATTATTATGAGGAGACTGGCAAAACTATAATTGAAATTTACGACCATTATTCGGCTGACAGTAGTTCACTTGTGAGGATGGCGCCGATTGCGATGTTATTTAGAAAAAGTCCCGAAGAGGCGATTAAGTTCGCGGCGATTAACTCTCAAGCCACTCATGGGTCAAAAACAGCCATAGACGCTTGCAGGTATTTCACCGGTCTATTAATTGGCGCATTGAGTGGATATAAAAAAGCGGCGATTGTATCGGAGATGTTTTCTCCGCTAAGTGGGCTCTGGCAAAAAGAACCGTTGCATCCGGCTATTGAGGTTGTTGCATCGGGTTCATTCAAGAGACGTTACCCGCCAACAATTAAAACCACCAACTATGTTGTAGATTCTCTTGAGGCGGTTCTCTGGGCTTTTTACAGGAGCACAAGTTTTAGGGAGGGGGCATTGTTGTTGGCTAATTTAGGAGACAATGCCTGTACGGCGTGTGCAATTTATGGGCAATTGGCAGGGGCGTTTTATGGGGTTATTGGAATTCCAGAGGAATGGGTTGCAAAGGTTGCAATGAAGGAAAGGATTGAAGATATAGCAAAGCAGTTGTTTATGCTTTCTGAATAATTCATATTAAAATTGGCTTTAAACTAATTTCTACTTAAGTTAAAAAGCCTATATTTTTGAATTATATAGATGCCTTTACCTGAGTTAATAGAGGTCAAATCGTTAATTAGGCCTGTTGAAGCGCGCGTGGTAGTGCCTGGTTCAAAAAGTGTAACGAACAGGGCGCTAATTCTTTCAACGTTTGCGAAAGGGGAGGTTACGTTAATCGGGGCTTTGTGGAGCGACGATACTATAGTTCTTGTTGAATGCCTGAAAAAGCTCGGTTATGAGATAGTTGTAAGCGAGGATAAAGTTGAAAGATGTAACAGGACTATAAAGGTAAAAGGGAAGGGGGGAATTGTCCCACCTGGGGGGACAAAAGATTCGCCGCTTGAGTTGTTTGTCGGCAATGCGGGGACTGCTGCGAGGTTTTTAGCCGCTATGGTTGCGATGGGCGAGGGTGGCGTTTATAGACTTTATGGCACAGAGCGGATGAATGAGCGGCCACAATCGGGTTTGTTTAATGCATTGCGCCAGCTTGGTTATAGGATAGAATCTCAGAATGATAGGTTACCGGCTCTGATTTATGGCGGCAAAAAGAGGTCGGGAAGATGTGAGGTGGATATAAGCGATAGTTCGCAATTTGCCTCAGCCCTTTTAATGTGCGCGAAAGTTGCGGGGTGGGAGGTTTCAATTAAGGGCAGCAGCGCGGAGGAGTCTCCGTATGTAAGGATGACTGAGGAAATGATAGCGACATTTCCTTATAATGGAGGTGAATTTGCTGTAGAAGCGGATGCTTCAAGCGGGAGTTATTTTATTGCGGCTGGTGTTTTAAAAAAGTCTGAAGGTCTGGGGGATATGTATTTTAGTATACATAACTATGAACGGTACAAGATCAGAGAGAATCGTCCAGAATATCCGTTAGATTTATCTGTTAGAGTTGTTAACTGGCCCACATCAGGGTGGCAGATTGACCAGTCATTTGAATTTATATACCGTGATTTTGCAGGATTTATTATTGGTGGCGGAGATGTGACTGAAAAAGATATGATAGGGTGGCTTGGGGAGGAGTGGCGCAAGCACGAAAAGATTCTAAACCAATCGCCGATTATCTATTCGCGAAAAACCGACCTTGGCGATTCAATAATGACTTTAATAGTTCTGGCTCCGTTGGCAACTTTGCCTATCTGGTTCATTGATCTGGAACAACTCCGATTGCAGGAGTGTGAAAGGGTTAAGGCGCTGAAGACGGAGCTGGAAAAATGCGGTGCGATTGTTACAGAGGAAGGGAATAGTTTAAAATTTTTGCCGGCTCGGCTTCACGGGGCTGAGATAGAAACCTACGACGATCATAGGATGGCGATGGCATTTACTATTCTTGGATTGAAAGTACCGGGCATAAAAATCAGAAATCCAAATTGTGTAAAGAAAACATTTCCCACATTTTATCAGAAACTTGCTTTACCGCCTCCGGCTGGTTTGGGAGCTACAATATTAAATGCTGAAACAGGTGAGGAAATTGAATATGAAGACCTGTATGCCGATTAATTTATGAAATAGAGTGGTAAAATTGGGTAGGTGTTATTTCAAAGGGGCGGTGCTTTTTCTAATCACCAATTCGCCTTTTAATGTTATTGAATTAGGTTTTTTACCGGCTAAAATCTCATTCATTAATGAAATTGCTGCGATTCCGAGTCTGTATTTAGGTTGGTTAATTGTGGTGAGTGGAATTTTGAAATGTTCGCTTAAAAGGATATCTCCGAAACCTACCACAGAAACTTGTTCGGGAATTTTATAATTGTTTTCCAGGAGAAAGTTGATAGCCCCTATGGCGACGGGGTCATTTACAGATTGAATTGCTGTGAAGTGAA
>JBAMMJ010000055.1:20298-23478 GCA_039793825.1 Verrucomicrobiota bacterium | reverse complement strand
CAATTGTTTTGCGGTGTTATAGCCGTCCTCAATTTTGCTACCGGCTGTAAAAATCAATTTTTCGTCTGGTTCAATATTGTAATCTTTTAGCGCCATTAAGTATCCATTAAGTCGTTCGCGAGCCCAGGGAGCTGCTGGCGGTCCGGAAAAGAAGGCGATTCTTTTATGTCCAAGTTCAAGTAGATGTTTTGTTGCTGTGTAACTGCAATAGATATCATCCGTGGCGACGCTGGGAAATTGCTCGCAAAATGGCGATGTATGTCCGAGTATGACGGTTGGAATTTTGCTTGAGGCGAGTTCGTTGTAAACCTGCGCAATAGGTTCAAACCTGTAAACAGGAGAAATTAATAAACCTTCTATCTGTCGGAGTATAAAACGGCGCACGACTTTTTCTTCTCTTTCAATATTATTATATGTTTGTGCGATTAAAAGGTCGTAGCCGAGGTCGTATGCCTTTTCTTCAATTGCCATTACAAGTCGCGCGAAATACGGGTTGGTAACCGCAGAAATTACTAAACCAAGCAGTCTTGTCTTGCGGTTTCTTAATCCCTGCGCCAGGGTGTTTGGCACATAACCGAGCCTTTCTGCGATTGATTTGATTTTATTTTTTGTGTTTTCTGAAATATCGGGCGCATTACGTAACGCCTTTGATACAGTCATCACTGAAACGCCAGCTTCTTTTGCAATGTCAATTAACCTAACCATTTGTATTCATTTCACCTTTTGATGGTTTGTTGTTTATTGGATATTTGACCCGCTCCAGTTTAATTTGTGGCGTAAAGTTTTAAAGAATGTGTCTCCTTCAAGATGGACTAAATAGGACGAGTATCTGCTTTTTTTGATGAGAACATTGTCTCCTTCTTTGAGAGGGTGTTCAATTTGTCCATCGGAAAAAACGAATGCACTGACCTTTTCAGATAGAAATTTTATTTCAATGATGGAATTAAGGCTAACGATTACGGACCTATTTGTGAGGGTGTGAGGGCAGATTGGCGTTATAGTAAAAACGTGCGCGTCGGGACTTACGATAGCACCCCCAGCTGATAATGAATATGCTGTTGAACCTGTGGGGGAACATACTATAAGGCCGTCGCAGCGGTAACGGGTTAGATAAATGCCATTAACTTTTACTTCAAGGTCTATCATACGGGAGGTGGCGCCGCGGCTGATAACAAAGTCGTTAAGCGCCAACTGTTTTTTTATGAATGGAGTTCCGGTGGCTTCTATAAGGGGGCGTGATTCCACTGTGGCTTTGCGGTTTAAGATTTTGTCTATGGTTATTTGAAGTTCTTCAGATGGGGCTGTTGTAATGAAACCGAGTTTTCCCAGATTAATGCCGACGAGCGGGATTTTTATGCCTGCTGTTTCTCTCGCTATCCGAAGAATAGTTCCATCTCCACCGAGGACGAAAAGTATATCTGATTTTCTTGCTATTTCACGTATATCGCCAGAAGTTCTGGTGTCAATTCCAGCAAAATCCGCTGTTTTAGTCTCAATTATTATATCCAATCCTTTGTCGGAAAGTAATTTAACAATCTCCCTTACGTATTCTGAGCAGGAGACTTTTTTAACATTGGCGATAATGCCGGCAACTTTTAATATTTTAGGTAAGTTTTTCAAGGTAAACTAAAAATTCTTTATTTCCTGATTGACCTTCAATCGGGGATTCAATCACGCCCCGCCATAGAAGTTTAGAATTAGATTTAACAAAATTTTCTAAATCTGCAATAACCCTTTGATGAATTAATGGGTCTTTAATTACGCCTTTGTGAATATCGGCTTCTTTTTTACCCGCCTCAAATTGCGGTTTTATTAAGGCAACAATTTTGCTTTTTTCACCAAGCAACTGTATGGATGTTGGAATTATCAATTTTAGTGATATGAATGAACAGTCAATCACTGCGATATTACCCTCTTTGAAGGTGGGAGGAAAATGCGAACGATTTAAATAACGGGCGTTTATACCCTCCATAACGATAACTCTCGGGTCGTTTCGTAACTTCCAGGCAAGTTGTCCTTTACCGACATCAATGGCATAAACTTTAGCGGCACCGCGTTGTAAAAGGCAATCGGTAAAGCCCCCTGTAGAAGCGCCGATGTCTAATGCTGTCATACCGGTTACATCTATCTGGTAATAATCAAGGGCGCGTTCAAGTTTGTATCCGCCGCGGCTTACATATTTTTCCTGATTTAAGACTTCAATTACATCTGTGGGTTTTATAATATCGCCGGGTTTGCAATTTGAGCGTCCGGAGACCCTTACGTAACCTGCCAGAATAGCGACTTTTGCCTTTTCCCGAGATGGGAAGAATCCTAATTTTACAAGTTCTTTATCAAGCCGTTGCATTGGAAGGTTTTTACTATACCTTGCCCTGTCTAATCCGCAGTTGGGTATCGCGGAAGACATCAAGAAATAGATCGTTATCGGCTACCACTTTTTGAATTATTTTGGAGATAGCCTGAATATCGTTGCCATTGACGACACAATGCACGCTATTAACAAACGCCTGCATTGGATTAAGGGTTTGAAAGTTGCTACCCAAAAGGATTATTACCGCGTGACGACGCATATTCATTGGCAATGTCTGGAGGTATTTTAGAGAAAGATTGTCATCTAAATTTGATGCAGCAAAGTATTCTTCTATTACGACCACCTGATAATGATATTGGATAAATTTATATTTAAAGTCTTCGTGGTTATTTGCAGAATGAACTTTATAACCGAGTTCTTTTAAAGCTGCGGCTGTGAAGGCTTGCCATTCAAGAGTGCTTAAGCCCAGCAGGGCAGGCTTATCAGACGGACTTAACAATTCGTGCTCTAATGGCGTGGTCATAGGCAAAAAATTGGTTATTTAAGTTTAAGAGTCGGCGGGATTGGCGGAGATGAAGGGCGTTTTGTTTCATCGCTTTTCTTTAATTGTAAATCAATTATTGATGTTGTTGGTTCGCCGCGGGCTTTTTTGACATTGTCAATTGCGCGACTCAACGGACCGCGTTTGCTGCAATATTGAAGGGCGACCTCTTCGGTGATAATTCCCTGTTCCCAGGCCTCAAGAGCGGAGTGATTGAAGTGTCTCCAGCCAAATGGATAACTGGCTTCTATTATTTCATAAAAGGATTTACCTTCGCTTTCGCCGTGGATAATGGAGTCTTTTGTTCGTAAATTAGAGCCCATAATCT
>JBAMMJ010000055.1:0-20288 GCA_039793825.1 Verrucomicrobiota bacterium | reverse complement strand
TCTCAAGAAGTGCATATCTTCCTCCACCGATTTTAGGCACGAGTCTCTGGCTTATAATCCAGCGCAAAGTGTCAGCCAATCTAATTCTTATCTGTTCTTGTTCATCGCTTTCAAACATACCCAGAATACGATTAATTGTTTGCCCAGCGTCAATAGTATGGAGAGTGCTTAAAACGAGGTGTCCGGTTTCTGCTGCATTTAATCCTATCTCAACTGTTTCGCGGTCTCGCATTTCACCAACAAGGATTACTTTCGGTGCCTGGCGCAACGCGGCGCGTAATCCGTTTGAGAATGTGTCAAAATCTGTGCCCATCTCCCGCTGATTAAATGTGGCTTTTTTGGGTGTGTGCACAAATTCAAC
Source organism: Verrucomicrobiota bacterium (assembly GCA_039793825.1). Taxonomy (GTDB): domain Bacteria; phylum Verrucomicrobiota; class Verrucomicrobiia; order Limisphaerales; family JAKPVM01; genus JAKPVM01. The sequence goes on along the minus strand of JBAMMJ010000055.1, from coordinate 19,927 downwards.
CGGGTCTTCAAGTGTTATGATGTGAACCGCTCTGGATTCGTTAATTTCGTTTAAAATAGCCGCGAGCGTGGTTGATTTTCCCGAACCTGTGGCGCCTGTTACAAGCACAAGTCCAGTCTTTTCTTTTGGAATTTCTTTTAAAATTGGCGGCATTTTAAGTTCGTCAAGGGTTGGCACTCTTGTATTTAATTTTCTCAAGATGCAGGAATAGTTGCCGCGTTGGGAGAAAACATTTACCCTGAAGCGGGCTTTATCTCCAAGAGAGTAGGAGAGGTCGCAGGAGCCGGTTTTTTGGAGTTCTTCGGTTAAACGCCGATTACCGCCGATGAGATTAAGCGCGATCATTTCGGTCTGAAACGGAGTGAGTGTTTTTATTGGGGGATCAATATTGACCGGGCGTAGTTCTCCGTCCAGTTCAACCTGCAACGGGCGGTCAACGGTTATGTTCAGGTCCGAAACATTCGGATGATACTCAAGCATTTTGCTGAGTATATAATCAAGTTCAGCGCGCCTCATAATATGGATTTTAGTTAATCTTCATCTTCTGGTGGATGTGGTAAGAAGGGTCTGAATTTTTTCTTATCCAGACATTTTTCGTACGCTTCTTCCGGAGAAATTCGTTTCATTCTTAGATGTTCCATTATAGCGTCATCTAATGGTTGATTCCCAAGTTTTTTTCCGACCTGTATCATACCGGGTATTTGATGGGTTTTGCCTTCGCGAATTAAGTTGGAAATTGCCGTGGTCACGACAAGGATTTCCAACGCGGCGACTCTGCCCTTTCTATCAATTCTTTTGAAGAGGTTTTGCGCAATAACGCCTTTTAGGACCTCGGATAGGGTGGCGCGAATTTTATTTTGCTGGTCTGCTGGGAATACATCAATGATACGGTCAACTGTCTTTGCCGCGCTTTCTGTGTGTAGAGTTCCAAAAACAAGGTGACCGGTGCTTGCGGCGGTTATCGCGAGTTCAATTGTTTCAAGGTCTCGCATTTCTCCAACGAGAATAATATCGGGGTCTTCGCGCAAAGCGCCGCGTAACGCCGCCGCAAATGACTTTGTGTGGACTCCGACTTCTCGATGGTTGACAAGGCAGTTCTTGCTTTCGTGGACGAATTCTATTGGGTCTTCTATTGTAATAATGTGGTCTTTGCGGTTTTTATTCGCATAATCAACCATCGCTGCGAGCGTGGTTGATTTTCCGGAGCCTGTCGGACCGGTGACCAGAACCAACCCTTTATGCAACATCGCAAATTTTTTTAAAACAGGCGGTAATGGCGCATCCATTTTTTCAAAATCGTCAAACGACAACACTTTAGTGGGAATCTGTCTGAAGACCGCGGCAATGCCGTTTCTTTGGTTGAAAAAATTTGCCCTGAACCGAGAGACGCCCGGAATTTCATAGCCAAAATCTATATCGCCAGTTTCTTCAAAGACCTTAATTTTATATTCAGGTGTTATTTCATAGAGCATAGTCTTTAAGTCGTCATTCTCAAGCGGAGGATAGTCCACCCTATGGAGTTCGCCATTAATACGAAGCATAGGCGGATTGCCCGACGACATATGCAAATCCGATGCCTTTTGCTCAAGCATTAAATTGAAAAACGCATCTATTTTAGCCATAGCGATTACAAGGTATTTTAATTATAATTAACTTATTATATCCTGAACTTCAATAATATGAATGAATTATTTGAATTAATTAAGCAAAAAATTCGGGAAAATAATGGTTTAATAACCTTTGAAAGGTTTATGGAGATGTGTCTTTATGAACCGAAACTTGGCTATTACGAAAGGAATGAAGGTATAATAGGCAAAAAAGGCGACTATATAACGAGTGTAAGCGTGGGTTCAATATTTGGCTATTTACTGGCTTTCAGGTTCAACAAATGGTTTTCACAATTCAAAACACAAAACAATGGTATTAATGATTTATACCTCATTGAAACTGGCGCCAACGGGGGATTGCTTGCTGTTGATATTTTAACCTGGTTTCAAAATTATAACAAAAATACATTTAATAGGATAAAATATCTAATTATTGAGCCGTCGGTTCGTAGAAGAGAATGGCAGAAGCAAAATACAAAAAATTTTTCGGAAAAAATTTTGTGGTTTGATTCATTAAATGACGCTCATCAGAGCCTGTCTGGCAATACCTTTGAATTATCGGCGGTCGCGATTATTTTTTCAAACGAATTGCTTGATTCGTTTCCGGTTCACAGATTGGTCTGGGACGCGAAGCTCAAAAGGTGGTTTGAAATTGGTATTTGTTTGGGTGGCGATTGCCTGAAATATATCAGGATTGATTTATCTGATGAATGTCTGGGTTATGTAAAAAAGATTGATGAGACGATATTGGAGTTTATTCCGGACGGTTTTTCTTTTGAGATATCATTGAAGGCATTGGATTGGTGGAAAAACGCAGGCGAGTTTCTTAAACGGGGCAAATTAGTAGCCATAGACTATGGTTATACCACTGAGGGGATTTTAAATCCGCTCTACATTCAGGGAACGTTCAGAGGATATAGCAGGCATCATATAAATGATGAGTGGTTAAAAAATCCTGGATATCAAGATCTAACGGCAGATGTCAATTTTTCGTTAGTTATTGAAAAAGGAGAAAGCGCTGGTTTAAAAACGGAATTTTTTGGTACTCAAGAAGAGTTTTTTATTTCAATTGTGAAAGAATTTGACCCTGAGAGGTTGCCAGATTGGTTCAGGCAGAATTTGTCTAAATTTAAAACTTTAATTCATCCTGATCATTTTGGCAGGCAGATGAAAGTGCTGGTTCAATATAAAAACTAAATTAGAATGGCGGAAATCTATGGAACGTAAAAAGAGAGTCATTAATGTAGAGAAAAATAAAGAAAATCATAAAAGTTTTCGGAAGTCCAACGATAATAACCGAGAGGCAGGGTCAATAAAGGGTTTAAAAAAGATTTATTTTACGATGCTTCTGGTTCTATCGCCTTTTATAATTTTGGGAATAATTGAAGTGATTTTAAGGATATCTGGCTACGGTTATCCGACAGATTTTTTGATAAAGAAGAATATTAGCGGTCAGGAATATTATATTGAGAATCAGAAATTTGGATACAGATTTTTCCCCAAAGCGATGGCAAGAACCCCCGAGCCACTGTTGTGTCCGGTTGTAAAGCCGCCAAATACTTTTAGAATAGTTGTGTTTGGCGAGTCTGCGGCTCTTGGAGACCCGGCACCTGAATTTGGTTTTTCTAGGATGCTTGAAGTAATTTTGCGCACGGCGAGAAAGGATTTAGATTATGAGGTAATTAATGTTTCAATGACGGCTATAAACTCATATGTAATTGAGGAGATTGCAAAAGATTGTAGAAAATTAAGCGCCGATGTCTGGATAATATATGCTGGAAACAATGAGGTGATTGGTCCGTTTAGCCCCGGAACTGTTTTTGGACCCGGAGTTCTGCCGAGACCATTAATAAAGTTTTTGATCCAGATTAAATCGCTTCGGGTTTACCAGTTTATGGAGTCGGTTATTGAAAAGATATCTCCAGCGAGAATTTCGCAAGAAGAATGGGGTGGTATGGAGATGTTTTTAAAAAAACAGATACGATACAACGACCCTGTGTTAAATCGGGTGTATAGTAATTTTGAGCGTAGTTTAATAAACATTGTTGATCTGGGTAAAAGGTCATCGGCAGCCGTGATATTGTCAAAGGTGATTGCGAATTACCGCGATTGCGCTCCTTTTTCATCCTCTCATAAACCTATTTCTGAATCAGATGAACAGAAATGGAATGAATTATTCAAACAGGGGGTGCAGCACGAGGCAGATAAAAACTATTCAAAGGCATTGGAATTTTATAAAAACGCTCAAAAAATTGACGAAACCTACGCTGAATTGAATTATCGGTTGGCGAAATGCCTGGAGAATGTAGAAAGAAATAATTCAATGTTTACAAACGGATATTATCAAAAGGGCATTGATTACGATACTTTGCGATTCAGACCTGACAGCAAAATAATCAGCGCAATTGAATCTGTCGGCAAAAGATTCGGCGGTGATATTATATACATTGATACGGTCAAAGAATTATATGCAAATGACAAGTTTAAGCTTCCGGGCAGAGACATATTGTGGGAGCATGTTCATTTGAATTTTGATGGCAATTACAGAGTTGCGCTGTTATTTGCCAGAGAAATCCTCAAAATTGCTGATGCGAAATATGGCAAACGTTCAGATTCAGAACTGAATTTAATTTCAAAAGAATATGTATTTTCGGTTCTTGGGTTAACAGACTGGGACAAACTGGAAGTTGGTAAAGAGATGCGAAAGAGGCTTCAGCTTCCGCCGTTTACGCATAGATGCGACCACAATGAGGATATGGCATATCTTGAAAGTGTGATTGCTCAGTGGGAACAATCCGTTAAGACAAATGGCATTGAAAAATTTATCCAGATTCACAAAAACTCAGTGGAATCAAACCCGAAAGACTGGATATTGAGAAAGAAATATGCAGAAATATTGGAATACGTCGGCGAATATGAAATGGCTTTAGAACAATGGAACGCGATTACAAATCTATTGCCTCAGTGGGTGGAAGGCTATTATAGGATTGGCAATTTACTTGATCAGATTGGTCGCAGCGCCGAGGCGGTGGAGTATTTTAAGATTGCATTACAATACAATCCAAACTCTGTGGAGGCGATGGGCGGGCTTGGACTATGTTTTCTAAATTTAAGAAGGTATCAGGAATCAATAGATATTCTCAAAAAAGCGATAAGTATTAAGCCGAATTTTGCTCCTGCCTATGTAAACTTGTCGCTTGCGTATGCAAATATGGGAAAGATGGAAGATGCGAAACAACAATGTTATCTGGCATTAAAAGCAAGAACAAACTATGCGCCTGCTTATATAAATCTTGGTAAGTTTTACGCCAGCGAAGGCAGATTTGAACTTGCATTAACAAATTACATAAAAGCCTCCATTGCCGAACCGAACAATCCCATTGTCTTATACAACATTGGAAATGGATACGCGCGGCTTGACAGGCATAATGAAGCCATTGCCAGCTATCTTAAAGCGATTGAATTAAAACCAGATTTTGGTGAGGCAATATTGAATTTAGCTGTTGAATTGTCAGCAATTGGTAAAACAGATGAAGCATTCAAACGATTTGGAGAAGCGGTTAGACTTATGCCTGAAAATCCGGAAGCGATTTTTAATTACGGGATAGCTTGCGCTCGGTATGGCGATTATAAAAATGCTTTAAATTATCTTGAAAAGGCGACGGTTTTGATGCCGCAAAATCCACAATTATTTTATAATCTCGGTCTTGTTTGTATGAAAGTCGGTTTGAAAGAAAAAGCGATAGATGCATTCAGTAAAGTTCTGAATATTGAACCAAACAATGAAGCCGCGCAAAAACAATTAAGCAAATTGAAAAATTCGCAGTAAAAACTGCTTTTATTTACATTTTCAATATTGTTAAATCGGTGGCTTGAAATATAAATTATAATCAGTAATCTTAAAAACTTATGCGAATATTATCGGGAATACAGCCGTCGGGCGCTTTGCATATCGGAAATTATTTTGGGATGATGAAGCCTGCCATTGAACTGCAGGATAAAGGGGAGGCGTTTTATTTCATTGCGAACTATCACTCAATGACGACATTGTTTGAGCCCAAGAAAAGGGAGGAATACACTCTTGGCGTGGCGTTAGATTTTTTGGCTTGCGGGTTAGACCCCCAGAAGACTGTATTTTTTAGACAATCGGATGTGCCGGAAGTAACCGAATTAACCTGGATGTTAAGCACGGTTACGCCAATGGGACTATTGGAGCGTTGTCATAGTTATAAAGATAAAAAGGCGAAATTGGCTGCAGACGACCTTGAAAAGGTAAATCACGGTTTATTTGCATATCCGGTTTTAATGGCTGCTGATATTTTAATCTACGATTCAAATATTGTTCCGGTCGGGCGCGACCAGCAGCAGCACCTTGAAGTAACGCGTGATATAGCAATTAAATTCAATAATACCTACGGAGAGACATTCGTTATACCAGAGGCGCTGATCAGAGAAGAAGTGGCAGTTATACCGGGAACAGACGGACAGAAAATGAGCAAGAGCTATGGTAATACAATTGAGATATTTCTTGATGAAGCAACTGCCCGCAAGAAGATTATGAGCATAGTTATGGATAGCCGCACAGTTCAGGAACCCAAACCCGATGCGGATAAAAATATTGCCATTCAGTTATTAAAGCTTTTTACATCACCCGAAAAAGCCAGAGAATATGAAGAGCGACTTAGAGCCGGGGGCTTTGGATACGCGGAGTTGAAAAGAACGCTCTTCAATCATTATTGGGAATATTTTGAACCAATGAGAAAGCGCCGCGCTGAACTCGTCAATAATATAGACTATGTTTATGAAGTTTTGAAAAAAGGGGCTGAAAAGGCTCGGGCTCAAGCTTCAATAGTTTTAAAGCGGGCGCGTCGGGCTTGCGGTGTGGATTAATCCTGTAAATTCAAGAGATGCTTTATTATATCATTTTCAGAGTTTAACCTTTGGTTTAATACGGCAAACAAGGATGGTTTCCAGGGGTCTAAAACAAACTCTATTTTGTCGCTATATCCAAGATACTTCCTCTGTCTCAAATCATAAATATGACCGCCTTCAACCAAACTTGCGGTCAGCCGAACGGGAATTTGGAGGGATTCATTGCCACCGGCTTGTTTCAGCTCTTCGCTCATATGGTAGTCAATTCCGCGTTCAAAGGCGTAAAGTCGCGCGTCTCCCAGTTTGTATTTAAAGATTCTTGTTCTTGTTTCATATGGGCAAATGATATCCTGGGATATTGGTTTTGGAGAGGATAAGTTTAAACATTCTTTAACCCATTTTAACCACTCCAGGGAAGGCGGATTTTTCAATCTTGCCACACCATACGATGATATGTCGCCTTTTAATGAGGTCAGTTTTTTTGATGTTGAATTGATACAATAGGAAATATCGCTTGAATATGAGAGGGGAAAATATTTGCCAAGCGGTGCGGTTGCTCTTAATTTTCCGTGTTCATCAAAAAGACCTGGTGTTCCGTCAGAAAATACAAGTTTTGGTCTGGTTGAATCATTAATAAAATCGTCTATAGCTTTAATTTCGTTGTTTGACAATGCAATTGCGGTTGGCAGAACAAGTATGCTTATATTTTTATCAAGTAGTCCTTTAACAATTTGATCTGTTGAAATAAAAAAAGGAGTAAAGCCTAAATCTTGAAATAATTTTATCCAGCTATTTCTGACTTTAGCCATTCTGTTGTGAGATGCTTCATAACTTGAGAACCTCCGCACCCAGGTTGCGCCATCCACTGTTGATTCAATCAACCAGTCCACCTGTATGCTTGGTTGAGAATATAAAATTGCAATCGGGTCTCGGATTGGGTGAGCATTTAGAAAGATCCTGGCAAGAGGAGATGTTATTTCCTTTAAGGCAGGTGATAATGCTTTTGCCTTTTGTGTGAGAGGATAGTCGGGGTTTGTCCAATCAATACAATCTTCGCTCCACCAGATTATACATCCTCTGTCGCCTGAGAGCAAAAGATGCCAGAGTCTTCTTAATGCGGGTTGGGTTTCTTTTTCAAACACAGTAGTAAGGAACAATTTTCCATTCATAAAAGAGCCAAAGATTTCACGTGAATTTCCAATGTCATACGGCTCAACCCAGTCAAGGACTTGGGAGAGCCTCCACAGGTCATATCCGCCGAAGGCGTGGGGCATCTGGGTGCCTTCAATTCCAACCGGGGTTGCAGGGTCAATCGCCTTTGCGGCTGCTCTGATATCCGCGAGCGCTTTTGACAAAGAAATATCCATATAAGTTCTGAAATCGCACCAGGGGGAAAAGTTCCAGCGGGTTCTTTCGTTTTGCGCCTTAACAGGATCGAATTTAACTCTTTGCAATGCCTGCCAATCAGGTTTTCCTTGAGGTTTCGGTTGACCGCTCGCCATTCTATTTTTTATTAAATCGGTGGAGAACGGTTTAACATCATTCCACGATTTGAAATCAGTTTCCCATTCTTTATTCAAGTTATCAAGGGTGCCGTAAATAGACTTTAACCAACTTATGAATGCCTGTATGGTTATAGGGTTAAAATCATAGTCAAATGGGTTTGCTGAGACTGTTACTGACAATTCATCTCTTATATTATAGGCGAGCGGATTTTTATTTATATTTCTTTTAACGACCTTCTCCATTTCTTGAGCAGCCCAATTTTTCCATTGCGGGTCGTCAAGACAATAGTCGCGGATAAAATCTGATTCAGAGCGGGTTGACATCCATTCTCTTATAAACTTTTCCCAGTTCGTTACTTTGGAATTCCATTTAAGGCAGAGTCCGCGGTTGATAATATTTTCAACGTAATAATTGAAATTGTTGGTAATGGCTATGGCTGGGTCTCCCCAGCTTTGAATTGAAATTGCCGTAACACCCATTTCTCTCATTCGTTCAAAGAATAGCGGAATTTTTTCTTTGTTTTTAAACGGGGTATCGCCAATCCACATTATTGTCTGGTAGTTAGTCCAGAGATTTGGAGTTGCTTTAAGCGGTGGTGAATAAATTAGAGTGATGAGAAAAATTATGGTATATACAACGCGCGTTTTCATATCTACTAATATCAGTTCAGTTAATTTCGTATTACAAGCATAAAAATTTTTTCAATTGAACAGAAAACAAACTAAAACATAGAAAATAAAAACGCCGGAATGGTTCCGGCGTTTTGATAATTAGAAGGTGGTATTATACCTATTCTTTCTCCCAGGGAACTACCCATTTATAGATAGTCCGTGTCCAGCCGTTGTCATTATCTTTAAGATGGATAACTTCTGCTGGTTTTGCGCCCCGCATATCAAACTGATAAGATATGATGCGCGTTCCGGGTTTTAATTTAGCAAGTTTTGGCATTAATTTTACATTAAGGTCGGGCAAAAGATAGAGCGTGACGACAGTGGCTTCGCTAATGTCCTCTTCAAAAATATCCCCTTCTTTTATTGTAACAAGTTTTTCAACACCATTGGTTTTTACATTTTCACGGGATTCTTTTATTCGTTGCGGATCAATGTCTATACCGACGGCTTTTATACCGTATTTTTTTGCTGCTGTCACGACGATTCTGCCGTCGCCACATCCCAGATCATAAAGGACATCGCCTTTTTTGATCTGGGCTGCTTCAAGCATTTTTTCAACAGCATCCATCGGCGTCGGCACGAAAATAACGTCCGGACTACGCTTTGGAGCAGATTGTTGTTGTGCGTCTGCCGCGTATGTTGAAAAAGCAGGAGACAGACAAAGGATGGTTGAAGCTAAAACAAACGCAACCCCTTTTATGATTGTTTGTTTTTTCATAGGCTTTTTTACAATTTTAGATTCTTACAATTAAGAATCAGGTATAAATTAATCATAATGCTATATATTTGCAACAAAGAATTTAATTATAATTAAGGGCTTCACAGCCGCAATTTATGAATTAAAATAACGTCTATGAAGATTAAAAATGGAATATCCGCATTGTTGTTTATTCTAATCTCCTTTTTTGGAAGCCTTTGTTGTGCTGATGTCTTAATAGTTGCGGATGAATTTCCGGCTATGGAGGCAATAGCAACATTCATAAAATCCAATGCAAATATAAACTGCAAGATTGTTAGTCAGTCGCAATTCCCAAACGATTGTAAAACTTACGATGCGATAATGGTGTATATTCATCGCAATCTTGATGAAAAGGTAGAAAAGGCTCTGATTGACTATACGTTAAACGGTGGAAAGCTCATAGTGCTACACCATTCAATAAGTTCAGGAAAACGAAAAAACAGATATTGGTTTGATTTTCTTGGGGTTTCATTGCCAGAGGGCGATGTTGAGAAAGGTGGCTATAAATGGATTGAAGGAGTTCAATTTGAAGTTGTGAATCTTGACTCTAATCATTTTATAACCTCAAATAAAATAATTTACCCGGATAAAATTCTGTTTAATTATAATGGTGATGTAAAAACATTGCCTTCGTTTGATCTGGATGAAACAGAAGTATATCTAAATCACAAGTTAACACCTGATAATAAACTATTATTAGGATTCAAATACGTTGATAAAAAAAGCGGTAAAACTTATATGCAAACCCATTGTGGTTGGACTAAACAGGCGGGGAAGGGGATAATAATTTATCTAATGCCGGGGCACAGCGTTAAGGAGTTTCAAAATAGTTATTACAGTCAGATTGTTCTTAATGCTGTCTTATATAAACCGTGAGAAAGTTAATTTTGAGTATTATTGATTAAAGTCAAAAATAGATTTTTGATTCCGGTTATATTTGAGATTGATATGACAGACTATACACAAAAAGATTTTAAAGAATCGGCTAAATTAGCGGAAACTGCATTCAAGGTGGCAGATTGGGTCCAATATCAAACTGGCGCAATCGTTAGCCGAGAAATCCTCAGAAAACCGACTGGAACCGTGACTGTATTTGCGTTTGACGCCGGGCAGGGGCTTAGCGAGCATACTGCCCCGTTTGACGCACTTGTTAATGTAATTGATGGCGAGGGACAAATCATTATCAATGGAGTGCCACATCAGGTTAGATCAGGAGAAATGATACTGATGCCTGCAAACAAACCACACGCAGTTAAGGCTCAAGAACCTTTTAAGATGGTATTAATAATGATTCGTTCCTGAATTGGTATTTGCGATTAAAGGCATTTTTAAAAATTCGGCACCTCTTTTTCATTTTTCAGGAATTAACCCGGCGGCCATCCCATTTTTCTGCCACCGAGAATATGAATGTGCAGATGAGGCACAGCCTCGCCAGCATCAGGACCATTATTGATTACGATTCTAAAACCGCCGTTCAGTCCTGATTTTTTTGCAATTTCTTTGGCTTTGAGTAATAAGTGTCCGAGAATTGCTTTGTCCTCTTCTTTTGCTTCATCAAGTCGGGGTATAGGTTTTCTGGGGACAATTAAAATATGCACTGGCGCCTGCGGATTAATGTCTTTAAATGCAACCGCCACATCGTCTTCATAAACTATTGTTGCGGGGACCTGTCTTGCGATGATTTTTTCAAATATTGTCATAGCGATAATAATTTTATCTTCTCAATTAATTTTTCAAACCTAAAATTAGGTGTTACTTGATAGAGTTGTTAAAAGGTTGATTTTCGGTATTTTATAAATGTATATTAGTCAAACTATGATGAACAATGTGTCAAATATAAGAAAACGTCATTTTGCAAGTGATAATTATGCGGGTATTTGTCCTGAGGCGTTTCAGGCAATTCAGGAAGCAAATCAAGGGCATGAACCAAGTTATGGTGATGATAAATGGACGGCAATGGCATCGGATTTAATCCGTGAGGTTTTTGAAACTAACTGCGAGGTGTTTTTCGTTTTTAACGGCACTGCGGCAAACTCACTTTCGCTTTCTTCCTGCTGTCACTCGTACCACAGTATTTTATGCCATGAAACAGCTCATATTGAAACCGATGAATGCGGGGCGCCTGAGTTTTTCTCCAATGGCACAAAGGTGCTTTTAATTCCTGGGGATAATGGAAAAATAGACCCAGCAGGGATAGAACGAATGGTCACAAAAAGAACTGATATCCACTATCCAAAACCGCGTGTGGTAAGCGTGACTCAAGCGACAGAATTGGGAACAGTTTATACACCTGAGGAATTGAAAGCTATATGGGCAAAAACCAAGTCGCTTGATTTGAAACTGCATATGGACGGCGCTCGCTTTGCGAATGCCGTAGTATCGCTCGGGGTTTCACCAAAAGAAATAAGCTGGCAATGCGGAGTTGATGTGCTTTGTCTTGGTGGCACTAAAAACGGAATGGCGGTTGGTGAAGCAGTTGTATTCTTTAATACCAACCTTGCTTACGAGTTTGATTATAGGTGCAAACAGGCAGGACAACTCTGCTCAAAAATGAGGTTCCTCGCCGCGCAATGGGTTGGGATGCTTAAAAACGGAGCATGGCTTAAACATGCTGCACACGCAAACAAAATGGCTGAACTACTTGAATCTAAAATTAAATGTATTCCCGGTGTTAAGATATTGTTTCCGAGGCAGGCAAACTCTGTTTTCGTTCAGTTGCCAAGGAATGTTATTGAGGCTTTGCATTCGCGAGGGTGGATGTTTTATACATTCATAGGGCAAGGAGGCTGCAGATTTATGTGCTCGTGGGACACGACTGAACAGGATGTGAATGATTTTGCGAACGATATTGCCGAGTTAATGACGGAAAGTGTGAAGGTGGAAAGCCTCTAAAATGAGGTTGATTATGAGATATATTTATCCTATTTATTAACATAATGAAAGAGCAACCAAAAATAGGATTGACCGGGAAAGTTGAGTTTGTAGTAGGTGAGGATAATGTTATCAAATTTGATCCGGACAAGATGCCGCGGGTGCTTAGCACACCTTCCCTGGTTGGTTTCCTTGAACAGGCTGCTCGTGAGGCTCTTGAACCTATCCTTGAACCAGACGAATCGTCTGTGGGAATGGAGATTGAAATTCAACACCTGGCGCCAACCCCGCCTGGGGATAAAGTCGTATGCACTGCAAAGGTCATTTATGTAGATGGGAATATAATAAGTTTTCACATTGAGGCGTCGGATCAGACCGAATTAATCGCGCGCGGCACTCATAAAAGGGCGATAATAAAAGTTGATAGGTTTAAAAGGCGCGTTGAAAAGAAAGCCATCAATAGAAAGTGACTTATTATACCTCTTCAATGACTTTCCATCCCAATGCATCGGCAATGGCATAGGTATGCGGTTTTAAATCACCATAGAAAGTTACCCTATGCCAGCCCCATTGGTCCCACATTGTGAATAATTTTTCAAAATCGCCTATTGGTTCAGCAACTAATTTTGTCCTGCAAGCGCGGTCATCGGGGTCGTTGCCAACCGCTTTTGCCTGATGAATCAGAATTTGTTTACGCGCTTGGTCTATCTGAAGTGTTGTTACAAGATAACCGGCAGGTAAGATTGATCTTACTGAAGCGCCCTGTCTATCTTCAGAATGTGTTAATATTTGATAAGGACAACGGCTTTCTTTCGGACCGAATGGACGATTATGGGCAACACAATGGGCGTAGATAATCTGGCGCCTTGATGTGTCAAGAACTGGGTCGCTGATGAACCCCGGTCTTCCTTTGGTGAGGATGCCAAATGCCAGAAGCGTGGCAGTTGACCTCACATCGCATTCACAACCTCCAACGAGTCCCTCATTTAACAATTGATGAAATCCGAGGCAGGGATATGCGTGGATGTGGCCACCGTAAAAACCACCAAGACAGTTTATTGTGATTGCATTGGCGCCATATTTTTCCATCAACGATTTCTGGGCAAGATACATAGCTGCTGATTGAACAAGAGTGTCCCAGTTTACACCCTCAACCCTGGTGGCATTTAATTCCCAACCCGCGGCAATAAGGCGAGCCTCTTCTAAGTTTGCCTTTTGATATTCGTCATTTAATTCAGAAAATGGAACGTGAAAGACCGGTATTCCCATCATTTGACCTGCGTAACCCGATTGTGTGCCGCGAACAGCGAGGATTTTTGATTCTTTTAACTGAATCAGCCAATCCCTGATGGGGATAGTTTGCAGATTGTCCTGTTTTAAATAGATTCTGCCTTGTTTAGGCGTTGTTTGTTTTCTGACTTCAGCGACGAATGAAGAAAATTTTTGCTCGTCTTCTGGCGCTTGAATTTTATCAAAACATTTAATTGCCTCAATTAAGTCCGAGATTTTTGAAGAGGAAATAAAACCCACATTTTTAGTGTTTTGACGCAAGAATGCGGCTGTATAAGTGAGGAATCCCCCGCTGCCACCATACTTAAAATCAACATACAAAACCGGCTTATTTGTTTTTGCAACAGACTGAACTACCTGATTCCAGCAGTTCATCTGAAAGACAATGTAACCAAAGAGATTTTTATTACTGTCTTCTTGGATAATTTTTTCCGCCTGTTCTTTACCATTTGCTGTTGAGACTAAGAAATCATAATGCATAAATTGCTTTGCCAGTTCGCGATTTGTTTTACTAATGAAAGGACCAAAGTCAAACCCTTTGTTAGGCCAATCTGGACCCTGTTGTTTTAATGAATGTAATGAATAGATTATATGGATCTTTTTCTTGGGTTGAGACTGGAATGCAAATGCTTCATCCTTTAATTCGTGAATCATACAACTGCTGAACGCAGCGCATCCGACGATAAAACGTCTTCTATTTACAAAATGAAGTGGACAACCGCCGTTGTTACTGGATGAATTTGTTTTCATAAAACAATTATTAGCAATTCATAAAAATATTTCAATGATAATAAGTTGTTTTAAATATCCACTTTTATTGATGTTTTTTGAATCTGGTTTTATTTTAGTATTCAGGATAATAGCGGAAGGTAACAGTGGAATTTTTGAACAACATATTAGAAAGACTAAAATTGCTTAATTTGGGCGGCGACAGCGCCAGGATTTCCGGGATACGTTCGGTTGGATATCCGTTTTTATGCGCCGCGTTAAATAAAATTTATGAACATTACAATTTATTAATTGTATTGGAAGACCAAAAAGAGCAGGAGCTGTTTTATAGTGATTTAGCCGTTTTATTAAAACTTTTTAAAACGAGTAAAAATAAATTGGCTCAAAACACAAATGATCCGCTGTTTTTCGCGGAGTGGGATGTTTTTCCTGATGATGGGAGACTTCCCAATGCCGATGTGCTGAGCGATAGATTGGAGACGTTAAAAAATTTGTCAGGTAATTTTAATCAAACTGCAGCCGAAGGTGATCTTTCTAATTCTGTTAATAATAAGGGGCGAATAGTTGTATCATCGGTGGTTTCTCTGGTTCAAAAGACACTGCCTCCTGAGGTATTTAAAGCGTTAACATTGAAAATTAAAACAGGAGATAGATTTGGTTTGTATGAGTTTACAAATTTTTTGATAAAATGTGGTTATACCAGAGAAGTCAAAGTCAGCCAAAAGGGCGAATTTGCGCAGCGAGGTGGTATTGTTGATGTTTATCCATTGACTGGCGTGCTTCCGATTAGATTAGAATTTTTTGGAGATCAGGTGGATTCAATCCGCGTTTTTGATCCGATATCGCAACTTTCTAAGGAATCTATTGATTCAGCTATTATATTACCCGCCGGTGAATACGCAATATTAAAGAATGCGCTTTTAAATGCAAACGAAAAGGACGATGTATTGCGCTCAAATTATATCAATGATGGCGCGATTTATGGGGCAACATTGTTAGATTATTTAAACAATGCAATTTTGATTTTGTGCAATCCCGAAAAATTAGCGCTCAAGGCGGAATCCTATTTACAAAATTTAGTGGTTGATAAACCGTTGTTTGTTGGGTGGAAAAATATTCTCAATAAGGCTAAAGAAAAAGGATTTTCGGTTTTGGAGATTGCGGAGGAAGACTTTGGAGAAGAAGAGGTTTTGATTGAGTATACGATTCAAAAAGAAAAAAACGAATTTCAGGAAGAAAGAAACAGCCCGATAGAGAATAGATTAAGAGAGGTGAAGTTGGATGGCAATTTTATAGATTCGCTTGATTCTTTCAGACCTATAACAGAATTTGGTGTTGAATATCAAATAGCAGATGTTCAACGGAAACTTTTTTTTGAACAGGTTCAAAAGTGGCTCAATAACGGTTTTTTCGCTGTACTGGTTTGTCCGGGGGAGAGTCAGTTGAAAAGATTTAAAGAATTATGGGAGGAATATCGGCTTGATCCAAAATGGTTAAAGAGCGATGAGACAAATCAAGAGCGTGGCAAATTGCTATTTTTTGAGGGGTCTTTAACGAGGGGGTTTATTGTTTATGGAGAACCCGGATTTGTTGTAATTACCGATGCGGAGATTTTTGGTAGGCTCCGATATTTAAGACCAAGACGATTGAAATCCAGATATTATGTGGCGCAAAGTGTGCAGTCGTTAGATTTCGCCGAGCTTGAAGAAGGGGATTATGTAGTTCACATAAATTATGGTATTGGGAGGTTTCTTGGGCTTGAAAAAATCCAGCCGTCCGGGCGATTAAAAGGACAGGACAACGATGGGCAGGAATGTTTGGTTATTGAGTATGCGCCTTCAAGAAAAGGAGAAGCCCCACCCAAATTATACGTCCCAGTAAGCGAATCTCATCTTGTCACGAAATATATCGGTTCTGGAAGGGGGCGTCCGCCGCTTAACAAGTTGACAGGAAAGCAATGGCAAAAGGCAAAGGAAAAAGCCGAAAATGCAATTAAAGACCTTGCCTCTGAATTGTTAGCTTTACAGGCTGAACGAATGAGCTCGCCGGGATTCGCGTTTGCTCCTGATTCCACCTGGCAATGCGATTTTGAAAATAGTTTTGAATTTGAAGAGACGCCAGACCAGCTACAGGCCATTCTTGATACAAAGGCGGATATGGAGTTGCCAAAACCGATGGACAGACTAATTTGTGGGGACGTTGGTTACGGAAAGACAGAGGTTGCGTTAAGAGCGGCGTTTAAGGCTGTTATGAGTGGAAAACAGGTTGCTGTGCTTGTTCCCACAACTGTTCTTGCGCAACAACATTATAATACATTTCGTTCAAGAATGGCGCCATTTCCGATAAACATCGGACTGCTTTCAAGATATTTAACCAGAGGGAAACAGGCAGAATTAATTCGTCAAATTGCCGAAGGACGGGTTGACATTGTTATTGGGACACATCGTTTATTGCAGGACGATGTAGTTTTTTATGATCTTGGACTTTTAATTATTGATGAAGAGCAGCGATTCGGGGTGTTGCATAAAGAGAAACTTAAGTTAATAAAGCGCAAGGTGGACGTATTGACACTGACGGCAACGCCAATCCCCAGAACACTCTATCTTGCTTTGATGGGGGCGCGAGATATGAGTGTGATTGAAACGCCGCCGCACGACAGGTTGCCTGTTGAAACTATTGTGGCAAAATATGATGAAAACCTGATTCGCGCTGCGATTATTAAGGAGCTCAAGCGGGGAGGTCAGGTTTTTTATCTTCATAATCAAGTTTACGATATTGACCAGGTGGCTGAAAAATTAAATTCGCTTGTTCCTGAGGCTCGGATTGTTGTTGGACATGGACAGATGACTCCGAGAGAACTTGAAAATGCTATGACTAAATTTGTGAACGGCGAGGCTGATGTTTTACTGTCAACAACTATTGTGGAAAATGGATTGGATATACCGAATGCGAATACAATCATCGTTGATAGGGCAGACAGATTTGGGCTCAGTGACCTATACCAGTTAAGAGGAAGGGTTGGGAGATACAAGCATCAGGCATACGCCTATTTACTACTGCCGCGTCATACGGAGTTGCTATCCGACGCACGAAAAAGGATAAGCGCAATAAAACAATACTCAAGTCTTGGGAGCGGTTTTAAAGTGGCTATGCGAGACCTTGAAATCAGAGGCGCCGGTAATATCCTCGGAGTTGAACAAAGCGGGCATATTGCCGCGATTGGTTTTCATCTTTATTGCCAGTTGTTGGAAAAGGAGATTAAGGCTTTGAAGGGGGAGAAAGTAAAGCCTTTACTACCTGTTACTGTGCATTTTGATTTTATCGCAACAAGTCCTGCAGAGGAGACAGATTCAATTCCGTTAAAACGGTTGAAATCCAAAACGGACTACAGCGGAGGTATATTTGTTCCAAGAGAGGTTGCCTATTATGTAAACGAAGAGAGGCGGTCTGACGCTGTTATTGAAAAACCAATCATTCGCGCCCCTGCATATATCCCGATGGATTATATTGAAGACCCAAATTTGAGAACTGAAGTATATCGTAAAATTGCCCGCGCTACTTCTCCAGAAGAATTGGCGAATGTGGAAACGGAGATTAAAGATAGATTCGGACCGCTACCCGATCAGGTAAAATTAGTTCTATTAATTGCTGAAATAAAGATTTTGGCTGCGGATAAAGGGGTCACAAAAATTGAAACTAAAGGAGATAAATTAATTTTAATAAGAAATAACGACTACATTATGCTGAATGGCAAATTTCCGCGATTAACAAAACGAAAACCTGAGGCTAAATTAAAAGAGATAAAGTATTTATTAAAACAATTATAAGCCGATCTGTTTGAGGTTGGTGATTTGTTGGATTAATATAGAATGAGCGTAAGGGTTTACCCCTGTCTGTATGTAATTCGCGCTTTACCGAGGTCATAGGGTGACATCTCGACAAAAACTTTGTCTCCAACGCTTATGCGGATAAAGTTTTTGCGCATTTTGCCGGAGATATGCGCAAGCACTTCATGCCCGTTTGGTAATGCAACCCGGAACATTGTTCCCGGCAATACCTGTGTAACAACACCCTCTAATTGAATTGGTTCTTCTTTTGCCACAACTATAATACGCTTAATTTTTTTATTTTCAGATTTTAATTGTTAATAATTTAATGGAAAACCCAATAATGACAATAACAAAGATAGATTGATTTTTTTAAAATGCAAGTCAATTTCTGATTTGTAGATGTAAAGTATTGTTTCTTTGTTTTGCAAAGATTGCAGGATAAAATTTGCACCTTCACTTCCAAAATATAAAATTTCTGAGATTCATCCGGCTCAATATATGAATATATAGAAATAACGATTTATTCAGGGTGATTTAACGGAATTATTTAGAAAACAAAATTAACAATTATTCTTTTTATTCTTCATTTTTTTATATAAAAGTTGCATTTTTTTTAACAATTCTATTGACTTTTCTTTTTATTAAATAATAATTCAATCAAACCCAGAACAGAAAACCTTAAACCCGAATGCTTTTATGGCTTTAGTAAGTGAAATATCTGTGAAGGAAAAAGGAGGTAACAGGAGTTGGTCAAAGAATTTGACGTCGTTTCTTTGCTTTAATTCTGGAGGCAAATTTATGAGTAAAAATCGTAAAATATTTCTGGCAATAGCAATCTATGCTATTGGATTATTCACGTTAACGGCGCAAACAAACCTCGTCATAAGTGAATTTATGGCGAGTAACCAGCGCGCTTATTTAGACGACGATGGCGCGTCTTCTGATTGGGTTGAAATATACAATCCTAATCCATTTGATGTAGACATTGGTGGATGGTTTTTAACGGATGCTGCGAATAATTTAACCAAATGGCAATTCCCGCATACAAACATTCCACCTTATGGTTTTATGGTGGTGTTTTGTTCAGGTAAGGACCGAAGAATTCCGGGGGCTCCACTTCATACAAGTTTCAACCTTGCGGCAGATGGTGAATATCTTGGTTTAGTTGATCCAGGGACAAATGTGGTTTCACAAATTGCCCCTGTCTATCCCCAGCAATATCAAGACATATCCTATGGGATCGGCAAAACAATCACAAATATTTCGGCTACATCTATGGCAAAAATATTAATCCCGACGAACAACAACGTTGATGGGGTTTGGATGCAACCTGGTTTTGATGATTCTAATTGGATTACTGGCACAAATGGAGTCGGATTTCAAAAAGTGATTTTAGGACAATTGTATGTAAAGACCTTCAAGGCAAACGTGACTGTTGATTCTCTTGACAGGGCGTTGCAGGTGTTGACGAATTCAAGTATGCAGAGTTTCACTGCCGACGGCTATTTTCAATATATAAATTTCTTTAACACAGGATCAGAAGGACGTTATGCAAATAATCTTTCATTTCCGGGCTTGACGTTGGGAGTTGAGAGTGATGATTACGTCGTAGAGGTTAGAGGTGGTGTTTATATTCCGACAGCCGGGAGTTATACCTTTGGTGTGAATAGCGACGATGGATTTGGAATGCAGATAGGTCCATTTGAAATGTCTTATCCAGCGCCAAGAGCACCCGGCGATACCATATCCACATTTTTATTTCCTGAAGCGGGTTATTATCCATTGAGGATAGTTTTTTATGAAAGGGGTGGT
>JBAMMJ010000054.1:5481-10418 GCA_039793825.1 Verrucomicrobiota bacterium | reverse complement strand
TACCGATAGAAATATTCCATTTATTTCACCCCAAACTTAAACACTGTAATTGAATGGAATTTGTCTCCGGGGCGCAGGATTGTTGATGGAAAGTGTGGTTTGTTTGGAGAATCCGGAAAATGCTGTGTCTCAAAACAGACCGCGCCGTGTCGGGGAAACGCGACACCGCCCGTCCCGACAATCTTTCCGTTGAAATGGTTTGCCGTGTAAATCTGCAAGCCGGGCTGGTCTGTGTAAACTTCCATAATCCTGCCGCTATCTGGTTCTATTAATCTTGCCGCAAAATAAGGCGGCTTGCCTTCGCGTCGCAACACAAAGTTATGGTCGTATCCGCCGGGGCGCGGCATAAATTGCGCGATTCGTTCGCCAATCTTGTGTGGCGTGGTAAAATCAAGTGCTGTGCCTCTGACCGAGAGGATTTCACCTGTGGGAATTAATTGGCTATCGGAGGGCGTATAAAAGTCCGCGGCAATCAAAAGTTCGTGGTTCAACACATCGCCAGAGCCGGCAAGGTTGAAATAGCTGTGGTTTGTTAGGTTTACAACGGTCGGCTTGTCGGTTTGGGCTTCGTAAAGAAGATGAAGCTCGTTATCATCGGTAAGCGTTATTGTTACATTGACAGTCAAATTTCCCGGATACCCTTCTTCGCCATCTTTTGAAAGGTAAGTAAAACGGACAGAAGCCCTATCTTTTTCCGGCGGCAACGGGCTGGCATCCCACAGGACTCTGTCAAACCCGCGTCTGCCGCCGTGGATGTGGTTTGTTCCGGAGTTGGGAGTGACTTTGTATTCCACATCGTCAATCTTAAACCGCGCACCGCTGATGCGGTTCGCGAATCTGCCTATAACGGCGCCGAGGGTTGGACCGTTAACAAATCTCTCAAATTGGTCAAACCCGACGACCACGTTTGTAAAGTTTCCAGTTTTGTCAGGAACATAGATTTCAGTAATCGTTACGCCAAGGTTCGCAATTTTTACCACCACGCCATTTTTGTTTTTGAGCGTGATGCGTTTTACCGCGCGACCATCTGGAAGTTTTCCCCATTCTTCTTCCTTTATTCGTTCAATACTGGCAGGAGAATCGCCGGCAAAGGTCAACTGTCCGCCAGTGATAGTTAATAAAACGATAAATGCGCCGATCATTGCAAATTTATTTGTCGGTCTCATAATAAAACGGTTGTGTGAAAGGTTAAAGTACTGTGCTAGCAAGCCATTTTGCCGCAAGGTCGCGGATGTATTTTTCCTTCGGGTCTTTTCTGCTATCGCGGAGGTATGTGAAAATCTTTGCCGCTTCCTGTTTTTTACCTTTTGCCGCAAGGTCTTCCGCAAGTTGAATACATAGCGAAGCCATTTTTGACCGTTCATAATGCGACTCCGCGTCGGCGGCTTTTAGAAGGTCAGGTATAGCCCGAACATCGGCGATCTTAACAATCCCCCACGCGCCAGCGAGTCTGATGTTCATATCCTCATCCTTCAGTGCGTTTCTGAAGGTTTGCGCAGATTCCGCATCGCCAAGCGCAGCGAGGCTCTGAATTGCAACAAGACGGCATCTGCCTTTGCAGCCGGGCAGCGCAGTTTTGAACTGCTGAACAGCGCCATCTTTTATTGATATGAGGGCAGCGGCTGCGTAATCGCACAGTTTTTCATTGGTTAGTAATTTGCCGAG
The DNA here is from genome assembly GCA_039793825.1 of Verrucomicrobiota bacterium. Taxonomy (GTDB): domain Bacteria; phylum Verrucomicrobiota; class Verrucomicrobiia; order Limisphaerales; family JAKPVM01; genus JAKPVM01. The sequence continues at coordinate 8,753 of JBAMMJ010000054.1, read as the reverse complement.
CGCCGCAACAACATCTCTGTCTCCTATCCGCTCCAGTTGTCGCAAGAGGAATCCCTGAACATATTCAGACGTTTTTGAATCGCCGAGATACGAGGCAAAAACGCCAGCGACCGTTTTTCTATGTTCCTGTTTGCCCGCCCTGCCAGTGTAAACGGCAAGAATGTGTGTCAGGTATTCGGCTTTGTAATTTTTAAATTCAGGAGAGCCGGGGTCTTTTATCATACTAATGAGTTCGTGGACGCTTTCCGGCGCGGCTTTTAGCAGTATTTCACATATCTCTGCGGCGACATTCGGGTCTGGTCCGGTGAACTTGCTTTCCGGATTCTGCGGAATTGGTTTTTTCTCGCCTTCGGGCTGTTTTTTTGCCTGTTCAATCGCCTCCAGCTCTTTATCTGTTGGCGGCATTTTTTCCACCAGTTCAGCAACATTGATTTTTTCTGCCATAAATTATCTCCTTTCTTTTTCAGGATTTTTCAAATTATTTAGAGTTTTTACAGGTGCCAGGGTGGACGCATTGGCTGGTATGCCAGGCGGTTTGCCTCTTCGTCGCCGATAATAACCTCTTTTACCGGGTCGAATTTAATCTTTCTGCCGGTGCGAATTGCAATATTTGCAAGGTGAACGATCGTGATTGTGCGATGCGCTGCCTCTGCGTTGCCGCCGGCTGGTTTGCGCTGTTTCACAGCCTCCGCAAATGTCAAAGGCGGCTCAGGGTCGGGCAACTGCTTTAATTTTTCGCGGTCTTCTGGAACAAGGTCTTCAATACTCACGCTGCGCGGTTTCTTTTTCTCCCACGGGTCTCCCCACTCTGCGCTGTCAAGGACAAGCGTGAGTCCGTTCTCATATTTCAGTTCAACCCATCCCCACATTCCACATACTTCAGGATGAGCGGGCGGGGCGTGAGCTTCCACTTCAACCGGGGCAGTATTATCCAGTCCATAGGTCCAGGTAATCGGGTCAAGGTAATGCTGAGCCATATCGGCAAGCCCGCCGCCTTCATAGTCCCAATAACCGCGATGCGTTCCCCCGACGCGGTGCGGGTGATACGGCTTCATAGGGGATGGTCCGACATACATATCCCAATCCAGATTAGGTGGCACAGGTTGCGGTTTTGCGTTTACAAGACCGCTCCACTCCTTTACCTTGAATCCGCCTCGGCGAACGATTACAACCTCGCATTTTTTTAGCAACCCGCTCTTCATTATTTTGCGAATCATTACCTTTTTCGGGTCTTTAGCCTCGTTAAACCTGCCAAAGGTGCCTATCTGAAAAATGCGTCCGTATCGTTTTTCAGCCTCCGCAACAGCCCTGCCCTCGGCGATAAAGCGAGTCATCGGTTTTTCGCAAAGGACATCTTTTCCTGCTTCCATTGCAGCGATAGAAATGAGAGCGTGCCAGTGCGGCGGGGTTGCAATTGCCACAACGTCAATGTCTTTTCTATCCAGCACATAGCGAAAATCGGTGTAAGTAGTTTTGTTGTCGGCTTTGCCTTTCCATCTAACGTCGCATCTTGCCAGTTGAACGACGTTGAGCCCCTTCTGCATTTCACCAAAAGTGCCCGGACCGCGTCCGCCACAGCCAATCAAAGCCCCGCCCAGGGTTTCGCTCGGCGGAACGTAGCCTTCGCCCCCAATCACATTGCGTGGAACAATCATTATGCTACCGATACCGGCTGCTATGGTTTGCTTAAGAAAATCCCGACGGGCTATCCTATTATTTCTTTTCATAATGCGGCGAGTTGTGCTATTATGTTTTATTGTCTTGAATGTTTTTATTCTAACATTCGGTAATTAGATAACAACAATATTTTTAAACGGCTTGACGAATCTTTAAATATAGTGAAAGTTATTCACCTTTATTATAGGGTTTTTGGGTTTATAACAGTATGGAACATATCAGAAACATTGCAATTATAGCGCACGTTGACCACGGCAAGACAACGCTTGTTGATTGCCTGCTCAAGCAATCTGGTGTTTTTCGCGCCAACCAGGCAATCGTTGCAGAAGAACGAATTATGGATATGATGGACCTTGAGCGCGAAAAAGGCATCACCATCAAAGCCAAGAACGCCTCTTTCAAATACAAAGATTACCATATTAACATTGTTGACACCCCGGGACACGCCGATTTTGGCGGCGAGGTTGAGCGAATAATGAATATGATTGACGGCGTTTTGCTTGTTGTTGACGCAGCCGAGGGTCCACAGGCTCAAACCCGGTTCGTCCTTAGAAAGGCACTTGAAGCCGGCGCAAAACCAATCGTCGTGATCAACAAAATAGACCGCGAACACGCCCGCCCGAACGAAGTGTTAGACCAGGTTTTTGAACTGTTCTTACAACTGAACGCCAGCGATGATCAACTTGATTTCCCGATAATATTTGCCAGCGCCAAAGAAGGTTACGCAAAGACAAAGCTTGACCAGCCTGGCGTTTCAATGGAGCCGTTGTTTGAAGCAATTATAAAACACATACCGCCGCCGCGCGTCCAACAATCAAAAGAGTTTAAACTACTTGTCGCTAATCTTGATTACTCCGATTATTTAGGCAGAATCGCCCTGGGAAAAATCTACAGCGGTACAGTCCGCGTCGGCTCCCCAATTATCTGTATTCACGGCGACGGGACAAAAGAAACCGGCAAAGTCACTGCGATCTACCACTTTGAAGGATTAAAAAGAGTGGAGATTGAAGAGGCAGGCGCGGGCGATATAGTCGGAATCACCGGCATTGAAAACGTCTTTATTGGAGAAACATTGACAGATAGCGAAGAAGCCGAGCCGTTGCCATTTGTGCCAATTGATCCGCCAACAATTCAAATGCAATTCGCTGTTAACGACGGACCGCTCGCCGGACAGGAAGGACATCTGGTAACAGCGCGTCATATCAAAGAAAGATTGATAAGAGAAACCCGAACCAATGTGTCGCTTCAGGTTTCCGACACAGACCAGCCGAACGTGTTTCTCGTTAGCGCCCGCGGAGAAATGCAGATCGCAATTTTAGTTGAACAGATGAGGCGCGAAGGCTATGAAGTCCTTGTCTCAAGACCGGAGGTTATATTCAAAACCGATAAAAACGGGAATCTCCTTGAACCGATTGAAAAGATATTCCTTGAAATCCCTAAAGATTTTATGGGACCGGTGCTTGAAAACCTCGCCACACGCAAGGCAGAAATAACATTGATGAACCATCACGGCGACCAAATCAGCGTGGAAGCGCTAATCCCAACCCGCGGACTTATAGGATTTGAAACCGACCTTGTAAACCAGACGCGCGGGC
>JBAMMJ010000054.1:0-5471 GCA_039793825.1 Verrucomicrobiota bacterium | reverse complement strand
GAATATGGACAATACCGCGGTGAAATCCCGGCGCGGAAAAACGGTTCGCTCGTCAGTATTGAAGACGGCATCGCCACAGCATACGCGCTTGACCAATTGCAGGAACGGGGAAGGCTATTCATTGGTCCTGGTGAAAAAGTTTATCAAGGAATGATTATTGGCGAAAACTCCCGCGAAAATGATATACCTGTCAACCCAACCAAATCCAAACATCTCACCAATATGCGGTCAAAAGGCGAAGGTGTAGGAATTCAACTTGAGCCGCCATTCAAAATGTCGCTTGAGCGCGCCCTGGAATACATTGGACCGGATGAATATGTTGAAGCAACCCCAAAAAGTCTCAGGTTAAGAAAGAAAATCTTAGACGAAACCAAACGCAAACGCGCCGCCTTGCAGTCAAAAGTTGCCTAAAATCCGGTTTTTAATAACACCAAAACGGCTTGCCTGGCGCCTGCCGCCGCAGTTCAAAAATTTTTTAATTAAAAATACAGCCCTATTTTTCCAGTCGCTTTGGGAACAATGGGAACGGTTCGCCAATTTTGTGTCCGGCACCAATTCCCCCCCAGGCTGTTAACTCAAACCGATTCGCTTCTCCTTCAACATTGAGTTGTTTGAAAATCGCGCAAGCTGTATCAGGAATAAATGGATACAACAACACGCCAAGAATCCTGCAGGTCTCAACAAGTGAGTAAAGAATTTCATCCAGCCTCCGCGCCTGCGTCGGGTCTTTTGCTAATTTGAATGGCGTTGTATGGTCTATAAATTGATTTGCGCGTGTTATAATATCCCAGATTGAGATTAAGGCGTCCTGCAACTTATACTCAATCAGTTGCTGTCTGATTTTTAAAACAAGTTCAGATACGTCTTTCTCAAGGTCTGAACTTTTTTGTGGCACAACACCATTGCGATAACGTTTCAACATAGAAAGGGTTCTATTGACCAGATTCCCCAAACCATTCGCAAGTTCCGCATTGTATCGCGAGGCAAAACTCGCGTCAGTCCAATTGCCATCCGGACCGATATCCAGCTCCCTGACAACGTAATACCTGAAGGCGTCGCATCCCCACTCATCAATCACCGCTACCGGGTCTACAACGTTGCCGGTGCTTTTGCTCATTTTTTGATAATCTTTTTGCCACCAGCCGTGAACCAGTATCTGACGCGGCAACGGTAACCCCATCGCCTTCAACATTATTGGCCAATAAACCGCGTGAAACTTTATAATGTCTTTTCCAATAACCTGCGCATCCGCAGGCCAGAGCTCAATTGACTCCGCACTCTGTGGTTCAACCCCTGCCGCCTTTAAAACCATACTATCTCCGCGCGCGGCAGGACAGGTTATGTAATTTGAAAGAGCATCAAACCAGACATACGTCACAAAATTCCTGTCAAATGGCAACGGTATCCCCCAATTCAGCCTGCTAACCGGACGCGATATACATAAGTCCTCAAGAACATTGTTCCTCAAAAATCCCAATACCTCGTTGCGGCGATAATCAGGGTAAATAAATTCAGGATGCGTCTCAATATACTCTGTCAACCATCGCTGATGCGGGCTCAACCTGAAATAATAATTTTCTTCTTCAAGCTCAATTACCTCGCCATACGCAGGATCAAATGTACCGTCCGGACGACGGTCTTTTTCCGTCAAAAATGTCTCTTCCTTCGTTGAATAAAATCCGCGATAAGCAGCCTTGTAAAAATGACCTTGATTATATAGCTTTTGCAAAAACGCGCTCACAATCCTCTTATGTCGCTCTTCTGTAGTGCGGATAAAATCATCATTAGAAAGATTCAATTTCCTGGCAAAATCTTTCCAGACAACTGCCAGCTCGTCGCAATATTGTTGCGGCGGCTTGCCTTCGGCAGTAGCGGCTTGTTGAACCTTCTGACCATGCTCGTCGGTGCCGGTCAAATAAAAAACCTCGTTCCCTAGACTTCTTTGTGAACGCGCTATCACATCAGTAATTATCTTTTCATAAGCATGCCCCAGATGTGGTTGCCCGTTCACATAATCTATCGCCGTCGTTATGTAAAACCGTTTGCTCATTATGTTAAAGTTTGCACAATTACAAGCCCAGTTGCAATACCGCATTTGTCTCAATGGCTTTTAACCACACCCAAACAGCGCCAGAACCATCGCAATCTATAAAAAGATTAAAAATGATGGCATTCTCCTTTTATTAAATTGAAATCGTGCATCCGAAAACTTTCTCGCCTGTTTATACCCAAAATGTGAAATCTACACAGGCAACCTCCGCGGACGCAAACCCTACTCCATTAAATAAAATATTTATAATCCTGCTTAATACTGAAGAAAAAAACTCACATCATCCGCGTTCATCACAAATTAACCCACCTCTCTGCAGGATCATCTTCCTATATCGGTCTGACGCGTCGGGATAAGTTTTTTTGATGGATAACCTTCAACCTTTGCGCCCCGGGCGCGCAACGACTCGGCAAGCGCGTATCTGAATTCTTCATCTGCCTTTTTAAACGCGGATTTCAGAGCCGAAACTGCACCGTTAGTCGGAATTCGCTCAATGCAGCAACGCGCATCTTCTCTGAGGTCCTTATTGGCGAAAAATTTTGATATCTCCGAAACCGCATCACCATCGCCAATTTCCGACAACATCCATAACAACTCCCGTTTTGTCTGAATTGACGCAGCGGAATTTAGCGCTTTGGATATTTGTTTGCAGATTTTATCCTTTTCGTTTTTTAAGCCTGGTTTTCCCGAATGCCTTGCCATTTTCCAGAGCGTTCGCCGTGCTGTTCTTGCCACTTCAAAATCTTTGTCATCCATAATTTCCACCAGCGGCTGAACCACAACCGAACCAAGTTTAACCAGACCTTCCGCAGCCTCCGCGCGGACTTTGTCATCAGGGCTTTTGAGCTTTTGAATCAATTCATCAAGTTCTCGCCTATAACCTGAAACAGCCGTATTTAACCCAGAATCAGTTGAATTGACATCTCTATTCATAACAGCAATGGATAATACAGTTTACTTAATTTTCACTGGAACGTAAACCAAATTATTTTCCGACGAAACAAATAGGAGAAAAGTTCATATCATATTTTGCACTAAAAAAATCTTGAACTCATATCTGTCCTGAATAACTAACTGAAATTTTTGTAATGCGGTTATATGGAGTGCGGTGTTAAGCCTGCACAAGCAGGCGCAACACCACTTTGTGGGCTTAGAAAACCCTTTGCCTTTAGAAAGAAACACCAACCGTAGGAATAGTTTATTCTTTGATTTGGTATTTTTCTTTTATGGAGTGCGGTGGCACCGCTACCGCATTGTGACACCAAAGAACTACCAACCCTGTGAAAAAATATAAACCAACAGATTAGTTTAATCCTTAAATTTGGAATTTTATATTTCCATTTAGTGTCATCTGCTATTCCAAATCGGCATCATATCCCCCACACTCCAAAGCGACATCACATCCACATTCACATACTTACCGACATCATTGAAAGGTAAAAATTCGTAAATTCAAAAATTCTCATTAGATAAATTCAATCCAAAATTCACACGGAAAATGCCGGAATTTCCTTAAATTTATGATGCTTCAGGAAAATGGTAAATTGCTTGAATCTTGAAAAATAGATTTCTATTGCATACTGAAAACCTTTCTTGATTCCACAGATTTGATAAAATTTTATGCTACCCCCGATGAAATAATTCACAAGAGCGGTTCGGTCTTTGTGTCCCTGGCGTCAATTTTGATTTCTGAAATTTTTAAAATGGACATTGATGTGGTAAAATACAAAAATTGTTTTAGATTTATATTTGGGTAGTTTTTTTAGTAACGATATGCCCAGCGTCTTTATAAAAACATACGGCTGTCAGATGAACGAAAGGGATTCGGAGGCTGTAGCAGCGCAGTTGCAGGCGCGCGGTTATACGCTCGCCGAGTCGGAGGAGACCGCCGACATAATCCTTCTCAACACCTGCAGCGTTCGCGACCTCGCCGAGCAAAAGGCTCTCGGCAAGATGCGCGCTATTGCCGCAGACGCGCGCGCCTCAAAGCGAAATGTAGTCCTGGGTTTTATGGGGTGTATGGCTCAAAGCCGCGGTCAAAGCCTCATTGATAGATTGCCCGATGTTGACCTTGTGGTCGGCACTCAGAAAATCCACCGTATCGCAGACTACGTTGAGGAGTTGTTGAACGGCAAAAAGGATAAAATCGTTGAGATAGGCGAAGAAAATGGCAGCCAGATGGCGGTTCGCGAACATCTGCTTGATGGGCGCGGACAAAAAGCCGTCACAGCCTTTGTCAGCATAATGCAGGGGTGTAATCAACGCTGCACCTTTTGTATCGTCCCGCACACACGCGGAAAAGAACGTTGCCGACCAATAGACGACATCGTCCAGGAGTGCCGCGAACTTGCTCAAAAAGGTGTAAAAGAAATCACATTGCTCGGACAGATAGTCACAAGTTATGGGCGCGGCGTTATCAATACAAAAGACGGAAAATCTCCTTTTGTTCAATTGCTTGAAGCGGTTCACGAAGTTGACGGGATTGAACGGATCCGATTCACAGCCCCTCATCCAAAAGGTTATGGAGACGACCTTATTGAAGCCTATGGTCGGCTGCCAAAATTGGTGGAAAGCGCGCATATCCCGGTTCAAAGCGGCAGCAACAGAATACTAAAACTAATGGGACGCGGTCATACGCGCGAGAAATATCTGGAGATAATTGAAAAATTAAGAAAGGTTAAACCCCAGATCGGCATCTGCACCGATATTATTGTTGGATTCCCCGGCGAAACCGACGATGATTTCGGACAAACTGTAAGTCTGGTGAAGGAAGCGCAATTTGACCAGGCTTTCATTTTTAAATATTCGCCGCGCGAAGGAACAAAAGCGGCAATTATGCCTGATCAAATCCCCCAGCAGGTTAAAGAGGCGCGTCATCAATATTTATTAAATTTGATGAACCAGATCGGTTCTGAACGTTACGCGCGGCTCGTAGGCAAGCGGGTTCAAATCCTCGTGGAAGGTCCGAGCAAAAAAAATCCCGAGCGTTTGATGGGACGCACCCGTTGCAACAAAATCGTCGTGTTTGAAGGCTCGCACCGCCACATCGGCGAGTTGCTTGAAGTAAACATCACGCGCGCCGGAACGTTCACCTTATACGGGGATCCCGTCATTCATAATGATTGAAATAGAAACTCTTCCGTGTCTGCTAAAACATCGCAGTTAATATAGGGTTTCTTTATCGCCCCTGATTTTTCAATAGAACCATCTCAGCCCGTTTCAATTTAACAATTCAAGAGTTTCTGCGCAGTATCTGGTTATATAGATTGTAGATTGAGTCTATCATTTTTTCTTCTGCAAAGTTTTCAATAACAAATGATTGTCCTGTCTTCCCCATTGACTCGCGCAGAGAAGGTTTTGAGACAAGTTCGGCAATTGCTTCAAATAAACGGTTTGTGTCTCCGGGTTTAATTAAAAACCC
>JBAMMJ010000053.1:0-10492 GCA_039793825.1 Verrucomicrobiota bacterium | reverse complement strand
GGCAAAACCTGCTTTTTCCAGTAATGTGTTTGCGGCTTGCGGTCCCCAGGTTCCTGCGGGGTAAAACTCCTGCGGTGTCAATGGCAGGTTCTGCCAGAACTGGCGAATCGGATCAACAATGCTCCAGGCGACTTCAACCTCGTCGCTTCTGATAAACAATGTTGGGTCGCCAGAGAGGGCGTCCAGAAGGAGTCGTTCATAGGCTTCTGGTGTGTAAGCACCGAATTCGGTGTTATAACTGAAGTGCATACGCACCGGTCTGACGACCACCGAGGCGCCGGGAACCTTGCCGTTGATTTTAAGGGTTATTCCTTCATCTGGCTGCAACCGCAGGGTGATGGAGTTTGCGTCCAGCCGTTCACCGCATTGAGCGGCGAACAGGACGTTGGGGGTGCGCTTGAATTGCGCCCGGATCTCGCTTGCGTTTACCGGCAATCGTTTACCAGTGCGTAGAAAGAACGGCACGCCAGACCAGCGCCAGTTGTCTATATAAAGTTTAAGGGCAACAAAAGTTTCCACGTGTGAATCGGGCTTAACCTTTTCTTCCTGTCTATAGCCTTTGACCCGCACGCCATCAATTTCGCCTTCTATATACTGACCTCTGACAGCGTATTGAGGGGTAAGGTCGGGGTCTAGTCTTCGGATGGATTTTAACAACTTAACTTTTTCATCTCTGATTGATTCGGATTCAAGTGTGACCGGCGGTTCCATAGCAACAAGCGCCAGCAGCTGAAGCATATGGTTCTGGACCATATCCCGCAGGGCGCCTGCTTCTTCGTAATAGCCGCCGCGCGAGCCTACGCCCTGTTTTTCGCTCGTGGTAATCTGGAAGTGGTCAATCGCCTGGCGGTTCCAGAGTGTTTCAAAAATGGAATTTGCAAATCTAAACATCAAAATATTCTGGACGGTCTCTTTTCCGAGATAATGGTCTATGCGGTATAACTGATTTTCGTGAAGATATTTGAAGAGCTCGCGGTTTAGCGCACGGGCGGACTCAAGGCTATATCCAAAAGGTTTTTCCACAATAACCCGCTGCCAGACGCTATCCTGATTCTCTTTTTTAACCAGTCCGCAACGGGAGAGATTTTCAACTATCTCCGCGAATTGTCCCGGAGCCGTTGCAAGATAAAAAAGTGTATTTTCCACCAGTTGCGGCTCTGGCTGGGCTTCAAGGAGTTGTTTGAGTTCAAAATAGGTTGAATACTCGCCCAGATCGCCCCTGCAATAGAGAATTTTTGAAGCGAACCTATTCCATTGCTCTTCGTTTGGCGCGCCGCTTCTGCTGAATTTTGCAACCGCTTCTTTTAATTCGTTTCGCCAGCTTTCGCTGGTTTTTTCTCTTCTGGCTACGCCAACGAGCAAGAAGGGTTCAGGGAGCAGTTTTTCAACATACAGATGATAAAGGGCTGGGATTAGTTTCCTTGAGGTTAGATCGCCGCTTGCTCCAAAAATCACAAGCGAACAGGGACGCGGCTTTTTTTCTCTTGTATCAAGCCTGCAGACCAAAAGCTCATCAAGCTCAATGGTTGTTTCCATAAATCTGACAATTATTGTTTTACGATAAAATTTAGGGAATGAATTGTCAAATTCCGCAGAAAGAATAATTTTTGGATTAAATTTATGAATTGTGGTAAGCCGGATTCTTGGCGGGTATAATTATTTATTTTTGGATATTTAAACGCGATTTGTCTTGTTATTTTGAACTTTATCCTTTTAATGCTATTTTTCAGTTTATAAAATAGGTGTATAATTATTAGCGCTGGTTGACTTTGTAGATAAAATAAGTCGGATTGGCAGGTAATGGATATTCAACACATAAGAAACTTTTGTATAATTGCCCATATAGACCACGGCAAGACGACCTTGTCGGATAGATTGCTTTTCCGAACCGGCACGATTAGCGAGCGCGAGTTTCAGGAACAATTTCTTGATTCAATGGACCTTGAAAAAGAACGGGGCATCACAATAAAGGCGCACCCGGTCACGATGTATTATACGGCAAAGAACGGCGAAAAATACGAGCTTAACCTGATTGACACGCCAGGGCATGTTGATTTTTCTTACGAGGTAAGCCGCAGTTTGAGCGCATGCGAAGGGGCTTTGCTTGTTGTTGATGCTTCTCAGGGGGTTGAAGCGCAAACAGTAGCCAACGTTCATCTTGCGGTGAGGCAGAATTTGACAATAATTCCTGTGATAAACAAGATTGACCTTCCGCACGCGAACGTTGAACAGACGAAACGTCAGCTTGAAGAGATTCTGGCGATCCCGGGCGAAGAAGCAATTCTGGCGAGCGCGAAAGAAAACATCGGGATTGATGAAATCCTTGAAGCGGTTGTTCACAGGTTGCCGGCGCCAAAACCCAATGCTGGCGGCAAATTGCAGGCGCTGGTGTTTGACTCCTATTTTGACACCTTTAAGGGGGTTGTTATCCACGTGCGACTCTTTGACGGTGTAATAAAACCCGGAATGCACGTCAGATTTGCTCATACCGACAAAGTCATTGAGGTAAAAGAAGTCGGCAGTTTTAATCCAAAGCCGTATGTGAGAGAGAAACTTGAGGCTGGCGAGACTGGTTATATAACCGGCAATATCAAGAGCCCTCTTGAAGTTAAAATTGGAGATACGATAACCGACGTAAAGAATCCTGCGCCGCCGTTGCCCGGGTTTAAAGAGATCAAGCCGATGGTTTTCAGCGGAATTTATCCAATAAACAACGCCGATTATGAACATTTAAAGATTAATCTTGCCAAACTGCAATTGAACGACTCGGCTTTTGTATACCAGCCTGAAACATCGGTTGCACTTGGGTTTGGATTCCGTTGCGGATTTCTCGGACTGCTCCATCTTGAAATTGTTCAGGAACGGCTGCGCCGCGAGTATGGAATGGATATTATCGCAACCTATCCGAGCGTCGTTTACCGGGTTACATTAACTGACGGCAGCGTGAAGGACGTGGACAACCCGGCGTTTATGCCCGAGCCGAACTATATCCAGAAAATTGAAGAGCCGATAGTGCGCGCCTTTATCATCTGTCCCAACGAAAACATCGGAGATATGCTCACCTTAATTACTGAAAAACGTGGAAGGGTTGAAAATACGGAGACATTGGATACAAAGCGCGTAATGCTTACAAGCATCCTGCCGCTTAATGAAATTTTGATTGATTTTCACGACAGAATAAAAAGCGTCACCCACGGTTATGGTTCTATGGATTATGAGCATGCCGGCTATCAGGAAGCCGATATGGTGAAACTGGAAATGCTCGTAAACGGCGAGCCGGTTGACGCCTTCTCCTGCATTGTTCACCGCGATAAAGCTGAGGCGCGCGGGCGCGCCCTTGCGGCGAAATTAAAAGAAGTTATCCCACGCCAGCAATTCCAGATTGCAATCCAGGCGGCAATAGGCAGCAGAATTGTCGCCCGCGAAACCATCAAAGCCCTTAGAAAAGATGTTACGGCAAAATGTTATGGCGGCGATATAACGAGAAAACGAAAATTGCTTGAGAGACAAAAAGAGGGCAAAAAACGAATGAAGTCCATCGGCTCGGTAAACATCCCGCAAGAGGCATTTGTTGAGGTCTTAAAAGTTTAAACCAACGCCGCAATAGATTTATGAATATACTGAAATGGTTTTTAAGGAAAACATACAGAGATGGGGTTGAACAAAAACGGCATATCCTGCGTTTGCTTGACGCCCAGCGCGATATCTTAAGCAAAAAAGCCATAGACAACATACTCCTTGCAGCCTCTGAATTAGAAGAGGTGTTAAAAGCCCCTTTTGACAAAAAAGCCATCGCCGAGAAAATAGAAAAACTTGAACAGGTGGCAAACGCAAATCTCATACCCTATCCTCATCAATCATGGCGTGAAAACGTGGAGGTTTTTCTCGTTGCTATCGCGGTGGCAATGGGGATACGCACCTTTTTCCTTCAGCCATTCAAAATCCCAACAGGCTCTATGCAGCCGACGTTGTATGGCATCACGCATATTAATCTTAAAAACCGTCCGGACATTGTGTTCCCAACCGGCTTGAAGTCGTTCGTAAATTCCTGGTTCTATGGCATCTCTTATTACCACGTTGTGGCGAAAAACGACGGCGAACTAAACAACATAAGTCCTGTCAGGAAATTCGTGTTCTTTAATATCTTGCAAACATTCAGGATCGGCGATGAGACTTATTACGTCTGGTTTCCGCCCGATCAACTCTTTGACGGCATAGCGCGCGCCGGGGTTTATGAAGGGCAGGCATTCAAAAAAGGGGAGGATGTCATTAAACTTGTGGTAAAAAGCGGTGACCATCTTTTTGTTGACCGAATGACTTTTAATTTCAGACACCCGAAACGCGGCGAGATAATCGTCTTTGAAACCCGCGGCATTCAGGGAATACCGCAAGACCAATTTTACATAAAACGGTTAATCGCCCTGGGTGGCGAAAAGGTCAGGATCGGCAACGACCAGCATGTTTACATAAATGGACAACGGCTTGACGCCTCCACACCGCGTTTTGAAAATGTATATACATTCGGAGACCAACCCGTTGAAGGGGGATATTTTGGACACGTTAACAATTTCGTTGCCGCAAAATACCATAAAGCCGGGCTCGCGCCTTTGTTCCCTGACGGAGATGCCGAGTTTACCGTTTCTCCAAAGCACTATCTTGTGCTCGGCGACAATACCCTCAACAGTCTTGACTCCCGCTATTGGGGGGATTTCCCACAGGAAAATGTTATCGGGAAAGCCTTTTTTGTTTACTGGCCTATCAGCCCAAGATTTGGCTGGGAACATAGATAATTCACTTTACAGCAGAGCGCGGCTTGAGAAATTTACCAGGGAATTCGCCTTAATATAGGAATGATTCTGAGGCAATCAGACAAAAAGAGAGGTTTATTCCGTCTGTTCAATAAAGATTGGGGATGAGGTTAGTTTGATTTCCAGAGTTCCGTTAGCAGGAATGACTTTCCGCGAGACTATGTTCCCGCCAGCCACAACAGGGGTTTCTGTTAAAATATAACTGCGCTGTGGCAACGGAATTTTTACTGTTATAGAGGGTTCAACATCCGCCGGGAGATACCGTTTACCGTCGTCATACCATAGCATATAGACAGGTCTGGAAGCCACATCAAATTGGTATGCAAAAATGCCCTTGCCGAGTTGCAGCGGTTTTACCGATGAAAATGCGTTTAACTTTTTTGAGACAAGAGCCAGGGCATGATATGCCGGACGGAGTTCCGCAGGTTTGGGCGGTATTCCTTTTGTCTCAATTAATCCTTGAAAAGCGGCTGTGCCGGCAATGGTTGGCGCGAATGAAAATATCTTCCAATCTTCAAGATTCCCGATATTGATTCCAGAGGCGCCTTCAGCCATTGCGAGGACAACTTTTTTGATAAGACACTTTGATTGTTCAGCCCTGAACCAATCCATAGCCTCTTTGTGATGCGGATTTTTCTGATTTGCGAGGGCGGACAGGGTGGATTGAATTGCTGTTTTTTGTTCCTCTGTATAAGGTGGGAGCGGCATTCCCCAAAACATCAGTGGCGAAGCCGTGTAATTAACGTCGCCTACCCAGATAGGTTTTTCGTAGCCGCGTTCTCGCATTGTCTGGCGCAAAAATCGGGTCATACCGCTTATCTCGCTCCAGTCGCTAAGGGAGTGAAATTCAACGATGTCAAATAATTCAGGATGTGACAGCAGGGTTTTGATATCGGCGAGGTATTGTTCGGTGATTTTGCGTCTTTGAGCGGGCATCTTTGCCAGAGTTGAAGGTATGGCGGCAGGGTCGGGATTGCCTTCAAACAGACCGGCAAGGAAGAAACCGATCAGAATTACTTTTGCATCAGGATTTGCGGATTTAATTGTGGGATACGCAACTTTTAATAGGTCAAGATATTCGGAAATTGTGCCGCGCCAGAAACCGGTTCCCCATTCGGCTTCAATTTCAAAATGTTCAACGGAGGTTATTAAACCGGGACAATGATCAGGACTTTTTATATTGTATCGCTGGACAATAGCGCGCAAAAATTCGGTGTAGTCCTTTAAGTATTCCGGTTTAGGCGGGTAACTTCCTCTTTCGGTTAATTTATATGGTTTGCCTGACGCCCATTGATTCATACATCTTATATAAAGCTGAAAATGGCGAAAACCGGCTTTTTGATATTCAAGGATTAAGCGGTCGGTATAATTCCAGTTGTAGTTATGTTTGCCGCCGACTGGAGGGTTTGGTTCAATGTCTCCCCAGCTGAAGCCTGAACCCATTGCCTTTGCCCAGACGACGCCAGTTTTTGCGTAAACCTCGGCAAGCCCGAGCACAAGATATTCAACTCCGAGGGCAAATTTTTCACTCTGCGTTTGCGCTTGTGATACAAAAGAAGCGAGCGAAACGGATATAAGACAAAAAAAGCGGATAAAAATTTTCATTGGTCTATAACAAATTCTAATATACTAAAAATGATGTTTCAACTAAATTTGTTCATAAGAATGGTCTCCCTGATTTATGAGCAAAGCTGGTAAATTTTATAAATGAAACTTTTTTGCCAACCTACTAATGATTGGGGTTATAGGATGTGAATTTATTTTGCCTGTTTGATAAAAGCGCAGAGGTCGGAGAGTTCTTGCGCGGTTATTCCGTTTAATAGCCCGGGAGGCATAACTGATTGATTGAATTTCTGGATGTAATCTATATTTGCCGCGGCAATACGGATTGTATTTGTCGGCGTAGACTGTAAATAACAAAAATCGCCGCCGAGAAATCGCCCGATGGCGACGATTTTTTGACCGTTCTTTAATGTAAAAAGTTGCATATTATAGGCTTTGTTTAACCGCTGGTTTGGAAAGATAATTTCCTGCGTTAAAAATTGAATGGGCATTTTAGAGGTGAATTCCGAAAGAGATGGCGCAAATTCTGAGACCGGGTTATGACAGGTTGCGCAACGTCTTCGCACAAAGACCTGGTAGCCGCGTTGCGGGTCGCCGATTGGAGGACGCACCGCGCGCGTCAGATTCAATATTCTGAACGCTTCGGCGTCCTGCTCGCCATCCAGCAGCGGGGCAAAGGTCGGGTAAAGATTAACAAAGCGGATAAAAATCGGGTCATAAATTTTTAGCAGGTTTTGTGGATCGGAGGAGATTTCCTGAATCAGGAAAGGGGTATTTGTGTAGCGGCTCAACAATTGAATGGTTTTTTCCCGCAACGGTTTTTGTTCCGGGTCTCTTACGAGTCGGCGTAACAGTTGCAAAACGCGCAGTTGCGCCGCGGCGGATGTATCTGGAGGCAGTTTCAGCAGAGCGTCTATGCAGGCAAGGATGACGTCCGGTCTGTGAGAATTAAGACCCTGAATAAATTTCTCCCTGTCTTGCGGGCGCGCAAAATTTGACAGGTGAATGAGGATATCGTCCTGAAGCGCCCTGTTTGTCCATTGAGATTGAAAGAAAAGCCACACAGCGTCGTTTGTAAAACCGCCGAGCCAATTTATTAGTTGTTGCGAGACCTTATTGTATCCGCGCGCCTGTGAGTTGAAGAACAATTTTAACGCCTGTTGTTGCCGTGGCAGTGCAAGAAGCGGAGCCACAATTGTGAGTCCGTCTTTTAGAAACATCGGGTTTTTTAGCAATTGTTCATCCAGCGATGGGTCGTTTTTTAACAATGTTGATATAAGGTAATCTAAATAATTATCTGTTTTTGGTTTTATGGTGTAAGGCAGGTTGTTGTATTTGCCGAGCGTTGTAAGCAAAGCAGTCGCTGTTGGGGGAGGCTCATAAGCCCGACGCGGCGGCGGCAGAGCGGCGAGCGCCGAAAGGAAAAACATATCGCTTTCAAGCGGAGATTGCCTGTTTATGAGGTTAACAAATAGCGATGGAAGCCGTTGGTCGTTATCCTGCAACATTGCAAACAGCCGCGCCAATTCATACGAGATTGCAGGGTTAGCGTTCGGGAAGAATGGTTTGAGTGTTGCAAGTACGCGATTTGAGACTGCGCTTATTTCTTTTTGTTCAGAGTTTGGTTCAAATGCGACGCCGATGTCTGAGGTGTGTTCAGACGGCGGAAAATCGCCAATGCCAAGGATTATCAGGCGCAAAGCATCCAATTTTGCCTGATTATCTTGAGATTTAACAAATATGTTAAGGGCAAGATTAACCAGCTCCGTGTTAACTCCTTTTTTTCTGAAAGCCATACTCATTGCGGCTGAGAGTTGAGATAGCGCGCTGGCGTTGGTGGCGGTTGGGAGGTATTTTTTCCATTCATATTCGTCAAGCCGCGCAGCCAGGCGGGCGGCTGCGAGGCGGGTTTCTCTGTCCGGATGCGCAAGGTTTGGAAGAATTATGGGAAGTAGCGGTATCCTTTTGAAACTTCCGAACTGCGCGTTTATTGCATCAAGCGCTGCGGCGCGGACTGCTGGCTCAGGATCGGTTGCCAGTTGACCTAATACATCCTGAGATTCTAAAACCGCATCAAATTGCAATGCCTGAGCGATTTTTCTTCTGACAGCCGGCGAAACCGCCCTTGAAGCGGCGCGGACTTCGCGCAACGTCAAACCGTCAAACAACTCCATTTTAATATCAATTGCCCGAATACGTTGTTCGGGGGTATAAATTTCGCTGCCGATTACCATACTGAAGGCGTTAAACCCAGCCTTTTGCGCCTCTGATGTCCAGACCACGCGCGACCATGCGTCAAATGGTTGCGGCGCATTTAGCGCCCTTAAAAGTGGCGAAAGGTTTTCAACCGCTTCGGTCGGTTTTTTTTGCGCCAGCAAATAATCAATTCTGAATATGCGAGGCGATGTTTTTGCGCCGCCGGTGGCAATAAAAAGCGAGCCGTCAGGCGCGACCGCCATATCAACAGGCGCAAAATCGTTATCAGGATAAGAATCCAGAAATAATTCCGAAGCTGCAACCTCCCCATTAATTGAGGGGAAAAAGAGGATTTTGCCTGAACTCCAGAGCGCGACGAATAACCCGTTATGGAAATAGTCGGGAAATTGTTTATGCTGGTAAACGACAAGGCTTGACGGGGTTGCTACGCCGAGCTCTTCCAGTGCCGCGCCAACATCAAAATAATAATTCGCCTTTGAGATTGGTTCGCCGCCGGATTCAGTCCACCCGTAGTGCCAGCCGTTTTTTGCTTTGATAATCCGCGCTCCGGACTTATGAGGGACCAAAATGGATTCATCAGCTCCGCCGTCGCAAACAAATATTTCTCCGTAGCCGTTAAAATCAAATGCTATGGGATTATTAAAGCCTGTGGCGAAAATCTGTGCTGCAACGAAGTCTGGCGTGAATCGCACAAGCGCCCCGCAATCTTTTTTGAATATTAAAGGAAAACCGCCTATTCTAATATTATCAAGCCCGGCGTTGCGGGATAAGGTTGCATACCACCAGCCATCTGCGCCGCGTTTTAATTGGGAAATAAAGGCGTCATTTCCTTCAAGATCAAACAACTTTTGTGGCTGGACATCTAAAATTCCATCCCCGTTTTCGTCAACAAGACGATATAGCGAAGGTTGAGAGAATGCGTAAAGCGAAAAACCGTCGGAGAATATTTTTCCGCGCGACCGAAAGTCTGAAAAAATTGTGAAAGCGTCAAAAACTCCGTCTCTGTTTGTATCAACGAGTATCCGTATGTCGGCTGATGTGGCTACGAATAGCCGTCCACGCTCGTCAAAGGCTATTGACCGTACATCGCCGCATATTGCCGGTTGCGCAACAGGGACAATCCGAAAGCCTGTGGCAAGCCGAACCAGATGCAGTGGGATATTCTCAAGCCTTATCGCGCCGAATCCCGAAGTTATGAGAACAAATACCAGGCAAAGAACCGCTGGGAAGGCGGCGTTCTTATTAATCGCGCCGTATCGCCGGATGTTCATCTATTGTTTATGTTTGAAAAATAGTTACTTATCGGTTCAATTAACCTGAACTTTGCAAGGAGTATGATAACAAAAGTATACGCAATTGAAATTAAAATATCTTTGAGCAATTCTTTTTTGGAAAAAGGTTTTGGCGCGTCTTTTTCGCTTAAAGCCGTTTGGGCGCCGCGCCGAAGCAGAATCAGACCAAGAACATTTGTGAACCAGTAGCCAACAATCGCGGCTGGGAGAAACAGCGGCTTATAGATCAGACTAAAAAGCCACCCTATTATTACCGCCAGTGGAATATTTACCACAAGGTCGTTCCACCACGACAGTGGCGACAATATAAACCCTATCAGCCCTATAAGACTGCCTTTTAGCTTTTGTTTCCAGCTTTTCATTACCGCATCTGTAATAACATACAGGAAATCGGAGCAAACGACATTAAATTAAATTATCTATATTTGAACTCCTGTCCAAAATAACTTAAACTCGCAAATCGTCCCCTTTTAAAACAAGGATTTTGGGTGTAAATTAATCAGAGGAATTAATGTTCAACTCCCGTGAGGGTTTGAAATTAACGGAATCCATAATATTGGAGTGCGGTGGCAACGCCACCGCTTTGGAGTGCTGTGGTAAGGCTATGGAATA